>JAYEOM010000122.1:0-8873 GCA_034722955.1 Campylobacterota bacterium
TATAGGTATCTGAGTCAAACAAGCTGAATCCTTTTCATAAATAAAGCAGTCATATCGTTTAAGTAACCCTTGAAATGTATAACGCTTATAGTTATCTGTCTGGATCTTCAGATTCCCACCATCAAGGGTAAGTGGTAAATTTTTTAAACTTCTCTTGATCTTGGATAGATCCCTCATATTTATCACTGCTGATCCATTTTTTTTAGAGATACTGATCGATGTTTTCAGTGTAGGCAGAGAGATCTTTATCCTATTTTTATACTCTATCTTCATAGGAAGTTTACTCTTTTTCATAGCAAGAAAACTATTTTTATCACTCCCCAAGTGTAGATTTTTGATATCCAAATCTAAATCTATATACCTCTTCTTGATATAGACTTTGCCATCTACAGTAGCATCAACCATACTATTGTAAAGTTTTATACCAGAGAGTGTTGCCACACCATGCTCTATATGCAGATCTCCTCTCTTGACAGGTAGCAGCAGATCCCCTATAGATACTTCACCTTTGCCTAGTGTGAAATCACCACTAAACTCTACCTCTTTAGATTTGAGATCTACATCTAGCTGTAGTGATACATCTGTTTTGCCGCTTTTTTGCAATATAGGTACTTTGATCTTATATGCTTCTACTATTTTACGAATCTCCTGATCCAATCTCTCCTTGAAATTTATATCGAGACTCAATATAGCTTTACGCTCTATAAGCTGGTCGAGGGAGAGACTCCCTTGAAACTTATGCCCTTCAAAAGAGGAGTTTTCAGGGATAAAAGATAGTTTTCCATCTTCGATATAGATAGATAACTTATCAGCCCTGTAGGGGTCAAGTCCATCCCTGAAATGGACTAAAGCATTCTTCAACTCTGCTCTGCCGATAATAGTCTCAGGCACTATATTTATCCCTTTTTTGTCTATCTTTATGGTACCCTTTAGGCTTAGGAGCTTATAGCTCTCGGCTCGTACATTATCAGTAATCCAAACACTTATCTTGGGTGGGATATCAAACTGATCTATCAAGGGCTTGAACTGCGTAAAAGTATCTGACTTCATAGCATAGTATAGATCTTCTTTTCGTTTATGGATGATAAACTCAGCATCTATATCTCTATAATCAGCTTTTCCCCGGATCAAAGCCAGATCATTTACATAATCATAGACAAGCTTTCCAGATAAGCTGATATCATATTTTTTTAGATAAACCAGATCTATTACTGCTTGCAGTTCATCATCTATACGATTGACCTCATGGGCAGCTATCTCAAACATATCATTGGTAAGATAAAAGATATGATCGGTAAATAGAAAAGAGTAGTGATCATTTTTGAAGTTAATTTTTTTAAATTCGATATAATCAAAAAAATGCAAAATCTCTTTAACTCTATCAAGATCTTTATATATGTTGGGTAGAGGTCTCTTCTTTTTCGTATATGGGATGACCAACTTATCAACTCTCAGGATAAGCTTTTTATCGAGTTTTAGATATAATCCCTCGATATCAAATGAGGCGATCTTGAGATGATCAATCGAAATACCGCCCTTTAAAAAAACGAAGAGAGTAACCACTATGGCTACAATGGCAAAGAGTATATTTCGTATTGTTGAGTGGGTAACAAATAGTGTTCTTCTCATTTTGATCTCTTTTATTTTCTATACAACGATACCTGTCAAAACAACACCAACGCTATTTATACCACAAGGTTCAGTCAGCACTATTATAACACAGCTCTCTAAAAGAGGCTATGCACTCTGCCCTATCGATACTTATCTGCTGGTTTTAATGGGACAACCTCAATCAGGCTGGATAACGATCGGACAAACCAGTCTCAATCGCATCGATTTTCTATATAAACTGGTAACGGCTAAGGCACATATGGTAGAGGTGATACTGATACCTGGAGAGACAACTCCTATATTCCTAAAAATTATATCTAATGAGCTGAGACTAGATGAAAAGAGACTACAAAATTATACCGATCAATATGCCTCCTATAGAGAGGCAGGGATCTATGCAGATACCTACTTTGTACCCTTTGGTATCAGAGAGAAGCATCTCATTCTCTTTTTGACTTCGCAAACAGACAAAAAATACCAAGAGTTATCCCAAAAAATTTATGGTGTCTACGATAAGAAAAAGTGGAATCGCCTACTTACTATCGCCTCTATCATCCAAAAAGAGGCTGCCAATAGAGAAGAGATGCCTTTAGTAGCATCAGTTATATACAATCGTCTGAGAAAAAAAATGCCGCTTCAGATGGATGGCACACTCAACTATGGAAAATATTCTCATATCAAAATTACACCTGAGAGGATACGCAACGACACAAGTCAGTTCAATACTTACAAACATAAAGGATTGCCGCCATATCCAGTCTGTGCTGTCTCATTTGATGCTATAAAAGCGGCTATAAAACCTGCAAAAACTGACTATCTCTACTTTATGAAAAATAGTCAAGGCGGTCATGACTTTAGTAAATCATTCAAAAAACACCGACAAAATATCAAAAAAGTACAACAATCAAAACTGTAAAGACCTAAAGTCCTCTAGCTCAAAGAGTAGCAGGTTTGCATCATTGACTTGATTGAGCTCATTTGAAAAACCATTTTTGGAGAAGAGTGCATAAGTGTCAACGCTGATACCTGACTGTAACGCTTTTTCTTTAAGTTTATTGAGTTCATTTTTGCACACTTTACGCCCTCTGTATTTGCACTCACCCAAGATGATTTTCCCACTCTGTGTCAAACTCAACAGGTCAAACTCACTATTGTGATCCCAAAACCCGCCCTTGCTTACACATGGGTCGCTCTTGTCATAATAGAGCTCTAAGAGATCATTGGATAGCTGCTCAAAACTCAGACTCACACAGCGATCATAACTGCGATGATAATTCTCTAAAAAAGCATGACTTTTCCCATCTTTAATATCGCGTCTATATGGTTCGACAAAACCAAACCAAAAACGCAAGAAAGGGACTCTAAAGCGTGCTTTTGACTGTATACGATAAGCTCTAAGACTTTTTTTGATCTTCTGTTTTGGATGAGTTTTGAGAGGAGTTTCACGAGACTTCTCTAGTCGAATGATACCTAGATCTATCAATTGAGCTATCAGCTCACCACCAACCATCTCATTGACTCTTGCTCTTTTAAATATATTGAGTAGTTTGCCATCACCGCGAGCAATAGCGATAAGAAGATCACGATAGGGAGCCTCCAACAGAAAAGATGGGGAGACCGCTGCTTCATACTTCTCAATATTTGGTATGATAGTGTGCATCATAATCTCATCTAAGTTATCGAAGAGATCTATATCTATCCCCGACTCGATACCTCCAAAAAAAGCAAAGTACTCTAGTGCCTTTTCCAGCTCAAGATATGAAAATTGAATGCAAAACTTTTGAAATATTTTTTTTATGTTAACTCATTTGTCTGTTATAAATGTACTTTAACATATTTTGGATACAATTTAAGTAAAACTGTATGATTATTTTTATCAATATAGCATAGGAGCGTCAAGGTGAATGGTCACTTTCAAACAGAGTCCACACAGGTAAAGCATATCATCAAAGGTTTTAATCTTACAAAGTCTCTATTTGTATCATCTATCTTGGTAGGTGCACCATATACAGGTAAAAAGACACTTGTTCGATATCTATTTCCTACAGCTATCTATGCAGATGGCAATGATCAGGAGAGTGTAGAGCTTCTACTCGAAAGTCATGATGAATTGGTGATTTTCAATTTTGAAAAATTGAGCAATATTGACAATATTGACTTTGAGAACAGACGCATTATCGCTATAGCAAACTACATAAGCAATGAAAAGACGATTGATTCTCTCTTTGCATTTATCTACGATATGCCTTCTCTCATAGATAGACCAGAAGATATCGATCTGCTTGTCCATGACTTTAGCCAAGAGGTAAAGTCCAATCTGATGATCGATAGAGAACTTGTGATCGATCTGAAACTATTGGATCTAAGTGCCAATATACACTCTCTCAAGCGATCGATATATCAACAAGCCTTCAGTCATCACTGCAGCAGCAGAGATATAGAGGAGATACTCTACCACTATCTATTTGAAAAGATGGAGGGGTACAATGACTATAAAGATTTTCTACCGCTATATGAAAAACCTTTGATTAGGGCAGGATTGGCAAAGTTTGGTTCCCAGCTAAAACTCTCTAATATCTTGGGTATTAACCGAAATACACTTAGGAAGAAGATATATGAACTTGGCATCGATTGATTTTAAATTTTTTATAGAGTGTGACAATAGCCCATTTATACTATTTGACAATAGTGGGAAGATTGCTTATCTCAATAGTGCCGCAGAGATCTTGCTAGGCTATGTCAAAAGAGGTGAACTATATGATGTAGCCATATCTCATGCTCCTAAAGATTTCGGATACAAAACTACCCGCTTGGAGCTACAGTATGATGCCTTTAATTTTTATGCTATCACTGTAGCTTATGAAAATGAAGATCAAATTTGCCTCAGACTCTACCATAAACCACATCTAAACACCAATAGCAACCTAGAGTTAGACAAGTTTCCTTTGACTGATATCAATATACTGCTTGAGGCCAATATCACTCTCTTCAGACTCAAAAACAGTAATCACTTAGCACTTCTCGCAGACCAAGACCTCCCTCTGTGCAGAATAGATCAAAATGAGTTTTCCAAACTATTGCGGAAAACTCTAGATGCTTTTAGAGCTTCAGACTCTATCGATATCTCTCTTAGACTCTTGACAGGAGAGTATATCATCATTCAGAACAGACGCCAAAATCTACTGCAACTTGTCATACAGGCAAATGGGAGATATAGTGACGGAGATATAGAGATCAAAAGAGTTGCAGATAAGATCAATATCCTCTGTATACTTAAAGAATACTCCATTTACTTGCAAATCCCTTTTATTGCTTAAAAATTAATCAGCTCAAGATCTTATTATTTTTTTAAACCTGTTATTATTTAAATGAAAAATATTTAAAAGGATAAGAACATGAAGTTAAGATTTTTAACGCTACTGGCAACACTGTTGCCTATGGCTGCTTTTGCAGAGGAGGCACCCAAGCTAGATACAGGTGATACAGCTTGGATGCTTATCGCTACAGCACTTGTCATGCTAATGACACCAGCAGGACTTGCACTCTTTTATGGCGGTATGACACGAAGCAAAAATGTACTCAATACTATGGGGATGAGTTTGATAGCTTTTGCTGTAGGAACACTGGTATGGGTTATAGCTGGCTACAGTATTGCATTTGGAGAAGGTGACCTTATAGGTACCGGTAAACTACTACTCACTGGCATCACAGATAAGTCACTCAATGGAACTATTCCTGAGCTTCTTTTTGTTGCTTTTCAGGGAACATTTGCAGCTATTGCAGTAGCCATAGCATCAGGTTCTATGATAGAGAGAGTTAAATTTTCTACATTTACCATATTTGCTGCTCTATGGATCTTGGTTGTTTATGCACCGATCACACACTGGGCTTGGGGTGGTGGAGAGACACTATACTTTGGAGAGATGGACTTTGCAGGTGGTACAGTTGTACATATCAATGCCGGTGTAGCAGGTTTTGTCGTAGCGATGATGTTGGGAAGAAGAAAAGATTATGGCAAAGCTGCTATCAAACCTTTCTCGCCGGTATTTGCTGTATTGGGTGCGGCTCTATTGTGGTTTGGATGGTTTGGATTTAATGCAGGCTCCCAAGTCGCAGCTGATGGAGTAGCAGGTAACGCTTTTCTTATTACCAATGTCGCAGCATCACTAGGTGTGATCGGATGGTTGATTGCTGAGTGGATAGTCTACAGGACTCCTACTCTCGTCGGTGGTGCATCGGGTGCCGTTGCCGGTCTCGTAGCTATCACTCCGGCATCAGGTTCAGCAGGTGTCACAGGTGCTATCATCATAGGTCTTGTTGGTGGTATTATTGGATTTATCGCTGTTGCCAAACTCAAGAAGTTATTTAAAGTTGACGACTCTCTAGATGCCTTCTGGATACATGGTCTTGTTGGTATCTGGGGCTCTATAGCCACAGCTATCTTCATAGCTCCATATTTGATGGCGGATGACTACTCTCTAGGCACGCAACTGCTAGCACAGTTCAAGGCGATCGGACTCACTATAGTCTATAGTGGTATTATGACAGCTCTTATCTTCTTTGTATCTAGTATTATCACAGGTGGCGGTAGAGTAGATGAAGAGACAGAGCAGATCGGTTTGGATGAAAATATCCACGGTGAGAAAGCGATCAACCTATAACACAGTAAAGGAAAAAAATGAAAAAAATAGAAGCGATAATCAAACCATTTAAACTAGAAGATGTCAAAGAGGCACTAGTAGAGGCAGGTATCGAAGGGCTGACCGTATCGGAGGTCAAAGGCTACGGACGACAACAGGGACACTCTGAGCTATATAGAGGAGCTGAATATGTAATAGAGTTCATACCCAAGATCAAGATAGAGATCTTTGTCAGTACAGATGAGTATGCCGATCTAGCGATTAAAGCTATAGCATCTTCAGCAAAAACCGGCAAGATCGGTGATGGCAAGATCTTCGTCAGTACGATAGATAGCGTACTGCGTATCCGTACAGGCGAAGAGGATATAGACGCACTCTAAAATATCTATAGACTATTGATTAATTTTTAATCACATAATAGTCAAATAGAAAAAACTATACAATCTCCTGTATAGTTTTAAACCACTCTTATACTCAATTTACAAAACTTCTCTGTTATACTTTGAGCAAAACTTTAACAGGGAGAAATTTATGGAATTCAACTATGTAATCGATACATTTTTTACAATTTTTGCTATGACCCTTATCATATTTATGGTACCAGGTTTTGCAATGCTCGAAGCAGGTTTAGTACGCACAAAAAATGTATCTGCTGTGCTAACTGTAAATGTGATGATCTATGCTGTTGCCTCTATGGCATTTTTACTTATAGGATACACCTATGCATTTGGTGGGTGGGATCATCAAGATAGCATCAGCAAATGGGCATTTTTTATGTTTCAGATGGCATTTGTAGGTAAAACCATCAATATCATGAGTGGTGGTGTCAGTGAACGGTCACGGATCCTTCCTCTTGGTCTTTTTACTGCTATTATGGGTGCATTCATATACCCTACTATTGTCAATCTCACTTGGGGAGCCAACTTTCTTGATGGTACACTTCTAGATATCTCAGGTATGTATGACTTGGCCGGCTCTACTGTCATACACTCTACAGGCGGATGGGCTCTTCTAGCCGCTATCCTCATCATGGGTGCTAGACGGGGAAAATATAAAAATGGCAAAGTCAGAGTAATACCCGCTTCCAATATCCCCCTTGTCACACTAGGTGCACTGCTGCTATGGATAGGATGGTTCGGATTTAATGGTGGTAGTGTCGGATCAATATCTAGCAAAGAGAGTGCTGATGCTGTTGCACTCACCATCATGAATACCAATACAGCAGGACTATCCGGTGCTATTATCGCTTGGGTATTTATGTACATTCGCTATAAGAAGTTTGATATCACTATGATACTCAATGGTGCATTGGGTGGACTCGTAGCAGTTACGGCGGCTCCGGATCTATACGATATCTATACTCCTATCTTCATAGGTGCCGTTGGGGGGACACTGGTAGTCTTCGCTGTTCCAATCTTCGACAAGCTGCATCTCGATGATCCTGTCGGTGCACTATCTGTACACCTCGTCAACGGTATCTGGGGAACACTAGCTGTAGGTATATTTACAGAACACTCACTGCTCACTCAGGTGAAGGGTATCGTAGTTGTAGGAGTCATTGTCTTTACGGCCTCATATATAACTATATATGTCATCAACAAACTCATCCAACTCAGAGCAGATGATGAGGAGCAGCTAGAGGGTCTGGATGCTATAGAGTGTGGTATGGAGTCATACCCTGAATTTACACGATCTATTTAAGCAGAAATATACATTAAAGATTACCAAACAAGTAATTTCATTGTATAATTAGTTTTTAGCAAAACCAAACATAAGGAGATGAGAAATGAAAAAAATAGAAGCGATTATCAAACCATTTAAACTAGAAGATGTCAAAGAGGCACTAGTGGAGGCAGGCATCGAAGGGATGACCGTATCGGAGGTCAAAGGCTACGGACGACAACAGGGACACTCTGAGCTATATAGAGGAGCTGAATATGTAGTAGAGTTCATCCCAAAGGTCAAGATAGAGATCGTAGTCAGTACAGATGAGTTTGCCGATCTAGCCGTCAAAGCGATCTCAGAAGCCGGCAAAACAGGCAAGATCGGTGATGGCAAGATCTTCGTCAGCACCATCGACAGCGTACTGCGTATCCGTACAGGCGAAGAGGATAGTGACGCAATCTAAATTTTTGATTTCATCCAAAGTGGATGCAAATATTTACTTGAGTGAGTATGCCAGTAAAGAAGATGGTGTATATCTGCCGGTTAACGAAGAGATAAGATCATTTGTAGAACACTATTGTGCTCGTTATAAAGAGATAGGACAGCAGACAACAACACTAGTTTGAATTTTATGAGGAGAAAAACTTCATAGTGAGATTTTAAGATTTTAATTCCTCACTAAATACTTTCTCATCATTCCCTCAAACTCCTCCTGAAGTTCAGGTGGTTCAATAATCCTCATCTGAGGTAACCACTTGTTCATAAGAGGAAATATCTCATCTTTGTTGGTGATGCTGATGGCTAACTCTCCAGTGCCGTCACTGTTTGTTTTTAGGAACTGTCCTTTGATTGGTTTTCTTTCAAAGTAGACAATGGCATTGTGATCGAGCAGTAGAGTTACATCAAATGGTTCTTTTTTGGGGTCAAACCATATATTCAAAGCCTTTTCCATTCTGT
>JAYEOM010000123.1:0-31459 GCA_034722955.1 Campylobacterota bacterium
TTCAAAAAACTTCTTATTGCTTCAAGGCTACCCCAATGAAACAAACACCCAAATAGAAGCCACAGAGAGGGTAAGATTAAAAACTAATGAGTAGAAGAAGTAGACTATAGCACAAAATTTTTGTTTACAAAAGCTTTAATCCTCACTTTTTTGATAAAATTACTCTATTCTACTACTAGGCGATAAATGATGAACATTGAACTAGCACACTCTCCAGACGCAGATGATATATTTATGTACTATGCTATCAAATTTGGCTGGGTGAATACCAAAGATTATGAGTTTAGCAATATCGGCTTAGATATAGAGACTCTCAATGTGGAAGCCATAAAAGGCACCTATGATGTCTCTGCGATAAGCTTTGGTATGTATCCTCTGATCAAAGATAACTACGCTCTGCTTCGTACAGCTGTAAGTTTCGGTGAAGGGTATGGACCCAAGCTCATACGCCGTAAGGATAAAAAACTAAAACGCAATTTCAAAGTAGCACTCTCCGGCAAATACACCACCAATGCTATGCTATTTCGTATCTACTACCCCGATGCACGACCAATCTATATGGATTTTCTAGATATAGAACAAGCTGTTGTGAGTGGAGAGGTCGATGCAGGTGTACTGATACACGAATCTATCCTAGACTATGATGAGAGCCTAGAGGTAGAGAAAGAGATATGGGATATATGGGTCAAATTAGCAGGAGAGGGACTGCCACTACCTCTAGGTGGTATGGCACTGCGTCGCTCACTGCCCCTCAACCGTGCCATAGATATAGAAAACATCCTCATAGATGGTGTCAAAGTAGCCAATGACAGAAAAGAGGAGTTATGTGCCAAACTAGAAGCAGACTCTCTAGTGCGTATCTCCGATAAGATGCTCACCAAATACCTAGATATGTACGCCTCCGATGAGTCTGTAGAGCTAAGCCCTCTACAGCTAAAAGCTCTAGATAGACTCTATGAGATAGGTTTCGAAAATGGACTTTGGGAAGTACCTATCAAAACAGAGGATTATCTTTTGCCTAGGGAGTATGAGGGGCTGAGGAGAAATTAATGGCATATTGGCAGGTAAGAGATGGCTTTAAAAGTGTAGTTGAGCAGTATTGTGGCAAAGAGCTATAGATATGGGCACTAAACTCATAGACTTCTCCCGCTACTCTAGTATCAAAGTCGGTCAACCAACAGAAGTCCTTATCATAGAGAAGGATGACGCTATCCCCTCAGATAGATACCTCATCGGAGGGGCAAATAATCTCCTTATCTCTCCTGCTCCTCCACCTCTGATGATGCTGGGTAAGGATTTTGCTACTATAGAGCTGGATGTGGAGTTGCTCACTATTGGGGCTTCTATGCCTACGGGGCGGATAGTCTCCTTTGCTCGCAAAAATGATTTAGCTGGCTTTGAGTTTTTTGCCAAACTCCCTGGGGTGCTTGGAGGGATGCTAGCTATGAATGCAGGGGTTAAGAGCTATGAGATTTTTAATATCTTGCATAGTGTAGAGATTGATGGAGAGTGGATAGCTAGGGATGATATAGAGCATGGGTATCGTTTTGCCCATCTAGGAGGGGTGGCTACGGCAGCTAGGTTTGAGATCAAGCAAGGGTTTAGTGGTGAACTACTCGATGAACTAGTGAAGCTTAGAGCCAACCAACCAAAAGAGCCTAGTGCAGGTTCTGCTTTTAAAAATCCAAATGGAGATGCAGCAGGGAGATTGATAGAAGCAGTAGGACTCAAAGGCACAAAACGAGGGGGGATGGCCTGGAGTGAGGTTCACGCTAATTTTTTGGTCAATCTAGGCGGCGGAAGCTATGAAGAGGCTATCTACCTTATAGAGTTGGCTAAAGAGAAGATATATGGCTCTTTTGACATTATGCTTCGAGAGGAGATCAAAATACTCTAAGAAGTTGTGCAAAAATAG
The DNA here is from genome assembly GCA_034722955.1 of Campylobacterota bacterium. Classification (GTDB taxonomy): domain Bacteria; phylum Campylobacterota; class Campylobacteria; order Campylobacterales; family Sulfurovaceae; genus SZUA-451. Next base: position 1,916 of record JAYEOM010000123.1, read on the forward strand.
ATATACCCAAATGACGCAGGAGTTTTGTCTCTAGTTGGATTGTCTCAAGAGGAGCATAGTGATTCTACACGACGATTGAAACCATTCAAACAGCAACAAAAGAACAGGTAAGATGGGTATATTTGTTTTTGGGAGACTCCTAAGAAAGAGAACTCCTCCCTCCTTGCTAGTCTATACAGCGAACACAGCGGATATAATGTGAATCACTCTTCATATGGCTATATGGTTGACTCTCAAATACAGCATAGACTGCCCAATACTCATTTTTCTTGGATGGTGTAGAGGACCAAAAATCCATACCTATTGTGTTTTTGAGTCCTCTTGTCCTGTCATGCAGCTCTGTCAATTCAGCTACTTTTGGCAGTCTCCAGTCAGAATAACCAGCGTAGTGCAGATTGCTGCAATAATTTTTTGCATATTTCCATTTACCTGCTTTTCCAGCAGAGCGGTTGCTTTTGTAAGCACCATCCTCTTTATCACCATAAGGTGAATCTTGCCACATCAATTTAGTCTTGTAATTAACATATACATCACCATCATCACATGGAACTTTGGCACTATCACCACTACCGGCAGGTGCAACATAGCCACCTGCTATGAGCATGGTTCCCGCCATAACCAAAAGAGCTACAATAACTGCTTTTTTCATAGACTACTCCTCAAATACAATATTATTTAGTATGATAATATATATTTACTCACAAATTGCTAAAAAAAGCTATTTTAACCGGTCATTATCCCCAATCTTCATTTTTTGCACGATTTTTATGTTTTGATTTTTTATAAGAGCTACTGTTTTTCAATTTTTGAAGACGGTTTAGATTACTCATCTCTGCTTCACGGATATCATCAAATACCCTGTCATCTGTAGACTCACTCAAGATCAGCTGAGCATAGAGACGATCTATATATATTTTTAGCTCTCGATAATACTCCAAATCCAAAGAGACCGTATCACTCTCATCTAGTTTTGATTTGAGCTCTATAAACTTTTGGACAAAATGTTGAGCAGAGATATTTTCATCCTTAAACATCCTAAAAAGATTTTTGCTGATCTTCTCTAACTCTCCAATATATTTTTGACGCTGATATTTATCTATCTGCTTTTGTGTATAACGAATCTCTATCTCCTTAAGCTACAATCTTGATCGGTACTCCAGAATTTACAGCATACCATAACATATCCATAGCATCATTGGTGATAGCTATACATCCATTAGTCCAATCTTTCGAGAGTGTAAAGTTATTGCCTTTGCCATTATCGTTCCAAAAAGGCTGAGCATGTATAGTGATAGCACTACCCGGAGAGTCTCCTCTGGCTCTGGCAGCTTTTATATCTTTGCTGTTTGGATAGGAGATGAAGATCATACGATAGTATTTTGGGTGGCATTTTTTGCGTGTGACAAGATAAGAGCCCTCCGGAGTACGCTTATCTCCCATTTTGACCTTGTGCCCTTTAGGATTTTTTCCAAGAGATATACGAAAAGTATATATTTTCTTCTCATTTTTATAGAGATACATTTCATGCTTTTTCTTTGATACAATGATCTTGTCTATCTTTTTATCTCTCTTGAAGTGCTCACCCGTTCGTAACTCTTTTCTGCACTCTGAGGTTTTATAACTCCCCTTTTTGTAGACAAGCCTTTCACCTTCACTGCATCCCAAAAAAAAGAGAACTATTGTCACTAAACTTAAAATTTTCCATCTAATCATCTTTTACTTCCTTATAATGATCGGAACACCCTCTCGCACAGCGTACCAGAGTTTCTCCATCTCTTTATTTGTCACAGCTACACAACCTTGGGTCCAATTTTTTGAGAGTGTATATTTGTCACCATTGCCATCTGCGTTCCATTTTGGCTGGGCATGTATAGTTATATCACCACCGGGATTGACACCTTTTGCATTTGCACGGAGGATATCATTGGTATTTGGGTAAGAGATACAGAGAGAGCGATAGTACTTTTGTGAACAGAGTTTTCTCCTAAGCCAATACTGCCCCTCTGGTGTTCTATGATCACCCTTTTGTACTTTATCTCCTTTGGGATTTTTACCCAAAGATACAGGAAGTTTATCGATGACTCTGGCATCACGATAGAGATGCATCTTTCGTTTTGATTTATATATAACGATCATATCAATACGCTCACTCTCATCGATATCTTTTGCAAGTGACATCTCTTTTTTGCACTCTTTGATATTATAATATTTACTATTTGTATCTGGCTGTTGACCACACCCTATAAAAAATAGAGTTATAAGTAAAAAGACCCCTATATATTTCATCGACACTCCTTTGCTACTGCTATTTTAACATAGTTTTTAAAATTTCCATAGCTGATAGAGGAAGGTACTTAAAGATAAAAAAGGTTAATCGATGATTTTCTCGCAAATGCCCTAGGTGCAATGATAAATGCTAGTTTAGTAATCTCTATTGCATATTTTGGGTTGAATAAGAAGGTATAGAACAGAAAAACTCTCCCCAAAGAGGGGAGAAGTAAGGAGGGTATAGAAGTTAACTCTTAGTTTATAGAGCAGCTTTTGCGGCTTCGATCGCTTCTGCATAATCAGGCTCTATTGTGATCTCAGGTACAACTTGCTTGTAAGATACTTTACCATCTTTACCAACTACAAAGATAACTCTTGCAGTTACACCAGCCAAAGGACCATCAGCAAGAAGAACACCATAAGCGTTAGCGAAATCTTTGTTTCTAAAGTCAGAACATACTTTGAGGTTTTCGATACCAGCTGCACCACACCATCTAGCTGCTGCAAATGGAAGATCCATAGATACAGTGATCACTTCAACACCATCAAGAGCTGCTGCTTCTGTGTTAAATCTTCTAGTCTCAGCGTCACATACACCAGTGTCTAGTGAAGGTACTGCTATTACTAGTTGAACTTTACCTTCTCCACCAATTGTCTCATTTTGAAGCATTGGGTCACAGTTTACTACTGTTACTACTGGAGCTGTGTCGCCTACATTGATCTCTGTTCCGCCTAGGTTACATACGATGTCGTTTTTAAATGTTACTGTTGCCATTTTTAAATCCTTTTAATTTTTGATAACCGTATGATATTCTAAATAGGATAAAATTACTCTTAAATAGAAAAAGATTTTTCATTTTTTTCAAAATATCTCCTCTTTCATCTGTTTTATGATTCGTTTTAGTGCAGCATCTTCATCAGATTTGAAATCACTCTGTATCCTATATATAGATCTATTACCATCAAATATCTTGAGCCTGATATAGCCATTGAAGTCCGCACCCAGACTTTTGACCTGTGGATTGCTACAGGAGTCAACATGGTGGATATATCCGTTTAGATGATAGTTGCAAGATTTAGATGAGATAGATTCAAAATTTTTTTTGAGCGGCTTTGTCAGTTTTGGATCAAATGTATCTATAGTGATACACGGCAGAGATAGATCTTTTTTGTCGGTAAGATACCCTGAGTATACGGGATAATCCTCGCAACCACTCAGCAGGAGCAGTATTGAGACTCCCCACAAGGTATGAAACCTAAAGATTTGCAATACCTTTTACCCAGTTTTCCATAGTGGTATTGGCTTCCGGATTGGGTGCTTCGAGAAAACTGATGACAAATGAGCCATCTCTCTCTGCGACTCCGATAGATCGAGGTCTCACTGCCAATACCACTGCTTTAGGCAGATGTTTGCCAAAACAGCAGATAATATTTTTGGCATCTTTTATATCTTCAGATATATCACCCTCTGCCAAACTGCTAGTATGTGCGTAGTGGTCAAACTCTCCTATATATACAGCTACTCGATGAGCTTCAATCTGCTCTTTTAGGTAGTTAAGTATATCATCTATATTTTTATAACTTGTCTCATTTTTATCAACTTCTAGTGTATATACCGGATACTTCTCCATAACGGTAATCTGCTTCATCTCTTTGGTTCCTTGTTTTTGATAAGGTATTTTAGCAAAAAAATGTTGAATTTATTATTATTATAACTATTTACTATAAATAAATGGGGGTAGCGGCTTCACCTTACTCTGCTCACATCCCAGGTACTCTTGGGATTTTTCCTAGTTTTGAGTTTCGGCAGTACCAGCCCCACCCTTTTTTCATCCAGTGACCAACTATCGGTAGAGGGATCATCTTGCCTCCCTTGGCATCACGATAGACAAAAGCAGCACCGTTACCTGTATCCATAACACAGAGGATATTTAGATGCTCCTTATAGCTATATTTCGAATCTATACCCTGACTATGATTGAAGAGATTATAAGCAACATTTTTTGCCATAACCTCTGCTACATGCCCCTGTTTTGCTTTCCACTCTGGCCCCATCAATGCAGCACTATCACCAATAGCATAAACACCCTCAAAACCTTCGATCTCATTATACTCATCAGTTACTACAAATCCTGCATCACTCAGCGGAAGATCAGAGCTCTCTATGACAGAGTGCCCTTTGCCTGCTGATATGAACATAGTAAGATCTGACTCTAGCTTGCTGCCATCTTCGAAATTGACTCCATCACTTTCAAAACCGGTAATTTTCACACCCACTTGTTTGTAGATATTGGTCATTTCAAACATCTTGTCCATCATCTCTACAGCTTTGTGCCCCATCTTCATACCAGGTTTTTCCATAGGTGCAAAAAAGGTCAACTCAAACTTATCTCTCAGCCCTCTTCTCTTGAGCATTGTATCTACATTGAACAGCACTTCAAATGCAGGACCACCGCGTACAGCAGAAGCATCTTTGGGATTACCGCCAAAACCCATAGCTATCTTGCCTGACCCTCTAGCTACCAAGGCATTGAGTGCGATATTGAGCTGGGTCGCCTCTTCTGGTCTACCGCAGATAGAGAGTGTATGCTCCATACCTTGAAATTGAATCTTATCTTGCCCAAGAGCAACAACAATATAGTCATAACTATCCAATATGCGGCCACTATCCAGAGTGATCTTTTTGATTTTAGCCTCTATCTTGCTGACAGGATCAACAATCAGTGAAAAGCCATGCACCTCTGCCAAATCAGCCAGAGGAACACTGACATCCTCTTTTGTGGATTCACCAGTAGGTATCCAGATAGATGTAGGATAGATATAGAAATAGTCCCGATCACTCACTAATGTCACATCCAAATCACTCTTTCGCAGGTATATTGCTGCTTCTATGCCTGCAAATCCTCCACCTAGAACTAAAACAGTTGCCATACTCTCTCTCCTTTTTAAGATTATCTAAAGATACCTGATCGCTCTTTCTCAAGCACCAATTCATCCGAAACAGTTGTATTGGCTTGGATGATTCCATAGATAGCACCGATCAATAACCCAGAGAGGATAACAATCCAAATCGTCAACCTCTTCTCACTGCTCTCTTTTCCATTATAATCTTCTATTTTTTCCAATGTAGGCTCTATACTCTGCATCGTTAATCTCCTATCTCTTTATCAAGTCAGAACGAGGATAGACAAAAACTGTTTTTCTATCTACTACGATCTTCTCTTTATCATCTATAGCATAAGCTCTGATAGTTACTGGGATCGGTACATCTTTTCGTGCATCGTCTGCTAATTGTGCATCTGTTTCAAAAATAACAACTTTTTTCTTTTTCTTCCCTGCTCCGATCTTGAATGCATCTTTTGGTCTCACGATCTTAATTTTGTCATTACCAATAATCTCAAAGAAGTAAGTATGAGCTTTGCTATCTGTATTGGTAAAGAGGAATAGATATGAGTTCTGCACTACACCTTGATCTAGTATCTTATAGAGTCGTGTTGTTTTGTTGACATTCAAGAGCATATGCTCTTTTGTGCTTCCCATCGCAAAGAGAGCGATCAGAACTATTATGAGGACAGCTGCATAAGCGAGTACTTTACCTCTGAGGAAATTTGTCTTTCCCTCATGTCTCAACGCCTCTTTTTCACTCGACCATCTTACTAGGCTAGGTTTACCAAGTGCACCCATAACATTTGTACATGCATCCACACACTCCAAGCAGTTGATACACTCTAGCTGCATCCCTTTTCGGATATCGATATTTGTCGGGCAGACAGTCACACAGCTCTCACATGTAGTACACTCAGCTGTAGGGTCGGCTGCTAGCAGATCTTTGGTTTTGCTAAATGCTTTTTCTCTATCATATCCATGCCCCTGATATATATCTCCACCACGGATCGGATCATATATCGCCATCACAGTATCATCATCATAAAGTACAGACTGTACACGACTATAAGGACAGATATAGATACAGAAATCCTCTTTTATGAAAACAACATCTATGACGATAAATGCTGCTGTTCCAAGAAGTATACCAACAAGCATCATATGCTCACTAGGATCCTGAATATACTGAAAGAAATCTTCAGGTGGTACAAAGAACCAGAGGAAATCAGCTGCTGCTATCAATGAGAGAACAGCCCATAGTAAAATCGCGACCACTTTTTTGATCTGATTTTCAGGCTTACTCATATCTGGTTCTTTCTGCTTGTTCTTGATACTCTTTCGTAACCCAAGCAGTTTTGTCTCAATACCATCTCTATAGATCACACGAAATATCGTCTGAGGGCAAGCCCATCCACACCAAGCTCGACCACCCACTGCAGTGACGGCAAATATCCCCAAAAAGAGAAGCATCAGCAAAAATGGCATCAAATAGAGCTCTTGCATATCAAATGCAACACCGGCTAGGTGTAGTTTTTTATGGTCAAAACTCAATAAAAAGAGGTGATTGCCTCCGATAGTAATCCAAGGCATCACCAATGCAATGATAGTTGCTAAGACATAAGCCCAATATCTCTTGATACGATAAGATACCCACCCCTTGAGGTACTCTTTTTTCATGTTTTTCTTTGGCTTCTCTTCTACACTGTTGTCTGTTGCTGCTGCATCCATGCTATTCTCCTTTTTTATGGTTTTTTTCTTGTTCGAAAGGGCAGATCAATATCTTGCCATCATCATTTGATTGGATTGATGGAGATATCTCTACCCAAGAGCCATCTATCATATCTCTGATTCCTCTTGATTCGATATAGTCTTTGAGAGAGCTTCTACTGATATTTAGTTCCCGCGATATAGCACTTACATTCATCCCATCTTTGAGATGAGCAATAATCTGTGCCTGATATTTATCAAATTTTGAACTTGATCTACTCCCTTTTGGGCGACCGATCTGATTTTGTCTGCTTCGCTGCTCTTCTCTAAGTGTATTGAGCAGAGGAAAGATTTCACTAGCAAGGCTTCTCCTATTGATAACCGTTCCGGATGAAGCACTATAGAGTGTGATACCTCTGCCGAGCATACAGTTGATGATCTTGACAATCTCATCTACCTTTTCACTAAACATCCAAATCTCATCAACTATTATGCTATCACCATCTTTTAATCCATGTACAAACCTTTCAAACTGCTCTCGCTCTTCAATAGGACGATTTTTATTTGAGTATTCAAAAACCTCTTTATCTATATTCAAACCCTCACCCAATGAAAAAGAGAGAATTACACTCTGCTGATGAGTAATATTTCGCTTGCCTGACAACTGCCGCAAGTATGCATAAGTCATATCTCTCCTTTATCATTTTTATAATCTTAGCTAATTATGATGAATAAAGTCAAGGATATTCTAAATATTATCGTCAATTTTTATATTTCTGCGTCAATTATTTACAAAAGTCGTCAATTTTTATGTTAAAATACACTATATTTCAATATTAAATCCAAGGACAGATGTGTGAATTTAACCCATTTAGATGAAGAGAACAAACCCAAAATGGTAGATGTCTCTGACAAAGAGCATACTACCCGTATCGCTGTAGCCAGCGGTCTCATAGAGGTAACACAAGAGGCATTTGATGCAGTAGTCGAAAACTCAGCAAAAAAAGGTCCCGTACTTCAAACAGCAGTTATAGCAGCGATACAGGGAGCCAAACAGACCAGTACCCTGATACCTATGTGCCATCCTCTTATGTTGACTTCAGTGAAGACAGATATAGAAGAGCTACCTCAACTGCCAGGCTTCAAGCTTACAGTGAGAGCCAAACTAACTGGACAGACAGGTGTAGAGATGGAAGCTCTCACTGGTGTCAGTGTCGGACTACTGACGATCTACGATATGCTCAAAGCCATAGATAAAGGTATGGTGATTAAAAATATACAACTTGAGAGAAAAAGCGGAGGTAAAAGCGGTGATTTTAGACGATAAAACTCAAGATAAGCCTGAGATATTCTACCCCACCCAATGGGGATTTAAACTGATAGGCAGAGATGCTGATGCACTCAAAGCCTGCATCAAAGAGGTCATGGGAGACAAAGAGCATCTATGCTCATCTGGCAACCGATCAAAAGGCGGAAAATTTCACAGCTACAACGCCAGCTGTGAAGTAGATAGTCAAGAGGAGCGAGATCGTATCTTCAAGAGCTTTCAAGATCATGATGATGTCAAGATGGTGATTTAGTATGATCCAAATCAAAAAACTTATCAGCAGCATAGTAGAACATAAAAGCCAAGCCGATAGCACCTATAGAGATCATCCACTCTACTGATGTTGGCGTATACTCAGTCAGCCCTGGGGCGGCGGAGTATTCACGGGTTTTCAGTGCGAGCATGGGTGCTAGCTGTGTATCATCTACCAAGTCATAACGCATCCAAAATATACCAACCATACCGGAGATAGAGGCATAGACCATTAGCTTGATCGCTCGTCCCTTGCTCACAACTATGATCACAAAAGGGATCAGCATCCCCAAAAGCACCTCCCCTACCAAGAATCTTTTGGAGGTGATCATATGCAGAGCTATATCACCTCTCTCAGGCATTTCACCATATATAGCAGTAAGAGCACGCCAAATCTCAAAAAAGATCAAAATCGCCAGCAACAATCCCAACACCTGTGCTAGAGTCACCATAAACTTTTTTACCTCCGGAGGGAAGTCCATCTTGTATCGCCATCCATAGATCAAAAAGAGGAGATAAGAGCCGGTCACCATCGCAGAGAGGATAAAATAGAGTGGGAAGAAAACCCCATTTGCGATAGGACGAGCAACCAAAAAGCCAAATACAGCTCCCAGATTGGAGTGAGCTGCAAGACCAATAACCAGACCAGCAAGCCCGAAGATCTTGGAGTATTTGTGATTATCATTGTTGAGAAAGATAAACTCCAAAATGATAAAAAAGAGGTAGAGTCCATAGAGTGTCCCCATCCACCATATAGCAGAACTCAATCCTGGTGTCAATACATTATAGATCACCATACGCACAGGGTGTCCGATCTCGAAAGCGATCACAGCAAAACCTGTCAATATCGTAATGATAGCACCGATGATCGCCCGTTTTCCTATGATCTGGAATGACTTAATATTGAAGACATGTCCTAGTGATGACATGATGCACAATCCTGTACTAGATACGACAAAGAAGACATACATCGCGATCAGAAGCCCCCAAGCATGCTGCCTAGTGACACCATAAGCATGATGTCCCTGAACTAGATAGGCACCAATACCCCAAAACATCATTGTCACCAATCCTATCGTCAACCAAAACATAAAGATATTCAATGGTGTAAACTCAAAACTAAAAAAGGATTTCAGCGTCTGTCTATTGTAAGGTAAAAATTTTTCTATATTCATCACATCTTCCTTATGTCAAATAAAAGAGTTTTGGTTTGGTACCAAGATGCTCTTTAAGTTTATAATACTCTCTATCTCTAAGCACCTTGGATATTGCACTATCAGGATCATCCAAGTCCCCAAAGATACGAACTTTTGTAGGACAAGTTGCTTGACAGGCTGTCGTCATCTCACCATGTATCAGACGGGTATCAGAGCAGAAGTTGCACTTATCCACTGTTGTTGTCCTATCATCGATATAGCGTGCATCATAAGGGCAAGCCTGCATACAGTAGGTACATAGTATACACTGATCGGGATTGACACGAACTACGCCGTTCTCATCATAAAAGGTTGCATTGGTTGGACAGACGGCTTGACATGGTGCATTATCACACTGTTGACACTGGCTAGGCTGAAAACTGCTAGAGCCTATGCTGAGATTTGGAAATACTCCCTCTATCTCATTGACTCCTACCCAGATACGATGCTGATCAGCCCCAAGCAAAATACCATTCTCCTCTTTGCAGGCACTCTCACAAGCTTTGCAGTTGATGCAGCTCTTATAATCCAGTGCCATTCCATAACGAGCCATTACACCCTCCTTATATCAACGATAGTTTCATGCATTGCTGCTGAACCAAAGGATTTTTCATATCTATCTTCAATGATGAGATTATCATTTGCACCACGATGATGCGCCAAGGTAAGCTCACTCGACTCTGCACCAAATCCATGAATAAAAAAGAGTACATTGACTCCGATCTTCTCTGTAGGGTATGCCATTATCTCTATAGTACCTATACTACTCTTTACCTCCACCATATCTCCAAGTTTTATCCCTCTCTCATCAGCAACACGCTTGTTGATCCAGAGATGATTGTCATCTAGCAGATCTAAAAGCAGAGCATTGTTAGAGGTGCTGCTTTGGGTAAACTGCCCATGCCTTCCGGTGATAAATTTGAATTTTCCTTTGGGAGTGGGACGGTAGAGCTCATCATACCAAGTAGGCATCGCATCTACTCCTCTCTTCTTCTCCAAGTTGTAGAGTGCACAAGCGATCTTTTTTGTCGCAGTTCTAAAATCTTTTTTGAGAACGGCTATCTCATCAGTATCGACACAGGTATCATGATACGGCTCATTGATCAAATCTCCGGTGATCACAGAGTAACTCTTCTTGTGTTCAGGATAATATTGATACTCATTGAGTGATTTTTGTTTGAAAAATTTATCCATATCGGGATAGAAGACACCTCTATCACGCAGTATTTTCCAAGCCTCTTCACCATAGACGCTCGCTACCATATGGTGGTTGATCGTCTCTTGAGAGTGGCGATAGCCATCAGCAAGATCATAGCCCTCCTCTCCATAGATAGCTTTTTCGCCACGCTCTTCGATCTCCTCTTGCAGTGATTTGTCATATCTCTTGGAGATTTCAAAAAGAGGCTTGGATAGTTTTTCACCCAATCCACGCATGATCTCGATGACAGGCTTCGTATCATGTTTGGCATCTACTACCTTTTTCCGAAGTGCTATAGAGGGTTCTGCTCCTCCAAATGTCTTGACAGGGTCTTCCCTTTCAAGATAAACAGACTCTGGCAACACTACATCTGCCATCATAACCGTATCGCTAGGCATTGTATCGATCACAACAACCAAATCCATCTTTTCAAGCATCTTTTTTGTTTTTAGCGTATTGGGGACAGATAACATCGGATTTTGTTTGTAGACAAAAAATGCTCGCACTGGATATGGTGCAGTACCATCTATGACCGTGTTTCGCCACGCTATCCAAGAGCCGCTTGAGCCTATAACTGCTGCTTTACCCTTCTCTATACGCTCTTTTGCATTTTCATAGCTTGGAGAGGATATGGTGTGTTCACCTAGAGGAAGCTTTTTGCCAAAGATGATGCCACCCTTCTTGTCAATACCTCCTCCCATAGCACTAAAGATCGCTTGCGCTCGTCTCAGCTGATAATCCTGCTGACTCCATGCTGTACGGCGACCCTGATAATAGATAGCTCTAGGGGCATGTGCCATAAAGTCTCGTGAAATCTTACGAATCTCCTCTGCCTTGATCCCTGTGATAGTCTCTGCCCACTCTGGAGTATATTTATGATCAATGATATGTTTTTTATAGACTTCAAAATCACTCATATTCTCTCGGGCAAAGCGTTTGTTGTAACGCTCCTCTGTCAAAGCAACATGGGTCAATGCCAAAACAAAAGCGAGATCTGTGCCCACCTCTATAGAGTGCCAAGTATCTGCATGAGCGGCTGTGTTGGTAAAGCGTGGGTCTATAACGACAAGCTTTGCTCCTCTACCTTTGGTTCGCTTGAATAGATCCATCGTATCTGGTGTCACGATCGCTTCGGCACGATTGGCACCTGCCATGATGACATACTCTGCATTTTCCAAATCTGCCTGTCCATATCCTCCTAATGTGAGTGTATACCCGGCTATTGTAGTTGAAAGGCAGATACTGCTATGGTTGACATAGTTGGATGAACCTATCTTATCTTTCATAAATGAGGTATAGGTATGCTCTGCCATCCCCTCTCCGGCACAATACCCAATAGTAGAGCGGTTATCCCTCTCCTCATCGATGATTTTGACCATCTTATCTTTGATATGCTCATACGCTTCATCCCAGGTCACCCGCTTGAACTTTCCTTCGCCCCGTTTGTCTACACGGATGAGAGGATACTTCAGACGATCAGGATCATCAAGTGCCTGTATACCTGCATTACCACGGGCACAGAGCATATTTCTAGATTTTGGAAACATAGGATTTGGATTAAGTTTCGTCAAAACACCATCTTCTACACGTGCTATAGCTGCACATTTGTTGACACACATTTCACATAGAGTAGGAGTCTCTTGGAGCTTCTCACTCATCTTGGTTTTCGTCAAGCCGTAACCGGCAATTTCACTCTTGTTTTTCCTCTCTATTGAGAGGGAGGCAGCGGTAGAGACACCTACTACTGTCAATACAGCAGTACCTTGAAGAAACCGCCGTCTCGATATTTCCGTTTGCATAGATACTCTTTGATTGTTAGGATAAGGCTACCCAAGGAGACAAACACCCAAATAGGTGTTATTTCTTGGGGTAGCCTAAGTATATTATACATCAATACTATTTAAACCCGAAATAGTTTGACCCTATATTTAAGAGTACTCTATTTTAACAAAATGATCTATATTTTAATCACGCCTCAACTCTAGAGACTGTGAAAGAGTTAGGGGCAGGGACTTTGGTCCCTGTAAAAACAGCTGACTTATGGGATTCGTGGACTAAAGAGGTTCTTTCACATTCTCTCTAGATCAGTGTCGAGCAGGTATCTCTGGTAGATCTCCTCAAAGGTTCCATCCTCTTTGAGAGTATCCAAAGCAGACTGCCATGCCTGCTGCTCCTCCTGACAGGTATCTTTGGAGAGGGCGATATAGAAATAGGTTTGGATGACCGTGTAGATCGGTTCGAGATCATCCATGCTGTACCCAGCATTTTTCACGATCTGGGGAACGGTGAGGTCGGTAAAGATGGAGAGATCAACCTCTCCATTCATAAGCTGACGGACATTATCGACAGGATCTTCGGAGCTAACAAGGTTTGTGAACCTCTCTCTCTTGAGATATTGTTCGCTGAACCAATCCGTGGTTGTAGCAATAGCTTCGACCTGCTTGGCCTCCTCTAGAGAGTTCAGCTGGATACCTGATCCCTTTTTAGCGTAAAAGATCGTGCTGTTTTTTCCCACCGGACCGACCCAACGGAAGAGTTCTTCCCGTTCAGGAGTCCGCTCGGCACTGAAGAGGATGATGTTCGGATGGAGCAGAGCCATATTGTAGGCATTTTTCCATGAGGTCAGACGGATATTATCTGGTATATGCAGACGCAAGGCGATCTCTTGTACCATCTCCGTCACAAAACCCGAGGGTTTTCCATCCTTCATGAATGTAATAGGCGGATACTCCTCTGTCATCATCTGAAAAATACCGGGAGGCGTTTCTAAGGGGAGCCATTTGGCGTAAATTTTATCGAAACTCCCGTCACTCTTCATCCCGTCAAGCTTTGACTGTCAGCGTGCTACCAACTCCTGTGGCGTGGTCTTGGAGAAGGCAATGTAAGCAAGATCTGTAGATACAGTAAAAAGATTCTCCAGATCACTCATAGCGGCACCTGCATTTTCCAGAAGCCTAGGCACGGCTATATTAGTAGTGCTGTAAAGTTGCACCTCTCCGCTCAGCAGTTTTTGCAGTGCCGTCTGATCATTCGGATAACTTTTCAGATTGGCGAACCCCTCACTCTTAAGCATCTGTTCCGTATGGTGGTCGGTCACTGTGGCGATGCTGACAACTTTTTTGGCATCGCCCAGTGTTTTAATCGTGATTCCTGATCCTTTCAGGGCATAAAGGTTGGTATCCAGAGTCGTCACAGGACCCACCCACTGCAAGCGGTCTTTGCGTTCAGGAGTCATTACTGTGGTGAAAAGTGCCGTATTTGGCTGCTCCAAAACCGCCTTATACCCCACTTCCCAAGGCACTACATCTATCGTTCCATCCGTGTCGCTCCTTTTCAGAAGCTCCTCCACCACCTCCGTCGCCTGACCGGTGAGACTCCCCTCCTTTGTAAAGTTCAATGGGGCATACTCTTCAGTAAAAATTGTCAACTTATCACTACTACTATCGCTACCACCACAACCCATAAATAGGACTGCAATACCTGAAAGTAAAAATATTTTAATCTGCTTCACTCTAAACTCCTTTTTTCGCAAATAGTTCGGCTTCTCTTTCCATGATCAATAATTTATATGATTATATTATGGAACGAAATAGCTTAAATTCTTGTTAAGAGCTTTTTGTGAAGCTCCTTACTCCATCTCTAAAGTCATCAAATAGATCTCTTCACCATCAACCACAGAGACATTTGTGCCTTGACAATGCAGACATTGATAGCGTGGCTTCTCCTGCTCACTTTCACATTTGCACTCATTGCAATAGAGTATAAGGTTCTGTATATTCATCACAAACTCTGCACCATCACATACTGTCTTCTCTTTGAATGTATCAAATGCTATCTCAAGCAGATGAGGTTCGATACCGCTCATCTTTCCTATCTTTGTAACTACTTTTGTGATCTTGACTGCACTGTTCTCTTTGGCACAGCCCTCACACTGCTCTAGCAAAGCCTGGACTATAGAGTACTCATGCATCAACATATCCTTGGCAGGAGTTCACCCTTTGGCAGATCAAGATATCGGCTGCTCCCATGAGCCAAGCGGAGGATAACCCTCCCCTCTCTTTTCATAGTCACTTCTCCTATGATAGCTGCCTTGCCTGATAGATCTACTTTTTGCAGTATCCGTAGTGCCGACTGGGCACACTCTGCTGGAACCGCAAGAATAAATGTGCCTTCATTGGCAAAATCAAACGCTTCAAAACCAAAGAGTTCACATATCCCCCAAACTGCCTCATCAACTGGTATATCTGCCTCCTCAACCTCTATGCATACACTACTCTGATCTGCCCACTCATTTAACACCGCCGAGAGACCGCCACGGGTAGCATCACGCATAGAAGAGATGGCAATACCCGACTCTATCAACGCTTCAACAGCTGACCATAGTGTCGCACAGTCACTCTCAAGATCACTGCTGATGCCCAACCCCTCCCTCTCGATCAAAATGGCCGCTCCATGACGACCAACATCTCCCGATACGATGAGTATATCCCCCTCCTGAAGATTGTTTGCTGAGATCCCCTCTCTGGCAATTTCACCTATCCCTGAAGTGTTGATAAAGATCTGATCAACTGCACCTTTGGGAACCACTTTGGTATCACCGCAGACGATCTTCGCACCACTCTTTTCAAGTTCACTTGCCATCTCTTTGACGATCAACTCCAAATCATCAAGAGCAAACCCCTCTTCGATGATAAATCCGGCACTCAGATAGAGGGGTTTGGCACCCATCATCGCTAGATCATTTACCGTACCGGCAATAGCCAGTTTGCCGATATTGCCTCCGTTGAAAAAGATAGGAGTGACAGTGAAACTATCCGTCGTAAAAGCGATCTTTTTTTTGACTTCCAACAGTGCGGCATCTTCAGCTTTGAGCAAGATCTCGTTATCGAAATAGCGAAAAAAGAGATCATTGATCAAACTGCTTGTCTCTTCACCTCCACCTCCGTGGCTCAGTTGTATTTGGTTCAAAATATCTCCCCATATCTATAGTATGCACTGCACGCCCCCTCAGAACTCACCATACAGCTGCCCATAGGGCTATTTGGTCTACATGCTTTGCCAAAGACTTTGCAATCATTGGGCTTTGCCAATCCCTTGAGGATTGTGCCACAGATGCAGAGTTTGTGATCATCGATCGACTCTGTCGGTAGTATATCAGCAAAGATCCTCTCTGCATCATACATGGCATACTCCTCTTTAAGCTCCAGTGCACTATCGGGGATATCACCGATCCCTCGCCAACGGAAATGTCTCCGAGGCTGCATATATTTTTCGATCACTTCTTGAGCCTTGGTATTGCCATCTAGCGTCACAAATCTGGAGTACTCGATCTCCACTTCACTACGGTTCTCATTTTTTTGCCTTACTATCATCAAGATACTCTGCAGGAGATCCACCGGCTCAAATCCACTGACAACTACAGGAGTGCCATATCGTTTTGGAAAGGGCAAATATATCTTTGCACCGGTGATCACACTCACATGAGCTGGACCTATAAAAGCATTGATCTTTGCCTGACCATCTGCCATGATAGCATCTATAGCAGGAGGAACAAGAACATGGTTGATATGAAAATAGAGATTTGTGATTTTGCGTTTTTCGACCTCTGCCAAGAGTGCTGCCGTCATGGGAGTAGTCGTCTCAAATCCTATAGCGAAGAAGATCACTCTCTTATCTAGGTTCTCCTCTGCGATCACAATAGCATCCATCGGCGTATACAGGGGACGGATATCATAACCCTTGGCACGCTCAGCCGCCAGGGAACTCTTCGACCCTGGAACACGAATCATATCTCCAAGAGCGAGCAAAATAGTACTCTCCAGCTGTGATAGTGCGATCGCATGATCGATCCGCTCTTTGGGCATGATGCATACTGGGCATCCAGGCCCATGAATAAAATCGATTTTTTCGGGGAGCAGTTGTTTGAGACCATATCTCATAATAGTATGAGTATGTCCACCACACACCTCCATGATCCTCAACGGCTCCGAAAGAGTTTTGACCTCTCTCTCAATAGTATATGCTAGTGCCTTGATAACATCAGGATCACGAAAGCCATCATAGAGATCTTTGAGACAAAGCTCTCTCACTTTTCTCCTCGGCTACTACTCTTCTCGTCCTCTTCCATCACTTCCAAAATCTCCTGGTATGCTTGCAAACTCAACAAGGCATCCTCTTCATCGATCTTGCTCATCGCAAAACCTACATGGATCAGAATATAATCCCCAATACCCACCTCATCAGGCACCAAATCAAGACTTACTTGGCGTTTGATCCCCATAGTATCAACAGTGGCAACATTATCTTCGTCGATCTTGACAATTTTTGACGGGATAGAGAGACACATAGACTAACTCCTCATTTTTCGTTTGAACTCAATCCACTCAATCACTCTCTGGATAGTCTCATCATCTTTACTGTTGATCTCCAAGATATCTACATTAGGTTTAATTCCTCTTGCTTCAGCTTTTTCATGCTCAACATCATAGTCAAAATAGGGGAGCAGATCTGTTTTTGTTATCAAGACAAGGTCAGCCTTTGCAAACATCACTGGATATTTTTCAATCTTGTCTCCCCCTTCAGGGATAGAGACGAGGACAATGTTTAGATGTGCTCCCACATCATAGCTTGCCGGACAGACCAGATTGCCGACATTTTCTATAAAGCAGATATCTATGTTAGCTATAGGCATCTCATGCAGCCCCTTATGCACCATAAATGCATCTAGATGACAGGCAGAACCAGTTTGGATTTGAAATGCCGGTACTCCTTTGGCTTTGATGCGGTCAGCATCACGACTAGTCTCCAGATCACCCTCGATCACAGCAAATTTAAACTCAGCCTGATTGGCTATCTTCTCCAAAAGTGTCGTCTTGCCACTTCCGGGTGAACTCATCAGATTGATCGCTAAAACATTATGTTTATCAAAATGGCTGCGATTATGCCCTGCTTGCTTATCATTTTTATCAAGGATCTTTGTGATCACTGATACTGTTTTTGCATCATTGAGCTGTGGGTTATGATGCAGTGTTTCGTCTACTCTCTGCTGAGTATGTGAATGGTCATGATGATGCTCCTGAGAACTCTCAGTGATACTACAGCCGCAATCTTGGCACATAAAAAATCCTTTCTTAAACCCGAAATATGCAGTAGATATTACTAAACTAGTATCTATCATTGCACCTAGTGCATTTGCGAGAAAACCATCGATTAACCTTAGATTTTTCACAAACACCCTAGACACAAGCATAAACGCTATTTTAGCAACTCTATTGCATAATTCGGGTTAAAACAATAGCATATTTTACCTACTGTCAAACATTATCTGTCCTAGAGCTATCCCTCCATCATTTGGAGGTATCTTGCTAGGGAGTATTGCATTGGGTATTTTTCCTAATACCAGTTCAAGAAGTAGACGATTCTGAAATACTCCTCCACTCAACACCAATGGCAAATCATACTTCTGATAAACTCTATCGATGATATCAACAATAGTGTGAAAAAATTTGGAGATTGCCACTGTGGTATCAGACTCCAATACTATCTCTTCTATCATCTCCAAAAAACTTATCTCTCCATTTTCTATAGTGAAAGGATAGGCTCCTTCTATATTTTCATCATAGAGTGTCTCAAGCAGCATACCGCTCTCTCCCTCAAAGCTCATAACTTGACAGAGACCCCTCAGAGAAGCAACTGCATCAAAAAGTCTGCCTACAGAAGATGTAAGGGGAGTGTTTATATGTTTTTGCCATGCCTGATAGTGGATCTCAAGTTCTGACGGAGTAAAGGCTCTGGTCGCAGGACTGTCCAACTGCACTGCTCTCTCTCCATAACACTCAAAAAGCAGACTCAATGCAACTCTTCTGGGTTCCCTGATCGCTTTAACTCCCCCAAGCAATCTAAAGTAGTCCAGATGTGCTATACGATCATAGGCTCTAGTATCACATACCAAAAATTCTCCGCCCCATAAATTTCCATCATCTCCATACCCCGTTCCGTCAAAAGCTACACCTAGTACTCTCCCTCTCAATTGCTTCTCTGCCATTACACCCAAGATATGGGCGTAGTGATGCTGTACACCTTGTCTCTTTTTATTCTGGGCAAGTGCATACTTGGTAGATTCATAATTGGGGTGGAGATCGTGTCTGACAATATTTGGGTTAAAACTATAGATGCGTTCTAGTGTTTGAATACTCTTCTCAAAATATGCGATCGAACCGATGGTATTTAGATCTCCAATATGTGGCGACAGGATAGCTTCGTATTCAAATCCGATCGCAACCGTACTTTTTTGACCGGCACCAACTGCCAATACTTCTGAGGGAAGTTTGAGAGGGAGTTTGATAGTTAATGGGGCATAGCCTCTAGCACGACGCAGGGTAACAACCTGATCCTTCACAACCATCACGATACTATCATCACAACCATTAACAATCTCTCTATTGTGATCGAGGATATAGTCATAAACCCCAGAGAGTTTGTTCAAACTCTCCCTATCGATAGAGAGAGGCTCATCAGTCACATTGGCAGATGTGGCGACTAGAGGTCGGTTCAGTTTTCTCAAGAGCAATAGGTGTAGTGGAGTATAGGGCAAGAGTAGACCTACTGTAGATAAATTTGGAGCGATAAAGCGGCTTAGAGGTCTGCTGTTTTCTATTTTATCGCTTTGTGATGAGATATCAGAGATCTGATCCCGACTATGAACTAGCACTATCGGTCGCTCTTTTGAAGTGAGCAACTCCTCCTCCTGCTCACTCATGGTGACTAATGCTCTTGCCATCTCTATATCTGCTGCCATAACAGCATAGGGTTTGGATGGACGATTTTTTCTCTCACGCATCTTCTGCACTGCCGCATCATTGGTCGCATCACAAACCAGATGATAACCACCTACCCCTTTCACCGCCACAATACTCCCATCCAACAGGAGTTGTGAAACACTATCTAGTAAGTTTTCATTACCTATCTCTATTTTTTCATTTTTCTCCCAAAGGGAGAGCGTCGGACCACACTCCCAACAGCCTATTGGTTGAGCATGGTAGCGACGATTAGATGGATCAATATACTCTGCCTTGCAAGCTTCACACATCGTAAAAAAGTGCATCGAAGTATAAGGTCTGTCGTAAGGGAGAGTCTCTATGATACTATAGCGGGGACCGCAATCAGTACAATTTATAAATGGATAGAGGTAACGCCTATCAGCAGGATCACTCATCTCTATCAGGCAGTGTTCACAAGTTGCTATATCAGGAGGGATCAAAATATGATTTTGCTCTCCTCTTCTACTCTCAAGAATTTTAAAATCTACATACCCGACATAATCAGATTCATAACTCTCCCATCTATCTATAGAGGCTAATGGCGGAAGCTCATACTGTAGAGATATCAAAAATGCTTCAATAGACTGTCTCCTCCCTTCAACCTCCAGACTCACCCCTGCACTACTATTGAGTACGAACCCTTTCAAGTCATAGCGTTGTGCAAGCCTGTAGACAAAAGGGCGAAAACCTACACCCTGTATAACTCCAGCTAATTCTATCTTTATATTCACTTCCAAATGCGATCTCCCAAAAAAATCTCCTTAGTATTGTACGCTCTTTTATTAACAAATTGTTAACTCTTTATTAATTTTTCATTAAAACCCTTGACATTATCAGTTAACCCATGCTATAATGCGTTTTGAAACAAATCAAGGAGTTTAACATGAAAAAAAGTTTATTACTATCAGTAGTAGCATCGACAATGATTATGGCGGGTGGAGATATTGCACCAGTACCAGCACCAGTTATAGTTGAAGAAGAGGTATTCCCACAGTGGGACTTTAGTGGTCAGGCAGTACTTTACTATCAAACACTAGACGCATATGGTGCAGGTAGCCTTTTTGAGCAAGAGTCATCTTTGGCAAATGCTGGTATCCAGTTAAATGCTGTAGGTAAATTTGACTATGGTTTGAGTGCAGGAGCTCAGTTGAGTGGTCTTGGTACGCTTGGTCTTGAAAATGATGTAGTTAGTAAAACTATGCAGATGCCTGGTATAGCCGAAGATGGTCTTACTGGTGCAGCAATCACTAACATCTGGTTAGGTTGGGCAAATGACAGTACTTCATTCAAGTATGGTCGTCAAGATCTTCCAAAAGCACTCTCTCCATTTGCATGGTCTGAGAAATGGAATGTATTCCAGAACTCTTATGAGGCTGCACTACTTGTAAATACAAGCATTTCAGATACTGTTCTTGTAGGTGCTTGGGTTAAGAAAGCTAACCATAATGGTGTTTTCCTTGGAAGTAACTTGAGTGCATTTGATAATGTTAATGAAAATGACGGTATCTGGATGGCGACAGTTCAGAACAAATCTATAGCTGGCTTGACACTGACAGGTTCTTGGTATTATGCTGCTGACATGTTTGCAGATGAAAATGGTCAACTCAATGACCTCAACATCCTTTGGGGTGATGCTTCTTATGCAAATGCTGATCTTCCTGTAACATTTGGTCTTCAGGGTGGTACAGTTACAAGTGATATATTCCTAAATGACACTACTGCATTTGGTGCTAAAGTTGGCGGAAGCTTTGATAACTTCACTGTAACTGCTGCATACTCAAGCGTAGATGATGGAGATGCTGGTGTATTCAATGTTGGTGGTGTAAAAACTCCTCTCTATACCCAGATGATTCTTAACCAGAACTTTATCAAGTCTGACAATGATACTTTCCTTATCAAAGCTACTATGGAAGCTCTTGGTGGTAAGTTCATCGCTCAATATGGTGCGACAACTATGAATGATCGTCTAATGAACGAAGTAACAGGTCACTATGGTGATCGTGACTATGCTGAATTTGACTTCATCTATAAGACTAAAGTATGGAATGACAGCATTACTCTACTTGCAGCTTATGTAAACCAAACTCAAGATGAGATGATTGTAACTACTGAAAATGGACAAGATGTTCTATTTGAAGATAGCAACAATGTTATCAGATTCTGGGCAAGATACAACTTCTAAGAGTAACCTCTTAAGTTAATATCTCTTAGAGTTCAGGCTTCTGCCTGACTCTAACCCCTTTTTTTATATCTCTTATACTCTTTTTTCTTTACAATACAATATGCTATAATTCTAAAAATATTTTTGACTTCCTGAAAAATAATACTCTCCAAATAGAAATACAAGAAGGTACAAATGAGCAAAAAACTACACCTCGTCAGCCTTGGTTGCACTAAAAATCTAGTCGATAGCGAAGTGATGCTGGGTCGTCTTCGTGATTATGCTATAACCGATGAGCCTGCCAAAGCTGATGTCATCATAGTAAACACCTGTGGATTTATCGATGCAGCAAAAGAGGAGAGTATCAACACAGTACTAAATCTTCATGATGAACGAAAAGATGACTCTCTACTAGTGATGAGTGGTTGTCTCTCAGAGCGTTATCAAGAGGAGCTCCAAGCAGACATGCCTGAGATAGATATATTTACAGGAGTAGGGGACTATGAGAAGATCGATGCATTGATCGCTAGCAAACAGAGCTCTTTCTCGCCAGAAGTATACCTAGCACATGAAAAGTCTGACAGAGTTATCACAGGATCAAGCTACCATGCCTATATAAAGATCGCAGAGGGTTGCAACCAGCAGTGCTCATTTTGTGCTATCCCAAGCTTCAAAGGAAAACTACACTCAAGAAGTCTAAGCTCTATCGAAAAAGAGGTAAAACATCTAATCTCAGAGGGCTTCTATGACTTCTCTTTCATCTCTCAAGATAGCTCAAGTTTCGGACGGGATATAGAGATGAGTGATGGTCTCATTAGACTTATCAAAATAGTTGAAGCAATCGACGGTGTCAAGAGTGCTCGTATCTTATACCTATATCCTAGTACGACAACTTTTGAACTCATCGATACTATATCTGAATCTAAAATCTTCCAAACCTACTACGATATGCCCATTCAACACATAGATAATACTATTCTCAAGAGAATGAAACGAGGCTTTGGAGAGGATAAAACCATAGAACTTCTCAACCACATGAGATCAAAACCTGATGCTTTTCTACGAACTTCTGTGATAGCAGGGCATCCAGGAGAAGAGGAGGAGCATTTTCATAAACTCTGTAACTTTATGAAAAAATTTCATTTTGATAGATTCAACACATTCCACTACTCCAACGAAGAGAGTACACCAGCGTTTGATATGGAGCAGACAGCACAAGAGCTGATAGACCAGAGAGCTGATACTCTCGGTGAGATAGCACAACACTCCACTACCGCCTCTATGGAGGCGATGATAGGTAAAGATGTCACTCTAGTCATAGATGGAGAGAGTGATGAACATGAATATCTTCTCTCTGCTAGACCTCTATCATGGGCGGTAGATATAGATGGAGAGATCCTGATCAATGACACCTCTGATCTTCCGATAACCTATGGGAAGATTTACGATGCCACCATCACAGAACTAGTCGGAGACAAACTGCTTGCAACTCTACGAACAGCTCACTAAGAGAAAAAATCTACTAGCATTCTCTGCCGGTATTGACTCTTCGGCACTCCTCTTTATGTTACTAGAAAAGAGTATCCATTTTGATATTGCTTTGGTCAACTATGGGACAAGAGCAGAGAGCGACAGGGAGGAGGCACATGCCAAAATACTAGCCAAAGAGTATGGCATAAAAGCCTATACCACAAAAGCTCCACAATGGAGAAGCCACTTCGAATCAAATGCCAGAAGATTTCGCTATGATTTTTTTGAAGAACTAATCAGCAGATACAGATATGACACCCTTATCACTGCTCATCAACTCAATGATCAGCTAGAGTGGTTTTTGATGAGATTGACTAGAGGTGCAGGAGTCTCAGAGCTGATAGGTCTTGAGCCTGTCACCATAAGAGAGACAAAAACAGGGGAGAGCTATAGACTCATTAGACCTCTGCTAGATAAAACAAAAGATGAGTTATTAGACTATTTGGAGAGAAGCAGTCACCCCTACTTTATTGATGAGAGCAATCAGGACAAGAGATTTGAGCGAAATCGCTTTAGGGAGGAGTTCAGTGATCAGCTACTAGCAGAGTATCATCATGGCATCAAAAGAAGTTTTGCCTATCTCCATGAGGAGAAAGAGAGACTACAGAGTGGTATAGAGCTTATCTTTAGCCGATATGAGCTGAGAGTCCTCAAGCTTGAAAACCCCAAACTCAGAGCCAAAGCTGCCGACCTGATACTCAAAGAGTTAGGGTACCTTCTCTCTGCCGATCAACGCAGCGAAATCGATCAAAAAGATAGTATAGTTATAGGTGGCAAGTGGGCGATAGCATATCAAGAGCAGAGACTATACATAGCCCCATATTTGACCACCTCAATGCCTAAAATATTCAGAGAGCTCTGCAGAGTCTCCTCTCTCCCTATCAAGATCAGACCATACTGCTACGAAAAGGGGATCGAACCTAGAGAGTTGATGTCGCTAACTCTCTGAAAGTTTTCCGATAAGCTCTGAAAACTCCTCTCCATAACGCTCGAACTTTATCTCTCCAACACCATGGATATTTAGCATATCAGCCTTGGTTTTGGGGAGCTTTATGCTGAACTCTTTTAGTGTCTTATCAGAAAAGACGATATATGGAGGGATATTATTGGCTTGGGCTATCTCTCGACGGAGCCCTTTAAGCTTATCAAAAATCTCTATATCATACTCATCACTATAGATATCTGCACTCTTGTTTGAGACTGTTTTTCTGATGCTCAGTCTATCCTCTCTGAGATCGATCTTGCGATCTCCCTTGAGAGCCTCTGCACCAAAATTGGTCAAGTGATAGACTTTGAACTCTCCTATCCCTACAGCTTTCAACTCAAGCAGACGATCTGCGATAGTCAACCACTGTGCTTTTGAGTACTCCTCTCCTATACCATAAACTGAAAGTTTATCATGGCTATTTTTCAATATTCGCTTATCCCTGCTACCTCTAAGTACATCGATAACATATAGCAATCCAAAGCTCTGTTTTGTACGAAATATTGTTGACAACAATTTTCGTGATGCTGTTGTGATATCAATACGATTGACATCAGGCTGCAGACAGTTATCACACTTCTTGCCGCAGCTATCTATTTTGTCATCAAAATAGGAGGCGATACTCTGATGTCTACAGATCTCCCCTTGAGCGAAACGAACCATCTTATCTAGCTTGTTATATGCATGTATTTTGTATGGTGTATCAGGCAGATCATCTATAAACATCTTCTGCTGGACTATATCCTGAGCAGAGAATAGCAGCAGTGTCTTTGACTCCAAGCCATCACGCCCTGCTCTACCTATCTCTTGGTAAAAATTCTCTACTGTTTTAGGCAGTGTCATATGGACAACAAAACGGATATTACTCTTATCAATCCCCATACCAAATGCTATCGTCGCTACAACAATCTCAATACGATCAGATACAAAATCCCCATAGACTCTATTTTTCTCCTCTGTAGAGAGTCCTGCATGATATGGCTTGGCATTGACTCCTTTTGTCTGGAGGAAGTGGGCTATGTTTTCTGTGGATTTTCGCGACAGTGTATAGATGATACCCGCATCACTTGAATGTGATTTCAAAAACTCCAACAGTTGTCCTCTCCCATCTTTGATGCGATGCTCTGCAGAGATAGTAAGATTGGGACGAAAAAGGCTACCTCTCACGCGTGTAGGACTACTCAGACTTAACTGCTCTACGATATCACTCTCTACAGCATTGGTCGCAGTAGCAGTAAAAGCTGCGATGGGAGTAGAGGGAAAATGCTCTTTCAGTAGAGAGAGCTGACGGTAGTTTTCACGAAACTCATGACCCCATTCACTCACACAGTGTGCTTCATCAATAACAAAAAAATTGATCTCCAAGCGATGAAGAAGAGATAGAAAGTATGGATTGGTTAACCTCTCTGGAGCAACATAGAGAAGCTTGACCCCTCCACTCTCAAGTGATGCTTCTGTCTCCTCAGACTCTTCTCTGCTCTGCATAGAGCTGAGCATAGCCGCAGATATGCCATTTGCCTTGAGTGCAACAACCTGATCATGCATCAGTGCAAGAAGTGGTGAAACTACTACTGTTACGCCATCCATCATCAAGGATGGAAGTTGATAGCAGAGGGACTTACCACCACCTGTAGGCAAAATCATCAAAACATCACGAGATCTCAATATCGCATCGATGATCTCTTCTTGAAGTGGGCGAAACTCTTTGTGTCCAAAATATCGTTCTAGTAGTTCAAATTTTTTCATAACAGGATAATAACGCTTTCTTGATGAAAAGTAGTTTTATATTGCAATTTGTAATGTTTTGAGATCTCTACTGATCCCTCTTTTCACTATCTTTTCACTATTCTTGGCTATAGTCTCTGAGATTTACTTAAAAGGAATTCACAATGAAGAGAGCCATTATAGCCTCACTGATTTTATCAACTTCACTACTTGCAATAGAAAATCTTGCCATCACCAATGCAGCAGAAAATATCTCACTGACTATCTACGGAAAAAATCTCGCGATGATTGGTGAGAAACGATCAGCCACGATAGATAATCCTGGGAAAGTCAAGCTAATGTATCCGGGTGTACCTAGTTTGATCGATACGAGTTCTGTCATTGCCACTTTTTCTCAGCAGACAAAACTCTTCTCTCAAAACTACTCTTATGATGTGATCAGCTATGACTCTCTACTCAAATATCACCTCGGCAAAACAGTCCACTACACAGAAGATGAAGAGTCCACTGAGCGCAAAGAGGGAACCCTGCTCTCTGTCACTCCGATACTCATCCGTGAAAAAAGCGAAGGGGCGATCTACATCCCTCATAAAGTTTTTTTTCCAAATATCCCCAAAGCAATGGCGATCAAACCCTCACTCTTCTGGAATATTGAGACAGAAGCCAAAAGACTCGATATCGATCTCAAGTATTTGACCAAAGGAGTCAGCTGGAAAAGTGACTATACGATCGATCTGACCGATGATACCACACTAGACCTAAACTCATGGGTCACCATCACCAATAACTCTGGAGCTACTTATCGCAATGCAGATATCACTGTCTTAGCAGGAGATGTCAATGTGCCTCAGGAGTTGGGAGGTCGCAGGATTTACTCAAAGAGTCGATTAGCTGCTACTCCTACAGATAAAAAAAATATCCAAAATGAAGCCTTTTCAGGATACCATATCTACAAGATACCATTTAGAGAGACTATCAAAGATAGAGAGAAAAAGCAGATCTCATTCATTCAAAAAAAAGCAATCACTTATGAAAAATATGCCTTCAACAGAGAGACTTTCTACTTCTCCAATTTTGGGGAGAGGAGATTGCGCTTCAGCCAGATCATCGCATTTGAAAATAGAGAAGAGAACCATCTCGGCATCCCTCTACCCAAAGGAACAGCAAGAGTCTACAGAGAGGATAAGAGTGGCGTATCCAGATTCGTAGGTGCAGCCAATATCACCAATGTCCCCAAAGATGAAACAGTGAAACTGACTATCGGCAAATATTTTGATATCGTTGGAAAAGAGAAGGTAGTAGATTTCCGTCACACCAAAAGAGAGAAACATATAACTTATAAAATCACCATCAACAACCATAGCAAAAAAGAGGAGATAGTTAAACTCCAAAAAAGTATCCCCTCAAATAAGGGTAAACTAACCATCACCGATAGTTGCAAAGAGCAGTGCAGTAAAGAGCGGCTCAATGCTTTCTCAACACTATACACACTTTCACTAAAACCAGATGCAGAGTATAGTCTAACGATCAGTTATGATATGAAAATGCACTAACCATACTACCCAAACAGAGCAATTTGACAAACTCTTTGGGATTTTATAGGTACTCATACTCCTATTATTTCCTGATAAGAGTATAATTGTAAAATAGATGAACAGAAAGGAAACCATAATGATGAAAAGCACCAATCCCATCTCAACAGACACATGGGAAAAACTAGAAAAACTCTACGAAGAGACGAAAGAGATCCATCTACGCGACTGGTTTGATGCCGACAAGGAGAGATTTACTAAATTTTCTCGTGAGCAGGGAGGCGATCTACTGTTGGATTTTTCCAAGAACCGCATCGATGAGAGGATCTTTGAATCACTATTGAGATTGGCAGAAGAGACAGATCTCAAGGGAGCAACCGAAGCGATGTTCAAGGGCGAAAAGATCAATCGTACCGAAAACCGTGCTGTACTGCATGTAGCACTGCGAAATCGCACCAATAGACCTATCTATGATAATGGTAAAAATGTAATGCCGGAGATCAATATCGTACTCAAACAGATGGAGGATTTTTGCACCAGAGTCCATAATGGCACCTGGAAAGGCTATACCGGCAAAAAGATCACCGATATTGTCAACATAGGCATAGGTGGCTCTGATCTTGGACCCGTGATGGTGACCGAAGCACTGCGATACTACAAGATACCAGCGATCGAGGTACACTTCGTATCCAATGTTGACGGCACCCACATTGTCGAGAGACTCAAAAAACTCAATCCCGAAACAACCCTCTTCCTGATCGCATCAAAGACATTCACAACTCAGGAGACGATGACCAATGCCCACAGTGCTAGAGACTGGCTCTTGGAAGCGGCGGGTGAAGAGTCAGCAGTAGAGAAACACTTCGTTGCCATGTCCACCAACACCCAAAAGGTCAAAGCTTTCGGTATCCATACCGACAATATGTTTCCCTTCTGGGACTGGGTCGGCGGACGCTACTCTCTATGGTCTGCGATTGGACTCTCCATCGCACTTACTATCGGCTATGACCACTTCGTTGAACTACTCGAAGGTGCACATGAGATGGATGAACACTTTCGCAATACTCCTCTTTCTGATAACCTCCCAGTCATCATGGCACTGCTCGGCATCTGGTACGATAACTTTTATGGTTCCGAAAGTCTTGCTATCCTCCCCTATGATCAATATCTACATCGCTTTTCAGCTTATCTGCAACAGGGTGATATGGAGTCCAATGGCAAATCAGTTAGTCGAAGTAATGAAAAGCTAAGTTATCAAACAGGACCTATCATCTGGGGTGAACCTGGCACCAATGGACAGCACGCCTTCTATCAGCTGATCCATCAAGGAACCAAGCTCATCCCTTGCGACTTCATCATTCCGGCACAGTCACTCAATCCTATCAGAGAACACCACTCTATCCTGCTCTCAAACTTCTTTGCCCAAACCGAAGCCCTAGCATTTGGAAAAACGCACAAGCAGGTAGAGGAGGAGTTCACCGCTGCTGGCAAAAGTCTGGATGAAGTCTCAGAGCTGATACCCCACAAAGTCTTTGAAGGCAACCGTCCGACCAACTCAATCCTACTCAAAAAAGTAACCCCACACAGTCTAGGCAAACTCATCGCCCTATACGAACACAAGATCTTCGTACAGGGGGCTATCTGGAATATATACAGTTTCGACCAGTGGGGCGTAGAGCTAGGCAAGCAGTTAGCTAGCAAGATATTGCCAGAACTCAAAAATGATGAGAGAGTAACAAGCCATGATGCTTCGACAAATGGATTGATAGGGCATTGGAAATCCTGGAGCTAAGAGCCAAAGGCGGTATTAATAAAAGATTTTTTGATATAATGGACAGATAGAAAGGATTGATTATGTCAAAAATAGAATATCTGCCTCACTACACCTATAAAAATAAATTAAAAAGGGTGATTAAATAAATAAATTAAAAAAGAGGGATTAAAAAAGAAGTGAATAA
>JAYEOM010000124.1:0-31310 GCA_034722955.1 Campylobacterota bacterium
TACTTTAAAAAAGTAGAAAATGTTCATGTGTGATAAGTGGTAGTAAAATAGGAGCAAATATAAGCAGGAGTTGTTTGAAGTTATCTCAAGTTGAGTCATTTGGCAAGGTGCAACGATAAGCCGGGTTCTGTCGTTGGGTAGTTATTTATCTAGGCGAAATGTTGCCATCACACTCAAGCGAAGTATAAAATCGTGAGACTTATACCATATACTTCTTGCTACAGACAGGGTTTACCTAGCTACCTCTATTGCTAGAGGCACTGGTGGGCTCTTACCCCACCCTTTCACCTTTTACCGCTGTAAACAGTGGTTTTCATACTCTCTGTTGCACTTGCCCTCAGATTACTCTGGCCATCCGTTAGATGGAGTCCTGTCTCACTGTAGCCCGGACTTTCCTCCCGCGGCTCTCACCGCCGGCAACTACCTGTCACACCTTGAGCGGCATTATAGCAAAACTATACCTCATTTCAAAAGGCTAATCGATGATTTTCTCGCAAATTCCCTTAGTAGTCTCTATTGTATATTTCGGGTTTAAAAGTTAGGCTATGCTAAAATAGCGAAAAAAAAGGATATATTGACATGGATATTGATAATGCTTCTATAGTAGATGTTGAAAACGCTACAGTTGAGTTCACAAAAGGAACTATCGGGACTATCCCAACTTACTGCTTCGACACTTCAAAGGGTGGACACCCAATGGTCAATGCGATGGCTGGATTGGCAATATTAGAGGATGACGATCAGTTGATCATGATAAACCACTGTGCCCCTACAGGACTCTTTCCCAAGATCGAAAATGAGTTTGACTATGCTCACCAAGAGCTACCCAATGGATTGACACAGATCGTATTTACAAAAAAACATGATGCTCAAAGTACTACAGACTTTTCTGCTACTAGCTGTGGTGGTGGTTGCGGCTAAGAAGAGAAAGGTGAAGTGAGTTCACTAGGTGTGCGTGACGACGAAGACCATCGTCACGAGAGAGTCTATCTATCAGTTGCAGGACACTCTGCTTGCGTGATATCAAATCGAAAAAGTTCTGCTTTGCTCTTGGCACTTATGTATATGTAGGAGATATCTATCTGAGCATCTAAAAATCTTTTTGCTGAGTGGCAGATACCGTTGGTTACGGCTTGTTTCATTCGTGTTCTATCCTCTTTTTTGACTGTTTCATCACTCTTGGCACCTGTATTGATCTCAAATTTATATACGAGTGTAGTATCTTTGCCGCCTACACTCATCAGCGTGGTATACTCATCTATCTTCTGCGGAAGAGTTTTTGATATCTCTTCGCTTGCTAGCTTGACTATCTCTCTATTTTGTTTTTGCATCTCTTTTAGAGGGAACTCTTTGCTTTGCAGCTGCTCTGGCTCAGCAGAAACCCATTGGCTAAGTGTGAGGATCATGGCAATTGCCAAAAATGATCTTTTCATATTTTTCCTTTTAAGTAATCTGATTGGCATTATACATTATTAGAGTAAACAATATCAAGAAAGATAAAACAACTTAAGGGCTTTATTATGATAAACTATGCAATAAGGAGAGAGTCATTATGGTGCAAAATAGAAAAAATGTAGGTTATCTTTTGATAGTGGCAGCTTCTGTTGTGGTAGTGCTAGCAGGTGTTAAGATGGCAGCTGTGATCGTGGTTCCTTTCTTGCTCTCACTTTTTTTGGCAACGATACTTGCTCCGCTCTTTCTATGGCTCAAAAAGATAGGGTTGGGAGAAGTCTTCTCTCTGATATTTATCGTACTGTTTCTACTCTTTATTATAGGCTTATTGGCTACACTCGTAGGTGGTTCGGTACAAGACTTCAATCAAAACATTCCTCTCTATGAGATCAAGCTTCGTGCAGATCTGCGTGATCTTTTTGATATTTTTCAAAAATGGGGTATATCTATACCAAAAGAGGAGTTCTTCAATATGTTTCAGACTAGTAGTGTTATGCGTTATATAGCAAGCACACTTAAAAGCCTCGGCTCACTACTCACAAACTCATTTATGATCATTCTCACCGTCACTTTTATGCTGATGGAAATTTCGCAGTTCACTACCAAACTTCATCAAACCAACTCCAATAGCCTCATCAAGTTCTCAGAAGTCAGTGACAAGATAAACCACTATATCCTACTCAAAGCCCTGACTTCAGCAGCTACCGGTATCATCATCACTATTATTTTGAAGGTGACTGGTATACACTATGCGATACTTTGGGGATTGTTGGCATTTGCACTCAATTTTATACCTACCATCGGCTCTATCATTGCGGCAGTACCTGCTATCTTGATGGCTATGGTGCAGTACAATCCGGGGGTAGCTTTGATGGTAGCGATCGCTTATCTCATCGTCAATATACTGATAGGTTCTATCTTGGAACCACGGATATTGGGCAGAGGATTGGGTATCTCACCTCTCATCGTCTTTCTATCACTGATCTTTTGGGGATGGCTGCTAGGTCCATTGGGGATGCTACTATCTGTACCTCTGACTATCATGATCAAGATCGCACTTGATACCCAGCCCAATACCAAGTGGATCGCTACACTCTTGGGATCTGGAGGAGATGTCAAAAATGCATTAGCAGAAGGGGAGAGGGAGCAATCCCCTAAAGAGAACCTCTAAAGTTTTTCAAATATAATCCTCTCTAGATTTGATACGGAGTGAATCGCATCTTGATGATTACTAAAGCCCCAATCTATCATCAGATAATCTATATCTGCTCTTCTGGAAGCTATCTCATCACGCGAACCATCACCAATGAAGAGTGTCTTATCGGGATGAATATTTAAAGTTCTTAAGATTTTAAAAAGCATATCAGGATAGGGCTTGCCACGAGAGACATCATCATAACAAGCGATAGTATCAAAAAGATCGTAAATACCTAAATGTGTCAGAGATTCGATAGCAGATCCACGGTAGGCATTTGTAGCAACTGACAACAAAATACCCCTCTCCCTCAAAGCAATAAGCAGATCATAAATACCATCATATAGAAGTAACTCCATCTCATGGTTTTTAGTGTAATATTCAGAAAACCATCTCTCATGGTCTCCCTCAAAATGATCTGTCTCATAGAAGAGTTGTGCCGGATTGATATGGTGATCGTTGATCTTTTCCATCACAAAGGTAAAGTCCATAGGATCTAGACCTAAATTGTGCCGTACATGGTTTATGGCATTGACTATTGTCACTGAGCTATCAATTAGTGTGCCATCCATATCAAAGATAATAAGCTCTACGGCTCTACTGCTTTTCATTGCTTCGAATCACCTTGAGATATACAGAGAGTCCGATCATCAATGCAGTAATACCAAAGATCAAATAGACAGCATAGAGTAGTTTGGCAGGATCAGTCAAGGCAAATTTAAATACTAGCATCAACGCTTCTATAGCAAGGGCTATGATGATAGAACCCAAAAAACGGATCATTGTTCGATGTGAATCATCTGAACTGTCTCCCTTCTCCTTGCCTAATACCTCCTCTTCAAAGATCGCTTTGACCAGATCAAATATAGCTAGTGAGAGTGTCAGGAGGATCGTAGACTTGAACATCTCATTGATCTCAATACTACCAAAGTCCAAACCTACCCGTACAAAACCATCGATTCCTTTGAAAAAGAGGAGCAGTGATACAGCAAGAAGTGCTAGTGAATATGCAGAATAAATCAACTTACTACCAGTACCAAAATATGAATCCATAGAGCTTGGATGTACCATTTTGAGTATATTTTTTAGACTAATATCAACACAAATGATACAGATAAGTTTATCATCTTCATCATAGATAGGAAATGAAGCAGTCACAACAAGATAGTTGCTTATGAGCGAAGGGTATGGATCTGTCAATACACAGCGGTGCTCTTCAACAGTGCGATAGTAGTAAGCTCTGTTACTCCTATCCCCACCTTTCCCAAATCCATTCACTGATGAGTTGCGAGAGATATTATCTGTGATCTGTATCCCTGAACCATCGACAACATAGATCGCTTCACTCTTTGGCAGTGAACGACTGATATTATCTAGTTTATTCAAAATATGTTCTAAATTTCCATTCTGCATGGTTTGGGAGATATTGCGACCTAGAATATAACAGAGATAAGCTCTAGCTCTGGTGCGTATCTCAGCATACTCCTGTATCTCTTTTATCATCATCTATGACTCCTTCTGCTCGGATATTGTAGCGACCTCTTCTCCAAATCTGACCTTTTGATCTAGTGAGACTTTGGATCTGATCGCCCCTTTTTGGCTAAAGGTCAAAATAGTAGAACCCATCTCAAACCAACCAAAAAGTTCACCCTTTGTCATCGTCAGATCCTCATAACTATAGTGAGTTGTCTCCTCTGCACTGCTATTTGTCTTGACTCCATCTTCAAAAGTGACAACCATTTTACCTACATTGAGTGCACCGACTAGCACTAGCATCTGAAGATATCCATTGTCATCTATAGACTCTATCACGACTCTCTCGTTTTCGATAAATAGATTATGTTTATGCCGAAGCAGTGGCATATTGACAGGATATAGCTTGCCGGGGATATGAGTAAGACTCTTGATCGTTAGATTCATAGGCATATGGTAGCGGTGATAATCTTTGGGAGAGAGGTAGAAGTTTATGAACTCTCCCCCCTCTAGCAGTGCAGATCTGCCAGCATAGTCACTACCCAATAGTTCATCGATCTGATATGACATCCCTTTGATCTGATACGCTTTTCCATCAGTGATCTTGCCGAAATCTGTCACTAGCGAATCAGCAGGTGAAATCATCACATCATCACCATCCTCTATCGGGCGAGGCTTTTCAAATGCTCTTGTAAAGAGTGCATTGAGTGTGGAGTATTGACTTGGGTCTTTGAATTCACTCATATCTAAACCCATCAATCCCACATAGCTGCGATTGATCACTCTCTGTATAGATGGAGCAAATGCTTTTCCGGCAAACTTACCAAACATGGATGAGATCACAGAGGTGTAGTCTCTAGGCATTTTTCTTTTCCGTATAATACAATAGAGCATCTTTCATGAGATCTATATGGTAATTCTCTTGATTGTTAATAAAGTCAAAGAACTTTGCCAACTTAGGGCTATCTGAAGCTACAGCCTCTGATAGCTTTCGACACTCCTCTTTGGCTGCCATCTCTTCATTGATACCGGCAAAGAGAAAAGCTCTGACATCCTCTATCTGGTACAACTCTCGACTCACAACTCTAGGTACACCTAGTATCCCCATCTTTGCCATCATATCTCCAAAAGACTTGAGATGGAAAAAACTCTCATCTACAAGGATTTGAAAGATACGATTGAGATAAGCATCATCACTGTGTGCCTTGAGATAGTTATATATCATGATCAACTCATACTCTTTATAACTCTCTTCAAACAAGAATAGAGTCAAAGCATCTGTAGCCTCATCACTCAAAGAGATATTATCAAGCTTTCTCTCGACATGAAATGCTCTGATATCCTCATCGGGCAGATGGATAATCACCTCTTTTATATATTTCAGATCACTGCTGATACGATCAGCCAATGCCTTATCAACACCTATGAGCTGTAGATCTATCTGATTTAAACGAACAATGATATTACTGGTGATAACGCTTAACTGTTCTACTTTTATCGCTACAGTATCACGATCATAATCATAGCTCTCACCACTCTCTATGATCTTTCTCTCGATCCAAGTAAAGTGCCTAAAGAGTATATCCGAAAAATCAAAAAGTATCTGCTTGTTCTCTCCACTACTCATAAATCCTGCTGCAAGCGTAGCTAGCCAAGCCTCATGTGTCAATATTGCCAATGTCTTCATCTGTTCTCCTCTTTTGGTACACAACTATTTGTGATTTTGTAAGTGATCGCGGGATAGATAGCATCCTCTCTTCGCTTCATATAAGTATCCATCGCTGCCTTCAGGGCTAGAGCTACCATCTCTGAGCATGCTGCATCTTCAGGAGGCACTCGATCCAATAGTTTCATCGTCATCTCTATCAAATCTTCTGCTCTTCCGAACCCTAAACCCTTTGCCTCTTCGGTGATCATAGAACCTGCTACGACTGTTGTTGAACACCCGATCGCCTGAAAGCGAACATCATCTATGGTTGGTTCGCCATCTTTTTCAGATATACGGAGATAGATAGCAACTTTTTCTCCATTTTCAGGGTTTTTTCCTATACCCTCACTATCTGCATTCTCCATTGAACCATAATTTTTGGGCTCCATCATATGCTCTATCAACTGTGCATCAACATCCATTTGCTATCCTTGCATTTAAATAGTTATCCATTCTATCAAAAATATTTTCTACTTTAGAAAGTTTTCAAGATGATTTAAGATAGTATCCTAGATAATACCATATCTTATCTAACAAAGGCTACATACACTATGGGAAAAAGAGATTTTTTCAAGAATTTTCAAAAAAGGAGAGTAAAATAGCATGGCACTCTATATACTCTTTGATACAGAAACCACAGGTAATCAAGAGAGAGATCGCATCATACAGATAGGCGGAATGATCGTTCGCGGCAAAACTGAGATAGAGGTCTATGATGAGCTATGTTCTAGCGATGTACCTATATCGACAGAGGCTATGGAGGTACACAATATCACTCCTGATATACTAATAGATAAACCACTCTTTACCCAGACAGACTTCTACCAAAAAGTAAATGAGTATAATCAAAAAGAGAACTACCTCATCGCACATAATATAGCTTTTGATCTAGGGATGATGGAGAAAGAGGGCTTCATCAACCACTATACACTGATCGATACTGTTCGTTGTGCAAAACATCTATTTCCCGATATGCCATATCACCGGCTGCAATACCTTCGATATGCACTCGAACTCTACAGATCAGAATCCCAAGAGGCAGAGAGGCTTGAAGTAACCATAAAGGCTCATGATGCTATAGGTGATGTACTAGTGATGAAACTTCTCTTATCCAGACTGGTTGCAGAGGTTAAGCGTCAATTCCCGGATAGTGATATTATGCAAAAACTAGCCGAACTCACAAAGACTCCTGTTCTCATGAAGCTGTTTAAGTTTGGTAAATATAGAGGTCGAGAGATAGAGGAGGTCGCAAATGAAGATGCTGGATATATCAAGTGGATGCGTAAAAATCTTGATCTTGATGAAGATATGGTATATACACTAGAGTATTATCTTGATTGATATTGCAATTTTTAATATTTAAAGTGTATAATCTGATGATGAAAACAAAAATATTATCTCTAGCTATTATTTTAGCATCTCAATCTTTTGCGTCAGAAAACAGTAATCCTGACAATTTGCCGGATTTTGAACAGACTGGTAACTGGATCGCCTTGCCCTATGCATTTACTAGTGACACAACTGGTTTGTCCGGTGGCGTAGGAGCGATCGCACAGGGACTTCTGCAACCTCAGACGACATTTGTAGGTACACTCTTTTATGGAGTCGAGCAGGATATCATCACCAATGGCAATCCTGCCACTGCCAACTTCAGCGGAGGTATGCTCTCATATAGTAACTTCAAACTCCCCTATACTGATCGTTTCTATCTATCTGCTTGGGGTTATATGAGCCACATTCCCAGAAATATAATCTATCTCGATGGATCAAATGATTCTGACAAAGATGATGCACTGACCACGGCAGGCGACAATAACTATTTTCTTATGGAATTGAACTATGTATTTCCTATAGGAGAGGGTATCAATAATCCCGACAATATTTTTAAACTGCGTAACGGTTTTGCAATGGAGCGTGAAAACTATGGAGATGGTGCTCCTTTTGTAACAGGACGAACCTTTCTGGGTCTAAAAGGGTTTTATCAGAAGCAGACTATAGAAAACTGGCAAGAGTCAGAGCCTTGGAGTCTTGCAAAATCTAAGCCCGAATGGAGTAGTTCAGGAGTTAAAGTCTCTTTAGAGCATGACAATACCGACTACTACCTAAACCCGTCACGGGGATACAATTTTCAAGTTCAGTACTCTACTGACTTGGGTTGGGGTGACAACCTTCAGGGTTGGGACAATATAGAGTTCAAATATAGTAAATATTTTAACCTAGATACCCTCTCCTTTACAAAACAAAATGTACTAGCACTTAATTTTTGGACGGCATACTCACCGAGCTGGAAAATTCACAATGAGATACTGCCTGGAATAGATGCAGATCGTCCCCCTAGTTGGGAGGGGCCAAGATTGGGTGGGCTTTTCCGTATGAGAGGGTACGATAGCAACCGCTTCTCTGGCAAAGCAGCGATATACGCTACAGCAGAGTATCGAGCTATAGTCAACTGGAACCCTTTCAAGACAACAAAAATTTTGCAAAAGTACTCTCCGGTAGCTGTTGATTGGTTCCAAGTAGTTCCCTTCATCGAGGTAGGTAGAGTCGATGACGAGTATAGTTTTGATCTGCTGAAAGATTTGAAATATGACGCAGGTATCAGCCTGAGAGCATTTGCGGCAGAGCTACCTGTACGATTGGATGTCGGCTTCAGTGATGAGGGTGTCAATATGTGGGTAATGATCAGACAACCGTTTGACTTTTAACATAGATACCTACCCACATTTCAGCAAAATATCCTATAATACATTTTAAAAAATTGATAATAGAGATTATATGGAGTTTATATAAATGTTAAGATTTGCACCCTCACCTACAGGTGATATGCATATAGGAGATCTGCGTGTCGCTCTCTTCAACTATATCATTGCCAAACAGAAAAATGAGCAATTTATCATCCGTATAGAAGATACTGATAGAGAGCAAAATATAGAAGGCAAAGATAGTGAAATACTACAGATTATGGAGAAGTTTGCACTGCCGCATGATCGTGTTTTTCACCAGAGTGAAAATCTGCATATACATCAAACACTTGCTATCAAGCTACTCGAAGAGGGAAAGGCATTTGTCTGTACTTGCACCACTGAAGAGTTAGAAGCAGACCGCGAGCAGACAGAAAAAGATAGAGTAGCCTATCGCTATAGCGGTCGCTGCGAATCTATGGGGCGTGATGATCTCATCAAGCTCAAAGAGGAGAAGCAGCCTTTTGTTCTTCGTCTCAAAAAACCAGATGCCCCCATCGCAAGCAGAGATGCTATCAAAGGAGATATCAAAACAGCACCAGATGAAGTCGATAGTTTTGTGATCCTTCGTACTGATAGTACACCCACCTATAACTTCGCCTGCTCTTGTGATGATATGCTGACAAATATCGACTTTATCATACGCGGTGAAGAGCATATGAGCAGTACACCAAAACAGATACATATCAAACAGCTATTGGGATACGATAGTGACACAACTTATGCTCATCTCCCTATCATACTCAATAGCCAAGGCAAAAAGATGAGTAGAGTAGATGATGCCGGCTCCATTAAGTGGCTCTTCCAAGAGGGCTTTATCCCTGATGCTATCATCAACTATCTCATTGGACTAGGAAACAAGACACCAACAGAGATATTTACACTACCAGATGCCTTGGAGTGGTTCGAGCTTGATAATATATCTAAGAGCCCTGCTCTCTTTGATATCGACAAATTGCGTTTTATCAATCGCCAACACTTGAAAGGGATGGGTGACAAAGAGTTATCCTCTGTCTTTGGTTTTGCAGATGCCGATATCGGAAAGCTTGCAAAAATTTATCTCGAAGAGGCTAGTACAGTCAATGAGCTGGAGAGATCAATAAAAGATATCTTTTCTGCAAAAGATTTTGGTGGAGAGTGGGGTGAGCAGATGCTTACTCTGCAGAAGATCATATTCGATGCCAAATCTTTTGATCAATACAGTGACTTTGAAAGTTATCTCCAAAAAGAGAGTGGACTTAGAGGGGAAAACTTCTCTAAACCACTTCGTATCCTACTCACTAGGAGAGATAACGGCCCCAACCTTAGTGATATCTACCCTCATATCAAATCTTATCTTTTGGAGATCATCTCATGAATGCTTTTGCCTTTGCTATCGTACAGCTACTACACACTCTCATCCAAGTATATATCTGGATCATCATCATATCAGCACTTCTCAGCTTTGTCCGACCCAATCCCGACAATCCGGTCGTTCGTCAAATCCTGCAAGCGATCTATCAAATAACAGAGCCTGTTTATGACTTTGTCCGACAAAAGATGCCTTTTGTGGTCCTCTCAGGCATAGATCTCTCCCCGATAGTCATACTGCTAGCACTGCAATTTATAGATAGCTTTATGATGAGATCATTTTTTGGATAAGATATGAACTATCTCTTATCTGTTACCCTAATCTTAATCTCCCTATCGGGCAGTATAGAAGCCAAGACTTTTACATATGATCAAATCCACTCTATGCCCGTGAGCGTGGAGAAGGATTACTATATTTGGCGTTTTCTAACACAACAGAGTACTACCTCTTCTCAATCAAAATCGATCATCAAAGAGGTCAAAGAGCTCAATGAAAAATTGCGTACTGCCTATCGCAACAAAACTGGTCTCACCGCCAAAGCCTACAAGAGAAAACCTGCAAGAGAGGCAACAGAGGCTCAAAAGCAGGCATGGCGTGACAAGGTCAATGGTAAATCATTTGAATCATATTTTGATAAAGCTATAGATTTTCTCCAAAAAGGCAACAAGAAAACTGCTATACAATACTTTGAAAAAGCAAGATTGTTATCAAAAAAACGCCACCAAGAGGATCAGGCAACTTTCTGGCTATATCAAACCACAGGTGAAAAGAGATACTTAAATCACCTACTTAAAAGCTGGGATATCAACCTATATACACTTATAGCTAGAGATCAGATGCATATCAAATACCCTCGAACGATCACACCCAAACTTCCTAAAAAAGATCTCACTCACTATAATGAACAAAATCCTATCGATTGGGCCAATATCAAACTAAGACTCTTTGACCCTAGTACCAATCTATCTACACTAGCCAACAACTACAAAGCAGAAGAGTCTGTTGGTGTTTATACATACATTCAAACCCAAGCTTCTCATGAAAAAAACATATACTACCCTATGCCCTACCGTAACTTAATGGCACAACTACCCAAATCAAGACAAGCACTTATATATGCTATTGCTAGACAGGAGAGCCGTTTTGTACCTGCCTCTGTATCTCGCTCTTTTGCACTTGGAATGATGCAGATTATGCCATTTCTCGTCAAACATATCGCCAATGAACGAGGAGAGAGTATCGATCTTGATGAGATGTTTGACCCTCAAAAAGCGATCATCTATGCCAATCATCATCTCAACTATCTAAAAAGCTATCTATACAATCCACTATTTGTCGCATATGCTTACAATGGAGGAATAGGATTTACCAGACGGATGATAGAGAAAAATAACTGCTTTAGAGCTGGGAGTTATGAGCCATATATCAGTATGGAGACGGTAAGCAACCCAGAAGCGAGGGAGTATGGCAAAAAGGTTTTAGTAAACTATGTAATCTATCTCAATAAATTGGGGATATCCACGCGGATAACTCCTTTTATACAAGAGTTAACTGATCCCTCAAGCACAGATAAGTTTCGAAGTTAAAGAGTAAACAAAAGGATCAAAATAACTTTTTGTTATTTTGATAAAGGTATTTTGCTCTCTTGGTAAAGTTCAGTTTATACTTTGTATATGTCTGATCTGCCTCTTCGCTCCTCTTGGGCTCTTTGCCATAGATCCTGTTTTGATAAGTGAGTTCAAATTTTTTCTTTTTGGTATGAGGAAATTCGACATAGTAGTAGCTACTCCAATTGTTTACCATCGGCATATTTTTCAACAAAGGATCACCCGGGGAGAGTTTTTTGACTGTAACAGGAGGTTTATCAACTCCCCTCTTGCGTATATCTCTTTGGGCTTTGGTAAATCTCTTATCACTTTTTGGATAACCAACATTGATAGTCAAACTCTGATCTGCATTGATCAATCCTGCAATATCAACATCATCAGCCTGATAAACCCCTATAATAAACTTCTCATGGACTCTATCCTCATCATCAACAATCGATGCTTCACCATTGAGATAAGAGGCTGTCAGCAGTATCTTGACTTCACTATCTTTGGTTAGTGTAATTTTTTCTGTTTTTTGCATATGTTTGCCCAGAGGAGTCATCTGCTCAAAAGATTTTTCCAAACTCTCCTCATGTTTTAGATTGCATCCAGCAAAAAACACTGCCACCCCTAAAAAAAGTACTTCTTTGAGCATATGTATCCTTCTTAATTTTTATTATGATATTTATAATAGATTTTAACATAGCTTCAATAAAATTTGATGTATAATTTATAAATTCTTATAAATGAAGGAGTAGTGTGAAGAAGAGATATGCTGTAGCTTTTACAGGACCCTCCAATAGTGGCAAGACTACACTGATCCAAAAGGTAGCCAAAGAGCTGATCAGAGACTTCAGAGTAGCCATCATCAAAAATGACCCCAAAGATAAAGCACACTTTGATGTTGAAGGAAAAGATAGTTACAAATTTTCACAAATCGGTGCTGAAGTTGTTGTCACTTCACCTACACGAACAACCTATTTTTCCAAGCAGGAGAAAACCCTTGATGAGATCATCTCTATGGTTGATGATTTTGACTACCTTCTCGTAGAGGGACTTAAAACTCTTCCCCTCCCTAGAGTTGCTATTTTTCGCAATCAGATAGAAGAGAGTTATTTTGAGTGCAGTGAAGCGATAGCAATAGATAACAGTATAGAGTTAGAGAGTTACTCTATACCAAATCATATAGATCTACTCGACCTTAACAATACCGGAGAGATCATCTCCTGGATCAAAAACAATGCAAAGGAAATATAATGCGTACACTTGAACCCATCTTTGAAGCTATAAAAAAATCAGCATTTCGTATCCACGAATCTATCACCAATGAAGATACAGACTACTCCAGTCAATCCAATCAGTCTGGTGAGATACAACTCAAACTTGATATCATTAGCGATCTGATCATTGCGGAAGAGTTCTCCTACATCCCCCTGATCAAATCTATCGCAAGTGAAGAGAAAGAGGAGGAGGATATCCTCAACCCTGATGGTGAACTCTGTATCGCTTATGACCCGCTAGATGGATCTAGTCTGATCAATGTTGACCTCAGTGTCGGCTCTATCTTTGGGATATATGATGGAGAGTGGGATGCTAAAAAGATGATAGCATCAGTATATGTCGTCTATGGACCACGCATAGAGATGGTCACTGCTTACAAAAACAATGTACGACACTATATCTACCGCCACGGTAGATTTAAAGAGCTTGAGCAGATCAAGATCGGTCAAAAGGGCAACCTCAATGCACCAGGCGGAACACAGCAGTTTTGGACAGCACACCACAAGAGACTCATAGATGGACTCTTTGCGGAGGGTTACAGACTGCGATACTCAGGTGGGATGGTGCCAGATCTTCACCAGATCCTACTCAAAGGCGGTGGTCTCTTCAGCTACCCTGGCACAACAGACAAACCAGATGGAAAATTGAGAAAACTATTTGAAGTCTTTCCTTTTGCTTACATCTATGAACTTGCCGGCGGAGAGGCTATAGATGAGACAGGAGAGCGACTGCTTGACCTTCCCTGTAGTGACCCGCATGATACAGCACCATGTTTTTTTGGCTCCAAATATGAGATCAATCGTGTAAAAGAGGCCTATGGAGATCAAGCCTAATGGCACTGCTAGACCAATGGGAGATCGCACTAGAGGATAAAACCAAAGAGTTGCAAAAGTGCCAACAAACCAAAAACCTCAAGAGCTGCCTAGGCTGCAAAGAGGTCAATGAGTGTAAACTTAGAGATGCTTATGTCAAAGCTGTCTACGATAGTATGAGCAAAGGTGCAGGTGGAGGGTTTGAATTTTAACCCGAATTATGCAATAGAGATTACTAAACTAGCATTTATCATTGCACCTAGGGTATTTGCGAGAAAATCATCGATTAGCCTTTTATAATATAGTAAAATTAAAAATATTTGGGTATAATAGCGGACTAATTTCTGACAACATTAAAAAATCATATATTTTTATAGTAGTTATACATCAAAGGATCTGCACTTGCAAATGAAAACACACTCCAACACAAATCTGGAGAAATCTGATCTACAGCTTGCTCTTAAAGGCATGAAAAACATCTTTATCTCTCTAGGCATCTATAGCTTTTTTCTCAATATCTTGATGCTCTCAGCACCATTCTACATGTTAGTAGTTTATGATACTGT
Source organism: Campylobacterota bacterium (assembly GCA_034722955.1). GTDB lineage: Bacteria > Campylobacterota > Campylobacteria > Campylobacterales > Sulfurovaceae > SZUA-451. Next base: position 14,169 of record JAYEOM010000124.1, read on the forward strand.
TATGCCATCACAAAATATGAATACTCTCTTTCTAGTTACCATCATAACCATCATGTTTTTCATAGGTATGTGGATACTCGATTATGTCCGTTCCAAGCTGATGATTTACGCGAGCAACAAACTTGACTTGATCATGAATGAGCGTCTCTTCAATGCCACATTCTCTCTAGCTGCCAAGTACCCCAACAAAGCAAATATCCAACCTATACGAGACTTTGGCAGTATCAAGACATTTCTTGGAGGACAAGGTGTCTTTGCCTTTTTTGATTTTCCTTGGTTTCCGATCTATATTGCTATTATGTTTGGCTTTGATCCGGTATTTGGCTACTATGGTTTGACAGCGACAGCTATCATATTTCTCTTGACTTGGCTCAACGAGAAGACAACCAAGAAAGGATTGGAGGAGTCCAATGAAGAGTATCGTAATGCCGTTGGTTTTTTCGAAAATAATGTTCGCAATGTAGAGGTCGTCCATGCGATGGGTATGAAGGAGAACCTACACAGAATATGGATGGAGAAGTACAACAGCTACCTTGTGACACATACTAAAGCTAGCACTACCTCTTCGTTTTATACCAATGCATCCAAATCATTTAGAATGATGGCATCTTCGATGATGTATGGTGTGGGTGCCATGTTGGCTATAGCAGGGAGTATCTCTCCGGGTATGCTGATCGCCGGTGCTGTACTATTGGGACGGGCACTACAGCCGATCAGTCAGATCGTAGGGGGATGGAAGAGCTTCACTACTGCAAGAATCGCTTATGACAAACTAAATCAACTTCTCATAGAGTTCCCGGCAGATACAGAGAGACTCTCTCTGCCTGATCCAGAGGGTGTTATTCGATTTGAAAATGTTGTTATAGTGCCTCCGCTAGGAAAGATACCTGTCCTAAGAGGCATAAACCTACAGATAAATCCCGGAGAGATAGTAGGTGTTATTGGACCTAGTGCATCCGGAAAGTCATCTTTTGCTAGAGCCTCTGTGGGAATATGGCAACCGGCAAATGGACATGTGCGTATCGATGGTGCTGATATCCACCAATACAACAACATAGAGTTAGGTAGACATATAGGGTATCTTCCTCAAGATATCGAACTCTTTGAGGGTACTATCGCTCATAATATCTCTAGGTTTGAAGAGGATGTTTCTGATGAGAGTATCATCGAAGCTGCCAAACTTTCAGGTACCCATGAGCTGATACTAAACCTTCCAGAGGGATATGGCACTAAAGTAGGTGCAGGCGGTATCGCTCTCTCAGGAGGTCAAAAGCAGAGGATTGGTTTGGCAAGAGCACTATATGGCAATCCTAAAATAGTCGTACTAGATGAACCAAACTCCAACTTGGATGAAGCAGGAGAGTATGCACTCTCTATGGCTTTGAGGATTATGAAGGATAAAGGCATGACTGTCATATTTATCACTCACAAGCAAAACATACTCGCTCTTGCCGATAAACTATTGGTATTGAAAGAGGGTCTTGTCATATCTTATGATGATAGAGAGAAAGTACTAAATGCCCTATCAGGGAAAACAACAAAAAACATAGAACAGAAGAAACCAAATAATGAAAAATAAAGAGATAGAGATCGCAACCATAGATAGCAATGATCACGACAATGAGCATCATGAGACACTAGAGAAGACACATCACTCATCACGGAGACTAGGAACCATCACTATACTTCTACTCTTTGGGCTTTTTGGGCTTTGGAGTATATATGCCAATATTGCTACAACTGTTACAGCCCAAGGCAAAGTGATTACCACCTCTTATAACAAAATAGTTACACACCCAAAAGGCGGTATCATCATAAAGTTTTATGTGGTTGAGGGAGACAGAGTCGAGAAAGATCAAAAACTTTTAGAACTTGATGGTACAGACTATAAGACACAGCTAGACTCAAGCATCAGTAATTATGACACCAATCTCCTAAATATCTGTAGACTTGATGCCCTAGCAGAACTATCAGACTCATTAGACTGCTCCTCTTTTGAGAGCAGACTATTTGACAAAGACTCCTTTGAGCAACTCAACAGGGAGACAAACACCCTATTTAGATCTGATATAAGCAATATAAGATCAAAGATCTCTCTACTAAATAAAAAAAATGAGATCTATGCTTCACAAAACAGAGGTTTGCAACAGCAGATAAAATCCAATAAAAAACTACTAAAATCCTACCAAAATGAGTTGAAAAAGTGGGAAAAACTTCTCAAGGAGGAGGCTATAGATGAGCTCAAAGCTATAGAGACAGAGCGAAGAATCGAGCAGGTAAAACAGCAGATCAATTCACTAGAGTCAAATATAGATGAGAACTTGGCAACAGTCGAGGCAAACAAACAACAGATAATATTAGAGGCAGAATCATTTAAAAACAAGGCTCTTACCGAACGAAATAAGCTAAAACTAAATAATGAGCAGATAAAAGGGAAGATTATAGCCCTAGAGAATGGTTTGAAAAACTCCACGATCAAAGCACCTAGTGATGGACTTGTAACTGACATGAAACTGCATGCAGATGGTGAAGTAGTCTCCCCTCATAAGCCTATCATGACTATAGTACCAGATAGCAAAGAGCTGATGCTAGAAGCTTTTGTACTACTGACTGATATTGAAAAAGTCTATGTAGGAGAGAAGGTAGATATCTCTTTTGCATCTTTTGTAGATCCCTCTGCCGTTCCTATCGAAGGGGAGATCACTTATCTATCTGCTGATGCTATCATACCAGAGGGATCAAAAGAGTCTTTTTATAAGATCTTGGTCAAAATCACACCAGATGGCCTCAAAGCACTCGAGGAGAATAAGTTTACTATACTGCCTGGTATGCCAGTCTCTCTCTTTATCCAAACAGGTGAAACTACCCTGATGAGGTACCTAATGCAACCTATTATTCAACTTAGCAAAGGAATTTTCAATGCCAACTAAAATAGTACTGATAGTTACAATTTGTCTCTCTATGCTCAATGCTAAAGAGAACTTGCTCTCTACACTCTGCCAAACAGGGATTCAAAACAATCCAAAGATAAAAAGCTTTGGGCACAAAACCTCTGCAAGCCATAGTTATTATGATCAGAGTGTCGATAGATATAAACCAAGTCTCAATATCTCTGGACAATATGGCAACCAAAACTACCATTATGAATACCCCGAACAAAATGTATACTATGGCGGTAAAACATACAACTACAACTTCACCATCAAGCAGTCTATCTACAGACAGCAGCTGATCGAGGGTATCACAGATGCAAAAGCACGAAAAGAGCTTGCACGATTGACTGAGGAGGATGAAAAAGCGAAACTTATCACTATGATCCTCCAAAATGCTATCAATTCAGCACGACAGAAAAAGATCATAGCTATATTGACAAAAAAACGCACTCTACTACAATCTGCATATGAAAACATAAATAAAAAATTTGAGATGCAGCTCACCTCCAGTATAGAGAAGTATCAAGCATTTGCAAGAGTCCAAGAGAGCATAAGTGAGCTTACAAAGGCTAAGCAAATTTATGAATACAACCTCTACAATCTCAGACTATTGACCAAATATGATGATGTCGAAAAGTATATCACCTCTATAGATTTCGATACAGATGCTCTGCGTAAATCCTTTAACAAATCAAAATTTAGATCTATAAAGGAGAGTATCAACTACAATACACAGATCAAACTATATGAACAGAGTGTTGCTATTGCCAAGATACAGATAGATTTGAGAAATAGCGAGAGATCACCACAAATAGATGCTGTTTTCAGTTATGGAGATGCCGGAGGATCTATAGATGCAGTGACTAGACAAAATGAGTCACGAGCTATGCTTACTCTAAATTTTCCTATTTTTCAGGGGGGCTATGTAGATGATAGAGTCCAAGAGTCCAAATACCTCTACTATGCTGCAAAAGAGGAGGCTGAAAATACACGACTCAATATCAAAATCTCACTAGAAAAAACAATTTCAAATATCAAGGGTGGACTCGAAAGTGTCAAAGCAGAGCGATCTGCTGTAGATGCTTCCAAAAAATATTTTGAAGGTGCAACCAAAAGCTATATCAGTGGTGTTATAAGTCTCACAGATGTCTACTTGGCTGAAGCGGAGTTTAGAGACAACCAACTGAGACTAGTCAATACCGAGGCAGATATGTTTAACTCTCTTATAGAAGCTTACTATTACACCGGAAAAACGGACTACAGATATATCAAAGAGTTACAAAATAAATATTTAAGATAAAGGATCAATCCAATGTATAAAAATGTCAAAATTCTTCAACCAAAAGAGCATGGATTTTATCGCTATTCTCCTCCACAAGATTACTATTTTGCCAAAGATGCCAACCTCATACCTATTACTTTCAGTGAAGTAAAATCACTCTGCTGTAGCTATCCTATCATAATCATAGAGCAAGATGACAAACCTATGCTTATGCTTATGACTGGTATAGAGCACAATAACGCTGTAGATGAAAAAGGAGAGTGGAGCTGTGACTATCTGCCAGCTTTTTTAAGAAGATACCCATTTACTCTTGTAGGTGATGAGAGCAGTGATACACTACAGCTAGGTTTTGATCTGGAGAGCGGATGCTTTACCTCTCCCAATGGTGATACACTTTTTGATACAGATGGCGAACCATCAGAGGCACTCATCAATGCCAAGAAGCTACTAGAGGCGTACAATAGTGAAATCCAAATAACCAATAATATCTTGAAGAGACTAAAAGAGAAAGAGTTGCTTCAACCTTCTCAATTCACCTTCAAGAGAGATGGCGAAGAGGATCAAAAGATAGGTGGATTTTCCATTATAGACAAGAAGAGACTGTTTGAACAGGATGATGAATCTCTTTTGGATACGATAAAAAATGGATGGATGGAGATAATAGAACTCCACCTCTTATCTCTCAATAGATCCTATAAGCTACAATCATAGATGGTAAAAGTTAAGACCACCCCAACTTGATAATCTCTATGTGATGATCAGACAAAAAAATGAGAGAGACTATCAAAGGTCAATAGGAGAACTTATAGCCTCTTCGGCGAACCGTGTGGATAACTTGAAATCCAAGAATACTTTTCAACCGTTTACGAATTTGGTTGATAGCTACCTCTACAGTGTTATCGCTTACATATTCGGGCTCTTCCCAGAGAGCATTGATGATCTCATCTTTGGAGAAAACTCTCTGCTTTCTGAGTGCTAGATAAGCAAGAATATCAAATGTTTTACCATTTAACGAGACTATCTTCTCATCATACTCTATCTTTTTGTTGGCTATATCGATCACAAGCTTGCCTATATCGACCTTCGTACCAAAGAGTTGTCTCATGTTAGCTAGAACTCTAGCGGCGACAAGATCAGGCTCTCCACAGTGTTTATGTATGACATCATCTACACCTAGTGAAAAGTGTCCTATTTGAGTAGTAGGATTATCCGTCAATATAATAATCTTTGTTTCGCTCTTCTTCTTCTTGACCTCATTTACATAACGCTCAAGAGAAAATCTCACACCCTCATCTACGACAATCACCAACTCATAATGCCTAAAATCTGTAAAATTAGTAGCATCATAAAGATCTCTGGCATTATCTACAATACAGATGAAATACTTCTCTAGCTCTGTCTCAAGTTTTTTGACATATTCGTCACTCATACCTATTGTTAATATTCTCATTCTTACACTTTATCCTTAAGCTCAACTACTTGCATATATTTAAATCATATACTTAAATAAGCGTACCAAAACTGTTGTACTGGCTTTCTTAAGATAGTTTATATCAAAATATTGCTTATTTAAAAATAAAAGTAACTTTTAGTTTATTTTGGTATTTTATACCTTTTTACTGCACAAAGGGTGTCTATAGCGTAAAGAGTAGTACTTTAGTGGTAGTATATATAGCATAATAGGGGATGAAAAATAATATAAATTAGAACTATTTTCTATAAAATAGTCTATTTATTCCCACAAAATCTACCTAAACAGTTTTTTTATAGGCTTTGATATAGACTCTTTTTGGTGCAGGATACCCCTCAATAGTTCTACTCTCATCATCAGGATCTAGAAAATGATCAAGACTTTGTGAATCTATCCACTCCGTTTTGCGTTGTTCATTTAGCTCTGTTTTTTTGATGGCTAAAACTTCAACCCTCTCAAATCCAGCACGATAACACCAATTTTTCAGTGCATTTACTGTAGGGATAAAATAGATATTTGGGATCTTGGAGTATCTATCTCTTGGAGTCAAACATATCTCATCCTCACCATCGATCATAAATGTGTCCAGTATCAGCTCACCACCTCCGTTAAGACCCCTGTAGAGGGATTTGAGCATTGCTACGGGGTCACTGCGATGGTAGAGTACCCCTAGACAAAAAAGCAGATCAAATCGATGCTCATAAAACTCCACATGCTCTACCCCCAAAAGTTCATAAACGATATCACTCTTCAGGTAGTGATTGATAAATTGAAATTGGGAATAGGTGATAGCAGATGGATCAAAACCTACCAGTTTTTTAGGCTGATTACTCTGCATGCGAAAGAGGTAGTAAGCGTTGTTGCACCCTATATCTCCGACAACTTTATCTTTGAGGTCAAAATATGGCTCAAGGAGATTATATTTGATAAAACTCTGCCATTCACTATCGATGAATATTTGAGATATTTGAAATGGCCCTTTACGCCAAGGCTTCAGTGCTTTGGCTACTTCAAGAATCTTCGCTTCCTGGTCTGCTGCAGTAGTAGTAAATTCAACCTCTACAACATCACTCAACCATACATGTTTTACCTCTAGGGTTGGCAGTGATGCTATCGCCTCTTGCAGAGGGGCTATATTTTTCCAAGTGAGCCACTTTTGTCGCTCCTCTCGCAGCTGCTTGAGATCCAAGTCTCTACTTTATATACGCTTTTTTGATCACCTGCTTAAAGAGTGGTGTATCACCGGGTCTAGAGGTGGAGACATTTTCAATCTTGCGAACAACATCTTTGCCTTTTGTCACCACGCCAAAGATAGTATATCCACCATTTAGATGAGGTGTTACTGCTGTAGTGATAAAGAATTGACTCCCATTGGTATTTGGTCCTCTGTTTGCCATAGCTAACAGATATGGCTTATCGAAGATAACATTGGGGGCATACTCATTTTTGAAATCTTTATTCCAGATAGATTCACCGCCCATGCCGGTACCGTCAGGATCACCGCCTTGAATCATAAAGCCTTTGATAACCCTATGAAAGATAACACCATTGTAGTAGCCCCTCTTAGTCAATGTGACAAAATTTTCTACTGCTAGAGGTGCAACATCGCCAAAGAGTTTAAGCTCAATATTACCTTGATTGGTTTGGAGTACAACTATAGGATTTTTCTCTTTTGTACTCTTTTTTGATTCAGCACTAATCTGCTGCACAGATACAAAGCCCAGGACAAAGAGTCCTATGATGATCTTTTTTAGCATAGACCTGACTCACAATGCTCTATATTTAACAACTTTAACACTCTCTCAAAAAAATCACCGCCACTGCGATGGATATCATCCTGAAACTCAATATATATCGCTTGGATATCTGGACGATCGTTGGATATTTTATCGAAAATAAAAGGGGTCATACCTGTCTCTTTTTTGACAGTATTAATCGCCTCTTCTATCTGAATCTTCAAATCAGGACAATCACCAAACATCAAACTTAGTGCCTCATAGCGCTCTTCCATTCGGACGAGTGCCTTAATCTCCGTGCATTTTTCCATATTTATCTACCTTGCATAATTGATTGAACGAGACTCTCTGATCACGCTCACTTTTATTTCACCGGGGTATTGTACCCTATCTTCTATATCTTTTGCTATCTCTCTACTTAACATTACTGCTTCATTATCACTCACTTTACCTGTATTGACCATAATACGGAGTTCTCTACCTGCATTGATGGCGTAAGCTCTCTCTACACCCTCTCTGCTCAAAGCAATCTCTTCAAGCTCTTTGACCCTCTTGGTAAAGCTCTCTAGGACCTCTCTTCTGGCACCTGGTCTAGCAGCAGAGAGAGCGTCAGCAGCACATACTGCAGCACTCTCTACACTATCAGGCTCTTCGTGACCATGGTGAGCATAGATAGCATTGACTACTGTGGGGTGTTCACCATATTTTTTACAAAGTTCTGCACCTATATCTACATGCGATCCGCCAAAGTCCTGAGTCAGTGCTTTGCCGACATCATGGAGTAGACCGGCACGCAGTGCCAACTTCTCATCACCTCCCATCTCTGCTGCCATCACAGATGCCAATCGTGCCACCTCAAGCGTATGTGCCAAGGCATTTTGTCCATAGCTAGCACGGTACTTCAGCCTTCCTATGAGCTTGACTAACTCTTCATGCATAGGGAAGAGTCCCAGATCGATCAGGATATTTTCACCCTCTTCATATATCTTCTGCTCAAACTCCATCTCTACCTTCGTATGAATCTCCTCTATACGACCGGGGTGTATACGCCCATCTTCTACTAAGAGCTCTATCACTCTTGTAGCGATAGCTCTGCGATAGAGGTTGAAAGAGCTTATCAGTATGACTCCTGGTGTCTCATCGATAACGATATCAACTCCCAATAACATCTCCAACGCTTTGATATTGCGTCCCTCTTTACCGATGATACGACCCTTGTGATCATCACTAGGCAGAGTCACCATGTTGATCAATCTCTCACCGGCAAACTCACCGGCATATCGGGTAGTTGCCTGAGCCAAAATATAGTTTGCTCTCTTCTCCCCCTCCTCTTTGGCTCTCTGCTCATACTTTCTCACGATAGAGGCGATATCAGAGCTGCACTTTATCTCTACTTGTCCAAGGATCTGTACTTTGGCCTCCTCCTCTGTCATAGAGGCGATCTTCTCCATCTTTTTGATCAATTGATCAATCTGAAAACGCCTCTTCTCTTCGAGTTTATCCAAACTCTTACTCTTCTCATCTGCACGATATTGAAACTTTTGAAGTTTCTTTCGCTCTCTGTTGAGCTCTTTAGTCTCTAAGATGAGATCTCTATTACGCTTCTCCACCTCTTGTAGACGAACCTGAAATCCTCTCTCTAGTTCAAGCTCATCCTCTTTGATCTTAACTTTTACATCCTGAAGCATACGCTCCGACTCATGCTCTATCGCCTTGGCTTTTGCCTTGGCTTCCAACTCCATATATCTGAACTTTTTGCTACTGCTGTTTTTTAACCACAGGTAAGTGATACCTGCACCAGCTGCAGCAGAAAACAGACCTGTTCCTACTGTTATCAACATCTTTACTGCTTTTTCCGAATCAATATCTTTTCAGGCGTAATAATCCTATCTGCTGCCACATCATAATGGCTTGTCACTACTTGAGGGGAGATAGACAATCTACGCGAAATGAATATAACTCTTTTTATATTTTTTTGTTCTCGTGCGAAAAATCTGTCATACATCCCTTTGCCAAATCCTACCCGTCTCAGTGTCGGATCTGTACCTACTATCGGGACAATAGCCAAATCAATCACTCTTTTTCTATATTGTTTTGAATATTTTGGTTCTCTAGTGCCAAACTCTTTTTTTATCAGTGGCAATCTATATTTTACCAATCTAAAACTTTCACCTTCCATAAACGGGACAAAGAGCTGTCTCTTCTCCTCTCTAAGCTGTTTGATAAGTGGCATAATATCAACTTCAATACCTAATGGTATATAGAGCATGATATTTTTTGCATCCAAACTCTCTATCATCTCATAGAGTTTCTCTATTACATATCTATCTTTTTGATAATTTGATCTCCTCTGCTGCTTTTTTAGCTTAAGAAGTGACTCTTTTCGAAATAGATTTTTATCCATATTTTGATCTGCCTTATTAAAATCCCAATTATATCACATCTAAAACTTTAATCCGGTGCTATATTTAGTTTTGCTATCATACCTCTACAGTTTTGACAACACAACATCATCAACAGAAAGGAAACCGATGAGTAACGCAACAAACATCAACCCAAAAGAGGCAAAGGTCTATCTGATAGGTAGTGGTCTCGCTTCTCTGGCAAGTGCCGTCTATCTGATAAAAGATGCTGGTGTGCTTGGTGAAAATATCCATATCCTAGAGAAGGATACTATCGCAGGTGGTGCTCTGGATGGAGCGGGAGATCCTGATAAAGGCTTTGTTGTGCGTGGGGGGCGGATGCATGAGATGCATTATGAGTGTTACTGGGAACTGCTCTCACATATACCATCACTAGAAGATCCCAATGTTTCAGTACGGGATGAGTCGTATGAGTTCAATGAACGGTTTGTCTCAAATGGACAAGCGAGACTTATAAAAGATGGCAAAAAGGTAGATGTCTCAACCTATGGCTTGACATTCAGCCAGCAGAAAGATTTTGTAGAGTTGACAATGGCTTCTGAGAAGTCATTGGGAGACAAACGAATCGAAGATTGGTTTGATCAAGATTTCTTCGATACCAACTTTTGGCATATCTGGACATCTATGTTCGCCTTCCAAAAGTGGAGTAGTCTTGCTGAGATGAGACGATATATGAAGCGTTTTATGCACCTAGTCGATGGTCTCTACAGGCTGGGTGGAGTTATGCGTACCAAGTACAACCAGTATGACTCTGTAGTAAGACCTATGAGGAGATACCTCGAAGCCAAAGGTCTCTCTTTTGATATGGGTATGGAAGTTGTAGATATCGACTTTGATCTATCGGCAGACAAAAAATCAGCAACTGTTTTGCATCTCAAAGATAGAGACGAGATAGTTTTAGGGGAAAACGACTTTGTACTCTTTACCAATGGCTCAATAACAGAGAGTACAGACAATGGAACATGGGATACCCCTGCAAAACTCAAAGGGATAGATGAGTCAGGCTCATGGAAGTTGTGGAAAAAGATCGCGGTAAAAGATAGTACATTTGGTAACCCAAGTCCATTTTGTGACAATATAGATCTGCAAAAATGGTACTCATTTACAGCTACGATGAGAGACAGCACTCTCCTTGATTATATGGAAAACTTCTCAGGCAATGTAGATGGTACAGGCGGATTGGTAACAATGGTCGATTCCAACTGGTTCATGTCTATAGTGATAGCTCGTCAACCTCACTTCCCAAATCAACCAAAAGATGTCAAAATCTTCTGGGGTTACGGACTATATCCTGACAGAAAAGGAAACCATGTCAATAAAACCATGGCTGAGTGCAGTGGAGCAGAGATACTTGAAGAGCTATACTACCATCTAAAGATAGAGGATTTGATGAAACCTGTCACAGAGGCAGGGGATGTCAACTGTATCCCGGTCGCCATGCCTTATGTCGATAGTCTCTTTATGCCTAGAGTACTTGGTGATAGACCAGATGTCATACCCAAGGGAGCAACAAACTTTGCATTCCTAGGTCAATTCGCCGAAGCACCAAAAGATTGTGTCTTTACTGTAGAGTACTCTGTACGAACTGCTCAGATGGCAGTCTATGGTCTCTTTGATACAGACAAAGAGGTACACCCTATGTATGAACCAGCACACCATCCCAAATATCTAATTGCAGCCATTAAGGCGATCAGCAGATAATTTGAACCCGAAATATAGACAAAGGAGTGATATGAACCTCGACAACAAGATAACATTTGCAGAGACAGTATTTGCACAAGAGGTAGATGGGGAGATAGTACTTCTCGATATGAAGAGTGAAAACTACTTTGGACTTGATGAGGTAGGCAGCTCGATATGGCAAGCTATGGAGAGTGGAAAAACGATCAGAGAGGTTCGTGAAATAGTGTTAAATCAATATGATGTTGAGTCTGATGTTCTTGAGAGAGATCTATTGGGCTTTATCAAAAAGCTTGTTGAGAGTGGATTGATAGAGCTAAAATAGTCTTGAATACTGATGATTTTGAAACATTTTTTCAATAATTTATTTTTTTTATTAGATAATATGAGTTTATATGGATAGATATGATATAATCGAGCCAAATTATCTATTGGAGCTCCATCGCTATGAAAGACCATAACTTAGACGACCTCATCATCGATGATATAAATACCGGAAAGAGTAAAAGTAAAGGTATCCTTACGATTGTTGCCTTATTGATCGTACTATTGATCACTGCTATCGTTATGACACGCATATTTCTTGGTGACAGTGACCAGAATGAAACGATTGTATTAGAGGAGAAACAGGAGGACTTGATAAGTCCCGAACTTCAACTAGATCCTACAACTCAAGATGTAGAAGCGGACAAGAAAGAGTTGGAACAACTCTCTTCGATACTACATGAAGAGCTTACCGATGAAGATGATAATATCGATATCGCAGAACCAAAGCCCACTACCCCGCCAAAAGAGGAGTCAGTCAAAGTTGAAACTGTAGATATCTTTGAGGATAGACTAAAGGTTGAACCTCCTGTAAAAGAGAAGATCATCCTAGATCTGCCTCCTGTAGATAAAGTAGCAAAAAAACCTGTCCAGCAAAAACCAGTACCGGTAGCAAAAAAAGAGACTCCCAAAGAGAGCAGACCGAAAAAACCAAAAGCAACTGCAAAATATTATATTCAGGTTGGATCTTTCACACAAAAACCTAGTAAAGAGTTTCTTGCAAGAATAAGCAAAAATGGATTTAAATACAAACTCTACAGTGGCAAACTTCTCATAGGACCATACTATAGTGACGCAGCGGCTAGAAAAGATTTGCCAAAAGTCAAAGACAAGATCAACAAGGGTGCCTTCATCAAGCACCTATAGGAGTCCTATCGATGTACAAAACTCTACTATATGACCAGCTCACTCCTGTTGCCCTCTATGGGCAGATCAAAGAGCAGTTTCCTAGTGAAGTCACCATGCTCTTTGAGAGTGTTGTCAACACTAGCGATGGAAATTTCAGCTTTATTGCCATAGGTGCATGGGAACGCTTGAGCTACAGAGATAAAAAAACAACCTACATTGACAAGAGTGGTCTCTCAACCCAGCTATCAGAAGATCCCTTCTCCTTTCTAAAATCTTACTATAACCAGATCGATAAAGTCAAATATCTAAAGAGTTCTCAAGAGGTAGGATTTAGTTTTGTTGATGGGTTTATAGGTTTTATCGCTTATGATATTGTCAAAGTATTTGAACCTATTCTCGAGGAGAGCATGGACCATCTGCTCGATCCCCTAGATACTCCTGACCTTGATCTCATACGACCAAAAATCATCTTGGCATACTCACACAAGAGTGCCAAACTAACTATGATCCTAAATGATGAAGATGCTCAAGAGTCCTTTGACAGTATCGAATCAATGCTACACAGATCGAGTACACCTATGCCTATCAAAGCTGTTCAGCTTGATGGTGACGGAAGCTTCTCTATCGAAGAGGAGAGATTTAAAGAGATGGTTGATGAGTCCAAGGAGCATATCCGCAGTGGTGATATCTTTCAAATCCTGCTCTCTAACCGATATACCCAAAAGGGGAAGATCGATCCTCTTAGCTTCTATCGTGTATTGAGATCTAAGAATCCATCTCCTTATCTGTTTTTACTCGATTTTGAGGAGTTCTCCATCTGTGGTTCATCTCCTGAAGTGATGGTTCGGCTCACAGACAATGAGATACTTCTGCGTCCTATAGCAGGAACAAGAAAAAGAGGTAAAACTCATCAGCGAGATCGTGAACTCGAAGAGGAGATGCTAGGCGACCCCAAAGAGTGTGCTGAACACTTGATGCTCATCGATCTAGGACGCAATGATGTAGGTCGTGTAGCTCAAACAGGCAGCGTAGAGGTGACTGATATGATGCGTGTAGAGAGATATAGCCATGTGATGCATATGGTTAGTGATGTTCAAGCCCAACTCGAAGAGGGTAGAGATATGTTCGATCTTTTTGCTGCTACATTTACAGCCGGCACTATGACTGGAGCACCCAAGATCAAAGCTATGGAGATCATAGCAGAGTTTGAAGGGTTGAAGAGAGGGTTCTATAGCGGTGCTGTTGGGTACTTTGCATTCAATGGCAACATGGATAGTGCCATCGCTATCCGTACCTCTCTGATCAAGCCTGACTCTATAACACTCCAAGCAGGTGCTGGTGTTGTCGCAGATAGCCAACCAAAACTAGAGTACCTGGAAGTCAAAAACAAATTGGGTGCCCTACTCTCAACTCTCAAAGAGATGGAAGCACTCTAAGGGTAGACCTAGAGTATCTATCTCCCAAATCCACCATAAAAGCAGCTTATGAAAAATCTCTTCGCCATCTTTGGAAACCCTGTATCCCACTCCAAGTCACCACTCATGCATAACCTCTCATTCAGAGGTTTAAATTATGATGGTTGTTATACTAGATATCTCCTAGAGGATGGAGAGAGACTCAAGGAGACCTTTTTTGAGCTTGGACTCAAAGGGGTCAATGTGACAGTACCACACAAAGAGCATGCCTTTCGTGCCTGTGACCACCTCGATCCTTTTGCCAGAAAAGTTGGAGCTGTCAATACCATCATCGAAAAGGGTGGTCAACTCTATGGATACAATACAGATGCCCCCGGTTTTCTCAAAGCGATCTCTCAATTCAGAGATGCCAAAACCGTTCTATTTCTAGGTGCCGGCGGTACAGCTCGTTCGACTAGTGCTATCTTGCGTGATGAGGAGTATAAAGTAACGATCCTCAACCGCAGCGGGAAGAGGCTGGAGAGTTTCAAAGATGAGGGATTTGAGACAGCAACTTTTGATACCTTCAAAGCAAAATCCTTTGATCTCATCATCAACATGACCTCCGCCGGTCTAGAGGACGATCTTCTCCCTGCTCCTAGAGAGATATTGGATAGTGTCATACCCTCTGCTAAAGCCTGCATCGATGTGATCTATGGCAAAGAGACCCCTTTTCTCACCCTTGCCAAATCCTACAACAAACCAACCAAAGATGGCAGTGATATGCTGCTCTACCAAGGCATCATCGCATTTGAACACTTCAGTGATCACCAGTACAGTTTTGAAGAGATCAAACCATATATGCAACGAGCTTTCTATCTATAGATTAATAAACCCGAATTATGCAATAGAGTTGCTAAAATAGATGCTAGTTTAGTAATCTCTATCGCATAATTCGGGTTTAACCCTGCTATTACTACAAAAAAGATAAAATCTCAACAATAATTACAAAAGGGCATAGATTGAAGGGTAAGCAGTATTCTGTAAAAGTTTATGAAACAACAATAGAAAATATAGAAGATGAAGAGAAATTTATCTCTTTTTTTGATACTAACTATACACTATTTAAAAATCGATTAATAGTTATACAAGGTAAACTTTCGCACAAAGTAGAGAAGTTTCTCGCTGATAAATCTCTAAAATATATCCATAATATCGAGCTACCCACCAGTCATACTCGTCAAGTGACAGAGGTAGAACTCAATGAAACCAAAGCACAAGATGAGAAAAAACAAGCAGAGATAGAAGAGGAGATGAGCAAACTCTCTGATAGACTTCACAACAATCTCAAAGTTTTTGATGGTATGGTTCGGAGTGGACAAGAGCTGAATATAGATGGAGATCTACTACTACTAAACCGTGTCAACAGTGGAGCCACTATCAATACTACGGGTAACCTTATCATTACTCGGGTAGTAGAGGGTTCTATCCGTTGCAATGGAAACTTTATGATGTTGAGTAACTCGCCTAAAGCGAATATTATTTTCCATGGTGTTCAAGTAGATAATGATCTACTCGAAGAGAAACTTAACAGAATAGAGTTAAAGGATAATAAAATACTTATAACACCTGTATTAAAAAAGGAGATCAATTGGGCATCGTAATAGCAGTTATCAGTGGAAAAGGCGGTGTTGGCAAGACAACTGCTACAGCAAACCTAGGCTTGGGTATAGCATCAAATAATAGAAAAGTCGTTATGGTTGACTTTGATATTGGTCAGAGAAACTTGGATATGATACTAGGTCTTGAAAATCGTGTAGTGTATGATATGGTACAGGTGATGGATGAAGAGGCGACAGCCCAGCAAGCACTTATCAAAAGTAAAGTCAATGAAAACTTATATTTTATGGCAGCATCACAGACCAAAGACAAAACAGTACTGGATTCTCAACGCGTCAAACATCTGCTTGATACACTCAAAGAGCAGTTTGACTATGTGATCCTCGATGCACCTGCCGGCATAGAGAGTGGTTATGAACATACGATAGAGTTCGCTGATGCAGCGATCATCATCGTCAATCCTGAAGTCTCCTCTATCCGTGATGCTGATAGAGCTATAGGTATACTTGACTCCAAATCACAAAAGGTAAAAGAGGGCAAGGAGGTCGTCAAATATCTCATCATCAACCGTATCATAGCAGAGATGGTTCAAAGCGGTGAGATGCTCAACAGTGAAGATATTTTAGAGATACTCAATGTAAGCTTATTGGGTAAAATTCCTGAAGACAAAGGTGTCATAGATGCATCCAACCAAGGAAAACCTATCATACTAGATGAGAGATCAGAGGCAGGCGAGGCTTATGCACGCATCGCAAAGAGAATCTGTGGCCAAAAAGTCCCTATGGCAGATATAGAAGCAGCTCCCAAAGGATTGCTAAATAAATTTACAAGGATGTTTAAGTAATGTTTCCTTGGCTAAAAAAGAAAAAATCCGCTTCTATCGCTAAAGATAGATTGACTATAGCTATCATGTCTGACAGAAACAATGAAACTTATCCTTTTATGGATGATCTAAAAGCAGAGATTATTGAAGTTGTCAAAAAATATATTGGTGTCAAAGCCATAGAGATCAAAAAAGAGACTGAAGGAGAGTTCGAATCACTCTCTATAGATGTACAACTAGACAAATAGTATTCCCCTATCGCAATGATATCCGCGTTGCTATAGATACTTAGGAACTTCACAACAGCAGAGCGGTAGGGGTCACCTCACATCCCTACTGCATTCAGCTACTCTTCACAAAACATGCATCACCAGACCCGTATAGTGAGGGGGTAACTGTAAATAAAAACCAAAAAACTTACGATATAATAATCCCATGAAAAAAGACATCACCACCAAAGAGACCATCAAAACCATAACTCAAGATATATCCAAGTACATTTTAGAACTTGATGTAACAGATATAGAGTTCGTAGATAAAGAGTTGCAACGAATAGAGAAGAGAGAAGCTGATATAGTAGCTCTCTGCAAGGTAGATAATACAAAAG
>JAYEOM010000125.1:0-8690 GCA_034722955.1 Campylobacterota bacterium
AACCTGACCTCGAACGGCAAATCAACGGTGAATGGCTTGATACAACGATAGCTGTAGCATTGCCGTGTTTAGCCGAGGTCAGGTGGTTCATGATGCATTCCGCTACGCTTCACGCATCACAAATCACCAGACCCCTACTGCTACCTAAAAAACTACACCCTGACATATATACTTTAAATCTTTATTTTATTGGCATTGCCGAGGATGAACGGGAGTGACCAAAACAACATCAAAAGGACAACTACAAGGGATTGCCCTTGATGGTTGTGTGGGTAGACACATAGGTCTACCCCTACGGAATTTTAGGGTCTGGTGAAGAAATCAAATCTGAATCCAATAACATCTCAAATACCTTAAGCAAACCACCTCGATAAAAAGGCTTACAAATGCCAAGAGTGTTTCATTCAGCTACGCTTCACAAAACACTCAACACCAGACCCATAATGTCTACTGAAACTCCTTATCGTATATCCATATTTATAAATATGGACTCCTATTTATATCTATAACTGGTAGTCATGACTCCTTGAGTCGTATGATATCTGCACCTAGTTTGGCAAACTTGCCCTCAAGATCATCGTATCCTCTATCTAGGTGATATATTCGGTGTATATTGGTTGTGCCTTGTGCGACTAGTGCAGCTAAGACTAGTGCTGAGCTTGCTCTGAGATCTGTCGCCATAACATCAGCGCCATTGAGTGCCTTGATAGGGCGAATAGCTGCGATATTTCCTTTGAGCCAGATATCAGCTCCTAGGCGATTGAGTTCACTCACATGCATAAAGCGATTTTCAAAGAGTCGCTCTTCGATCAGAGACTCTCCGTCTGCCATCACAGCTACTGCCATAAACTGTGCTTGCATATCTGTAGGAAACCCAGGGTACTCCATAGTGATGAGTGAAACTGGCTTGATGGTATCTGTAGGGTGTATAGTGATAGAGTCGTTAGAGATATCAAAACTAAAACCCATAGACTCTAGTTTGCTGATAGAGGTACGGATATGTTCTGGGTTGACTTTGTCGAGGGTGATAGATGATTTTGTGATGGCAGCAGCACATAGATATGTTCCTGCTTCAATACGATCAGGTATGATCTCTGTAGTCTGGAATGTTAGAGGTTTTCCAGCTGTTCCATGGATGACAAGTTCTCCACTGCCTATACCATCTATCTGGACACCAGCATCTTGTATCATTTTGCATAGCTGGACTATCTCAGGCTCTTTTGCAGCATTGATGATAGTGGTGATACCTTTGGCAAGGGCAGCGGCCATGATGATGTTCTCTGTACCACCGACTGTAATCTTGTCAAAGATGATCTTAGCTCCCTGTAGACCATCGGGTGCCTCTGCACGGACATAACCACCTTTGATCTCTATCTTGGCACCCATCGCTTCGAGTGCCTTGAGATGTAGATCTATAGGGCGTTGACCTATAGCACAACCACCAGGAAGACTCACTTCGCACTCTCCAAAACGAGCAAGAAGAGGACCCAATACCAGTATAGAGGCACGCATTTGAGAGACTATCTCATAGACTGCTTTAGTAGAGTTGATAGTAGCATTGTTGATCTTGGCTACTGTACCCTCATGTTCCGCCTCTCCGCCAAGCATCGTCAAGAGATTTAGAAGTGTACGGATATCCACTACATTTGGGAGATTTGTCAGTATCACCTCTCTATCACTCAATAGTGTAGCCGCAATAACTGGCAGTGCAGCGTTTTTGGCACCACTGATGGTGACACCTCCATTTAGTTTTTTGCCACCTCTAATCTGCAGATAGTCCATTATGAGTCCTCAATGATAATTTCGTAGTATTTTATCAAAACTAGAGTAAATCTCATATAAAATCTGGTCAAGTATTATCAAAAAATATGAATTTTGATATTTTATCATATATATTAAGTTATTTATGCTCAAATATCTGTTATTATATTTGTAAATATATAAATAAGAACAAGAGTCTCATCTGTAGGCTGACTCTTAGATTTAGAGGGGGGGTTTGATGCCTAGTAGTTTAGATAAACTTAAAGCATTGACAAGCAGACTAGATGATAAGCTAGCAGAGAAGAAAGCTCTAGAGACTAGTCTATCTATATCATCTGAAGCAGTGACCGACTTGGAGCCTGAAACTAAAACAGATACAAAAGAGCCTGCTAGCAAACCTCTATCCAAAGAGGAGTCCAAAGAAAAACCTAAAAAAGAGTCCAAAGAGAAACCTAAAGAGAAGTCCAAAGAGTTAACCACCGAGGAACCGAAACCCAAAGATCCCAAACCTTCCAAGAAGACGCAAGAGTCAACGACAACACTCTCAACCAAAAACGAAAATCCTGAAGAGGTTCGTGAAGAGAATATTGAACGAGTATGGGAACTCTATAATGAGTTGAAGATTCTTGAAAAGTCTCCCGATTTCGATAAGATATTTTTATATAAAGCTATGAATCTCAGCGGTATAGGTCTCAAAGAGGAAGACTTCGGTATGATCAGAACTGGGAAATATATACAGGTGATTGCCATCACTTATGAGCCAGATGCCACCGGAAAGAAAAAAGCAAAAAATATATCTCTTGGTTATTTCGGAAAAGGAGAAACTATAGATCCTAATCTCAAAAATCTCATTATAGAATTTGTCCTCCGTTGGCGTTATGAAAAGGCATTTCAAAATTTAGAGCACTATAAAAATCTTATAGCTAAATTGGAATAATCAACAGGTAAGAGTTTTTAAAGTAAAACTTGTTACAATCGCTCTTCATAAATTATTTTACACATTGAGGATTTTTATGCATATTGATATCACACCCGAAGCACTCTTGACGCAATTTGATTATCCTATCAATGAGCATACACTAGATCAGATGACTAGAGCCATCGACAATACTCCAGGCTTTCATAAATTTTCCAAGCATCTCATAAGCCTAAAAGATGCGATTCACCACTATGATGGCTTTATAGCACTCTCTAGTTCGTATAACTATATCAAGATCAAATGCGAAGAGAGTGATTCGGAAGATAGTATCGAATCCTTCACAAAAGCAACTAAACACTGGGGAGAGAAGTATAAAGTAACTCTAGAAAAAGTACCTCACAAGCCAACCTACTATATCCTCGGTTACAATTAGACTCAATGCCACTCAGCAGACTCAATAGTGAGCAGCTGAGTGCTGCCAAGGCACCCCTAGGTTACAATCTCATCATCGCTAGTGCAGGCACAGGCAAGACCTCGACTATAGTAGGTCGTATTGCTCATCTCCTTCAGAGTGATGTCGATCCATCTGGGATACTGCTTCTTACATTTACAAATAAAGCAGCTGGTGAGATGATAGCTAGATTGGAGAGTTTTTTCCCAAAATCAATCGTCAGCAAGATCCAATCTGGTACTTTTCATGCTGTAAGCTATAGATGGCTGAAAGATCGATATCCCAATGTTGCACTAAAACAACCCGGAGAACTCAAGACTCTTTTTCGCAGTATTTATGAAAAACGCAATTTTCAACGCCTCAATCTAGATGTAGAGCCATTCTCCTCTATCTATCTCTACGATATGTATACTCTTTATCAAAATGCATCACTAGAGAGCTTTGATAGTTGGTTTTTAGAGTTATACCCTGACCATGAACCTCTGATGGATATATATCTCCATATCACAGAGGAGTTTGAATCGGTCAAGAGAGAGTATGGTTTTGTATCTTTCAATGACCTGCTACTTTGGACCAAAACCTATCTGAAAGAGAGCAGTATTCCTTTTGAGGAGGTACTGGTAGATGAGTATCAAGATACCAATACTCTGCAGAGTGCTCTTATAGATACACTCAAACCAAGATCACTCTTTTGTGTAGGGGATTATGATCAGAGTATCTATGCTTTCAATGGAGCCAATATAGAAAATATCGGTACATTTTCAGATCGCTATACTGGTGCCAAAGTCTTTACACTAAAGACCAACTATAGATCAACTGCTCCCATACTGTCGCTGGCCAACAGAGTCATAGAGCGAAACAAGCGTATCTATCCCAAAAAGCTGGAGGTGGGACGCAAGGGGAAGAGTCATCCTCCGCGACTCCTGATGTACAATGAACTTTTCGATCAATATCAAGCGATAGCACATACTATCAAAACAACTCATCTACCAAACGACCAGATAGCTGTGATCTTTAGAAACAATGCCAGTGCCGATGGGATCGAAGCGAGTCTCAGAGAGTTGGGTATCCCCTGCAAGCGAAAAGGGGGAACTAGCTTTTTCGAAGCCAAAGAGGTGAAGTTTCTCCTAGATATGATGGCTCTAATGGTCAACCCCAAGGATATGATGGCATTTATACATATCTTTGAGTATGCCAAAGGTGTTGGCTCAGCACTATCTAAAGAGTTTTTTCAATGCTTTATACACTTTGGAGAGGGAGATCTCAGTAGAGGAGTACTCCACCCGACTATATTTGATCTACCCAGACTCAACCCAAACAAAAATATCCAACTTGGACTCTTTGATGATGATCTTGAGATAGGCTCTATCAGTCGCTTTGCCCGGATAGATCTCAGTGAAGAGATCAGAGCTCATCCTATACTCAAACATCCCCGACTTAGTACGGAGGGACTACTCTTTTTTAGGGAGTATTATCTCTTTATGAAGTCTGTCAGACAGAGTAAAACCCCCTCTACCATCCTCCAAAAAGCTATCTCATCAAAACTATATGAGGGGATCATCGAACAACTCTCTACACAGAGAGCGATGCTCAAGAGCGGTGAGATAGATGAGGAGAAAAAGAGACTCTCAAGAGAACGCATAATACGCAAAGCAAAACTCCTGCTAAATCTCTCAGCCCAATACAAAGATCTACGCCGTTTTGTCAATGCTATGGTCTTGGGCGGCAGTGAACTCAGTGAAGGGGAAGGGGTCAATCTCTTGACTGTTCATGCTAGTAAAGGGCTTGAGTTTAGTGAAGTCTTTGTCGTTGATCTGATGGATGGTAGGTTCCCAAACCGTAAGCTCATGAGCAAAGGTGGCAGCATAGAGGAGGAGAGGCGACTCTTTTATGTAGCAGTGACACGAGCCAAAGATAGACTCTCCCTATCTATGGCAAAAACAGATCGCATCAAAAAGATAGACTTCATCCCCTCCCCTTTCCTCTATGAAGCTGGGTTGATCAAAGGGGAGTTTCCCGGCAAGCCCGATGAAGATGTCCAATAGAGATCGACTACTATGCCTCACTTTAAACCCGAACTATGCAATAGAGCCAGCAAGTAACCCTTATGGAACTTATTGGCTCCTATGATTTGCTATCAAGTCCAATTGAGCTACTGGTTAGCTGCTATTTGAGTCCCAAATGATCTCAATATCGTTAGTTTTATAATAATATTTCAAAGTCAATGAAGATGACATTCTCTCTATTCACTATTTAACCCCTTACTCTTCCTGCACCATTTCAAAAACAGTCTATCAGGATTGACTCTACTATCAATGCTTTTGCCATCTATGATATGCTCTGCTAGCATCTTTCCCATCAGTGGAGCAAAGACAAAACCTCTGCCTCCTAAGCCGTTGCAGATATAGAGGTTTTTTAGTTTAGCTATAGGCTCTTTTATCTTGCACCCTGAGGTGATTTTGGGATAGAGTGAAAACATCGTATCTACATCAATAACCTCACCGACAAGAGGAAAATAGTCTTTTGAGCCAGCACGCATACCACAAAATGTCTCTACAAGCTCAAAATCACTCGTATCTACCATGCTAGAAGCCGTCTCAAAGAGTCCTGATAGTGGCTCACCATTGCAACTCATACATGGCTCTTTGGATTTGACATGGGTTGCTCCTAGTTTTATGATACCCTCTATATTGGCAGAGACAGAGATGCTTTTGTGCATACAACTATCTAGTTTTAAGCTACTGCGATAGTCCCCACGCGATCCCCAGGTCCCCTTGACACCCATATATCGCATATCTACAAGAGTGTTTTCATATCCAGTTGCCAAAATAATATTTTTTGTTTTGTAGTCTCCTATCTGCCAATGTTCCCCAACTCTTATAATATTATCAACAAGAGATTGTTTAAAATTTAGTGTAGATAATATAGCCTTACACAGTTTTGGAGCATCACAAACTCCAGCTTCATCAAAGAAAAAACTATCAAAACCATTGATGCCCATATCTTTGAGGGCTTTGGTAGATAGTTTTTTGTAGGGTGTCTCATTGGAGGCTTCATACTCTGTAAATTTTCTAGCATCCACTTCATCTTTGGGTATACGAATAACGCCTGATTGATGAAAATAGTCAGGAAAGTTATCACGATAGAAATCTTTGGCAAAAAGATAGGCTTGGTTAGTGAGTTGTTGTAGTGCGGATCCTTTGCCTATCTTGGGTGAGACAAAAGCCCCAGCTGCCCCAGAACCACCACTAGCAGCGACACTACTGCGGTCTAGTACTAACACTTTGACACCTTTTTGATGGAGCATATACCCCACCATACATCCTGCTATACCTGCACCAATAACGATAGTATGGTATATAATTTTATCTTCTGTTTTTTTCATTTTTTAATAGTAAGCTTAATTAGCTATAGTCACACTAAAATGAATGAAATTTATACTCTTCTTTAGAGATACTATAAACATAATTAATACTTGTATGATACACCTACAGTCGTGAGATATGCACCCCCACCACTAAAACCACCACCATTAGCTAAGATCATATTTTCTGCTTCACCTGCTTTTATACTGCGAGACTCTTTGGCATCTAAGAGAAATGCCATACCCCAAGAGAGGTTTTTGGTCTGTTGATAGCTAAAGCCCATAGAGAAGATTTTGGCATCACTATCAGGAAGTTCAAATCCTATAGTCTTTGAGGGCACAGGGTTTTCATCTATAGCAAAACCAAACATTGCTGTGATGCCACTGTCCATCTCTATGGTTGCACCGATTCTATAAGTATCTGTATCTACCCAATCTCTTGCAAGTGGAGCGTCAAAGATAGGTTGCAAAGGTGAGAGGATAGTAGAGCCATAGTTAAAGTCAAGTGTCTCATAGTCTGACCAGTAAGTTCTCTCATAATTAAACTCGAGCGTAAATCTATCTTCCCAAGTCTTACTAATAGCGATATTGAGAGCGGCAGGCAGAGGTACTGTAACGGAAGCATCATACTGCCTACCTATGCCGCCAAAGTATAGATTGGCTTCGCCCTCCTCTTTTAAGTCTATAGTAGAGCGGTATGTAACAGCTAGATTGATGTCTGAGGTAGGCTTATAGGTCATCGCTAGGTTATATCCAAAGTTAAAAGAGTCACCCTCCATCTCTCGCTTGATAGGTGCTATATCTCCACCATCACTGTGGACAACTCCCTCACTATATACAAAACGCAATCCACCACCGATACTAAAGTTATCACTGATCCGGTATGCAAGTACTGGGTTAATCTCTACATTTTTGAGTGTAAACTCCTCTGCATACATCTTTTGGTATGGAGTATCCCATCTCTTGGTAAGTCCACCTGGTGCTGTCACACTCACACCCCAACGCAAATTACCCATTGCTTTAGCTACATAGTGAAAGTTAGGTATGAGGATATTTTCCTCTTTAGACTCACCTGAATATGGTGCCATAAGTGTATACTCTACAGAAGGCAGATGTGCCAATGTCAATCCACCTGAAAAAAAGTGATAATCTTCCATGAAACTCATATTGGCAGGGTTGAAGTATGCACTGTCTGCGTCTGTGGTGTGAGCCACATACGCTGCTCCTAGTGCCATGGAGTTTAGAGACTGTTCGGGGATTTTATATCCACTAGCAACTACTAGTGAACTAGTTACAAAGCTTAGCATTACTGTTTTTTTTAGTTTCATATTTTATCCTTAGTATTTCATCGTAGCTTGACGAACAGTTGTAAATAACTGAGCTGTGAGACTATACGCAGGTAATCCACACGCAACATGCCCTAACTCCTCTATCCCAAGAAGAGCCTCAACAGGCATAACTGCTACATCATTGGCACCATATGCTTTCATCGTACCCTCTGTTAGTTCAGACATACCAAAAGGAATGACATCATCCCCCTTACAATGCACAAGTCGTACAGAAGTTTGTGGAGCCCAAGCGTGTACGCTGTTTACAACAATAGCCTCCCTAAACCAATTGGTATCATTAGTAAAGAAGTCTTGAACAAAGAGAGGATTAAAGAGTCCATCTGCACCCGTAGTTTGAGTAGTCAAATAGGTATCTACCACTACTCGTTCATACTCACCACTAAAGAGATCTGCTAGCTGCGAAGCATAAGGTTCATTAACGATACTCTCTATAGGTTGATTATAGGTCAAAGCATAAGAGTATGCAATATCTGCCATATATGATGGTATAGGCATTATATCTTGACTCAACATGCTAAATGCTGTGGTATTTACATCATATGGACCTGCCATAGGTGCAGCCATCGTAACTTGTAGCTTGTCGTCACTCTCTATAGATTGAAGTGTAGCTAAAGCAGCATAACCACCTTCACTGTAACCAGTCAAGAAGAGTTGACCATTGAGATTGATACCATTATCACTTGCAAACTTTTTGGCAGCATAGATAAAATCAATAGTTACACTAGCTAAAGATTTTTTCATCACAAAAGGGTGATACTCTGCTAGTGAATCTCCAAATCCTATATAGTCAGGCTGAAGAGTAACAAACCCTGCTAGAGAGGTGAGGATAATAGCAGAACCCTCAGG
>JAYEOM010000126.1:0-1616 GCA_034722955.1 Campylobacterota bacterium
AATATCTTGAGAGTTATTTAGGTTGGATGCGTTTACTTGACAAAGAGAAATCTATTACACCTGAGAAGTTATTAGGGGTAGTTTCTAGGAGGAATATGGTTTGTCAACCTTTAATGTAGACAGAGCCTTTTTATTTATTGCCATTTACTATTATATCTAAAGTTGAGAAAGATTGAGAGCTTTTTTACTCATCAAAGGACTCCTAAAATCAACATCTCAACTGCCTATATATTTCCAGCTAAAAAGTTTTTTATCACTTCATCAGCAGTTGAGCCATGTTTTTGTCTTATCTTTTTAACTTTAAGACCTATTGATTCTAGTGCTTCTTTCATATTTTCACCAACTGCTTGAACTAAAATAATATCATAATCTTTGAGCCCTAAAAGATCTTTTTTATGTTCATTGGTATGCTCAGCGTGTCCCATATTTTCATGTGAGTGATTATGCTTATGATGAGCTCCTCCCTGAGGTGTTCCATTTCCATGTTCACCTTGTCCATGACGGTTTGGAATAAATTCTACTAGATTCTCATCTTCATATATGGCAAAAAATGCTGCTTGCCCTGTTCTTTTTACTATCGTTTGTCTATCTGTGTCTACTGCTAATACTATTTTCATTTTGTCTCCTATTTTTATTTAAAAAATCTTTTACTTTGTCCCATAGACTATCTACGAAGATATCTTCTTGGGGTAGCCTAACTCCAATGCCAATGAATGAAACCCTAAACTCACTAAAAATCTTTTCTCTAAATACCGCAGAGCTTAAAACAAACACCACTTAAATCATCTTCTATATTTCTATTTATTCTCTTTCTACCACTCATTTTTTATCCTATTTTGAACATATACCTATATTATAGCGAACATATGTTCAGTATGTCAAGTAGAAAAAGCTTAAATTATTATATTTATTATGATTCTCAGTTTAGGAACTTCACAAGAACAAATATACCAATATGACTCAGAAGTTTTGTTTCTAGTTGGATACTCTCTGAGGAGCATAGTAATTTTATAAAACAAAGCAGCTAAGTAGAGTATAATGATTTCTCCTTTTGGCAGGACAAGTGTCAGGCAACAAACCGCTAATCACTATTCGCACTCCTAAATACATACGAAATCAAAGCGGCAGAGATACCAAGGTATCTGGCTATATCTGCTTGACCGTATCCATCCTCCAGTGCTCTTAGGATGGCAGAGTTCCTTGATGCAGTATCGGCACTGTTTATGAAGTGCATCTCCAGTGTAGTCTCCTTGCTTTGTCTGAAGCTATGCTCCTCTTGGGTTATTCTCTTTTTTTGCTCTGCCTCCAGCTCTTTTTGCTCTTTTTTGCTGAGTGGTTTTTCTAGTAGCTCTTGTATACCTTCGTAGTGGTACTCTTTTTTGAGTTTGGAGTGTACAGCACACGGTATGACTTCTTGGTGGTTATTTAGGAGTGTGGCTAGCAGTGTAAAGGGGTGCTCACCTAGTAGAAAGGGGTCAAGTAGAAAGGGTAGAAAGGGGTCAGGTAACAACTACAACTCATCTCCTACTCCTCTTGATCGCAGCAAACACAGCTTGTTGTG
This sequence comes from Campylobacterota bacterium, assembly GCA_034722955.1. Lineage (GTDB taxonomy): Bacteria > Campylobacterota > Campylobacteria > Campylobacterales > Sulfurovaceae > SZUA-451. Next base: position 1,562 of record JAYEOM010000126.1, read on the forward strand.
TTATTCCCAATACTTTAGCAATCATCTGTTGAGAATACCCATCTTTGTAGGCTTG
>JAYEOM010000127.1:0-8556 GCA_034722955.1 Campylobacterota bacterium
ATCGCCCCTGTCTCTATCTACGATGGAGAAGAGCTCTTTAATGTTGGGAAGTCTCCAATCTGTTCCATTCAGGTCAAGAGTCTTGCAGTAGTTGATAGCACTCTCCCAATTTTTTGCAACTGGAAATCTATCATCTTGCCACTCTAGTGTAGTGGCACTATCTGTGACTATACCATGGGAGTCTCTGCTAAAGTCAGCCCAGATCATACTACTCAGACTCACTACTATCAAAATAATTTTTCTCATATCTATACCCTCATTTATATGTTTACTATCTCTCATAGATATCACACACCATCACTAACACATCTGACATAAAGAGATCTATTTTTCTCAGGAAAAGTACCACTGCTTCCGTTAGAGAAGTTTACAACCCAGGCGGCAGTACCAAAACTTGTCGATGACCAATAGAAATTTGCCTCTGTATTGATAAATGTACTATCTATCGTGATACCCGATCTGCTCGTATCTGCTATATCCTTGAGTTCTGAGATAGTAGGCAATCTCCAGCTATAACCACCTAGTGTCAAACCTGAGCAGTATGTAGCTGCCGTATCTCCTGAGGTATTGTCATAATTTCCAGCATTATAATTGTCAGTAGTATTCCACTGTTTTGTAACTGTTTTGACATCACTGTTGTCTTGCCATATCAACCTAGTGATATGATCTGTGACCGTATTTTGACCAGCATCTCTAGTATAGTTTGATCGGATACCTGTCTGATAAAAACCGTCATCTTCAACACTGCCATCTATCACTTCAATATCGCTAGAGTTATAACTCTTCGTCTGTCCTGTTTTTTTGACGGACAATACAGCGATATTCATCTCATCTGAAGAGTTATTGTGCTCATTGTTTACAGTCAGTTTTACTCTGTATAGACCTGCTTTATCGACGATGAGAGTCGGCTTGACAGAGCCTGTGTTTGAGAGTGTAGCTTGACTTCCATCCGGTCTCTGGATGATACTCCATAGATAAGTCAAGGTACTACCATCAGGATCCGAGCTGGCAGAACCGTCCAGATAGACTCTAGAGTTGACAGCGATGTCACTCTGGTCCGGTCCTGCATCGGCAACCGGTAGATTATCATCTCCTGTAGGATCATTTATCTCATCTACTATCTTTTGTATCTCCTTGAGATCCTCTGCATCATCTAGTGCCAAGCTTGATGTCTTCTCATTGACCTCATCTAGATTCTCCTCTGTCACACCGGTAATACCTGCATCTTCATAATCTTCAAGTCTCCTCTCTACGACACAAGGCTCCCCTGCTTCTAACTGTTTGATCCTCTCTATGGATAGTGTCACGCTTGACAAATCTGCTGTGATACCGATAAGAACACACTCCGCATCACTAGCATCATCAAACCCTGCATCTGCAAATGCCACACCAATCATAGTCTTGTTTCTCAAGATGACAGCATCGTCTCCCTGGGCACCGTTGATCACTGCGAGTACAAATAGTGATCGTGGGATATTGCCAGACTCAAGCTCCAAAATCCAATATGATATACCCAGTGGATCGGGAGGACGATTGAAGAGGTTTTCATAGACAGCGATAACAAACTCTGCCACATCAGTACCGGCAGGGTACTTCAGCCGTGTCTCCTCCTGAGCAAAGAAACTCATAGCTATCCCCTCTAGATCCAGACCGGACTCTTCGACCCAGTAGTTCAATCCTCCATTATCTGGTGCACGCTCAAATATCGCGACATAGAGCCTAGTGACATTTGCCTGCGTAGGAGCTGTAGCGTTAAGTGTGAAAGTCAATAACAGTGTAAATAGTAGTAGTTTTTTTAGCATAAGTTATACTCTCCTTTGAAATATTTAATATTATACCCGATATAATCTAATGCGGAGATAAATATATTTAGCTATAATACCATAAACAAGGAGAATCAACAGAGACTATGCTGCCTACAGAACTAAATGGTGAGACTATCACGCTCCCCAAAACAGATCGCCATACTATTGTCATAGTGACAGGAAAAGAGTTGCGACACAAAAGATTTGCCTATAGATTACTGCAAGAGTTTGATGATAGAGTTTTGGCTTGGTATGAACTAGACAATAGTGTGACTCCACACAACAATGGATTGGAAAAAAATCAAAAAACCAAACAAGATGATCAACACTCATCTTCTAAAATAGAAAAAATTATAGATATTCTCACAAGAGAGCTACCTGAAAATATAAAAAAATATGGCTTCTCACATACTCTTGACAGGATCAAGTCGCTAGGTTCAGATCTCTACTACAGACTATTTTTTATACGAAAAACCGATAAAAAAATGGCTGAAGCAGAGGAGAAGCTATTTGCTCTTGAGGTAGAGAAGCTTCAAAAAACTACTAGATTAATACCGATCAAAATAGACCCTGACGATCTCCATACTGCTGAGTTCGTAGATGAGATAAAAAAACATGATCCCTATTTTTTCCTAACTCTAAGTGGTCCACTCTACAAGAAACCACTACTAGAGAGTATAAGAGGTGCTGCTATCAACCAACATGCAGGTCACTCACCCCTGCTAAAAGGCAGCAACACTATCCACTGGGCACTATATCATCGCGAACTCAACCATGTCAGCAGTACAGTTCATATCACAAATACAGGAGCGGACGCAGGTCAAATCCTAAGACGATCAAATCCATGCATATTTCCTACAGATACTATAGAGACTGTTTTTCTAAGGAGTGTAGCTCTAGGTACAGAACTCATGATCAGCTCTGTTAAAGAGATCATATCCAACAAGGAGGTCATAGTATTTGATCAGCCAAAATCAGCAGGGATGACTTACCTAAACAAGAGATACAATCTTCAAATTGCAAAAGCAGTAGCTAGAGACTTCAATGCAGGATGGCTTCGTGTAGCACTCAACGAAAAGAGGAGCTTTTAGATGAAAAAAGGTTGGTATATTTTGAACTACCATGATATCTCTTGGGAAGAGAACTCTTTTATTAGAGGTATAGGTGGCAGCTTCTCACCAGATATCTTCAGCGGTCACTTGCAAGAGCTGAGCAGACATACAAAACTTATCTCCGTGCAGGAGGGTTTTGAGAGATACTCTTCAGGTGATATAGATGAGCCTCTGGTTAGCTTCTGGTTTGATGATGGCTTTGCAGGAGTGAGAGAGTATGCTATGCCTCTCATGGATGATTATGATCTCAAGGGTGCCATCTCTATCAACTCTAGATTTATGCTGAGACAAGAGATGTTTTGGAGATCAAAGCTCTCCTATCTTAGCCAAACTGACGGACTTAGATTTCTCAGAAGCAGACTGAGAAAATATGGCTATACGATAGACAAATCGGTCAAAGAGTTTACAATGAACCGATTCTCCCTAGAGATCGTGGAAGATATAGACTCCATATATAGGGATTTTTGTGCAGAGTATGCCAGAAAAGATGCATTTAGGATATTTGATACTGTAGAGGGTATCAGAACTCTATACCGAAACGGCTGGGAGATAAGCAACCACTCATCAGCACACTATCCTATCAGTGAAGATAGCCATATCGGCAACTTCAAGAGTGAGTTTGATGAGTGCGAAGAGGCACTATGCAGACATCTGGATATAGAGTCAAGATACTGGGTAGTTCCATTTGATAGACAAAAGAGCAGATCACTGCAACTGTTTGATCTGTTTGAGGATTCAGATGACAAAGATAGAAGTCTAGTGTTGGTAGGTAACAGGTTCAACCAAACATATAATCCGCAAAAGAGGATCATACATCGTATAGATCTACCATATCTACAAGGAGAAGATCTTGTGAGGTATCTGAGATCTATACCATCAAGTAGTAACTAGAGTTAACCTTGCTATTTAACAGTTACCAATTTATATTTGCATTTTTACCATTTACTTTCTTTGTCTACTTCTATCTTAACAGTAAAAGACTGACTGAAGCAGCAAAGGCACTCCTAGTCTTCACCTCACTCTTCTTTTATAGCTGGTGGAATATTGCTTATCTGCCTATCATTTTAGCTTCTATACTCTTCAACTATATTGTAGGTCTCTCACTATCGAAAAAGAGTGAACACGCTAAAATCAGTAAAAAGAGTATTTTGATCTTTGGTATCATAGCCAATGTGGCTCTGCTAGGATACTTCAAATATGCTGATTTTCTGATAGACAATATAAACCTGATCACAGATGGCAAACTACCTCTGCTCCACTTGGTGTTGCCATTGGCTATCTCATTTTTCACTTTCCAGCAGATAGCTTATCTAGTAGATAGCTACAGGGGAGAGACAAAAGAGTATGATTTTTTAAACTATGCAAACTTTGTTACTTTCTTCCCTCAACTTATAGCAGGTCCTATCGTCCACCATGCAGAGATGATGCCCCAATTTGCCAAAAGCAAAAATAAAATAAAAAATTATCGTAATATCGCTATGGGACTCTTCATCTTTTTCATCGGACTCTTTAAAAAAGTAGTCATCGCAGATACATTTGCTATATGGGCTAAGGCTGGATTTGATACATCAACTACTCTCAATCTATTTGAAGCTTGGGCAACTTCACTATCCTATACCTTTCAACTCTACTTTGACTTTAGTGGCTATACTGATATGGCTATAGGTGCTGCACTTCTATTCAATATCAAACTACCTATCAACTTTAACTCACCATATAAAGCTACAAGCATACAGGATTTTTGGAGGAGGTGGCATATAACTCTGAGCCGTTTTCTCAGGGACTATATCTATATACCTCTAGGGGGGAACAAGAAGGGAAGATTTAGGACTTTTTACAACTTGATGGTGACTTTTTTGATAGGTGGTATTTGGCATGGGGCTGGTTGGACTTTTATATTTTGGGGTTTTTTGCATGGCTTGGCATTGGTGATACAGAAGCTTTGGGATCAGCTTGGTATCAAGCTGCCTACTGTTGTATCGTGGTTTATTACTTTTAACTTCGTCAACATAGCTTGGGTATTTTTCCGTGCCAAGAATTGGGATGATGCTATGAAGGTACTAGATGGGATGTTTGGCTTGACTGGCATAGCACTACCGGGAGCTTTGCACTCCAAGTTGGCATTCCTAGATAGCTATGGTGTTACATTTGGTCAATGGATGATGCAGATGGGTATAGGCGGAGATGGAGGAGCCAAGGCTATCATATGGAATACAGGAGGGTTTATTATGGTTCTTCTATTTAAAAATTCGATAGAGTTACTTCATGGTTTTAGGTTTAGTATTAGAGACCTTCTGTTTATCTTTTTATGCTCTTTTATAGCTATCATCTCTATCAATAGATACTCAGATTTTTTATATTTTAATTTTTAGGATTGGCATGAACCCAAAAAAATTTACATACATATTTCTCTCTCTTTTTATAGTCTCTTATACTCTACTATACCTACTCTACTATCTGGTCAATCCTGAACAAGTTTTTTTGCATAGTATAACCAAAAAGAAGTTTTTCTATACCAAAGAGTACTCTAGAAGGCAGTTCAAAGCACTAAAAGAGAATAGATATACACTGCTCTTCGGTACTTCTCAAATACACAAGATATCATCCAAGATGCTAGGAGAGGATCTACTAAATTTTCACAATATATATGGCGAACCGGGAGATATACTCAACTTTCTCCATCAACTCGACACTAAACAGATCAACCATATAGAGCAGATACTATACTGTATCGATTTATCAGCAAAAGCAGATAGAGAAGAGGGAGAACTTATAGAGTATGATAAGTGGAAAATAGACTACCCCATACTGACTATAGAGAAGCTAACGAGAACTATTGAGGATATAGTAAACAACCACTCTACTCTGGCAGGCTATCTAAACGAAGATGGCAGCATGGAGCATATAGATAAAAAACAGCATAGTAGATTTCCACATCACCCTTATGAGATCATCTATAGCTATGATGATAAGCTTATCAATGGTATTCTTGAGATAGATAGGTGGGCAAAAGATCATCATAAAAAGATCACCTTTTTTACACCTGTAACTAGTGATGCATTTTTCAAAACTATCAATTTCAAAAAACTATCTCCTTTTTTCTCATCACTTCTAGACGGTGGCATCCAAAATATCAAACTATTTTATCATATACCAGGCATGACAGATGCGAGAGATGACAAATCTGAATACTCATCTTTTATGGATCCTACACACCTAAATGTATACTTTGTAGATCGATGGCTGCATCAGTATATACTCACGGAGGATAGATATAGTATATCTGATGCTAATGAACTAAATATATATATAAGAGAGGCAGAGAGGTTACAGGCTGAACTAAAATTTTGATAATACTTCAATACCATAAAAAATTATGCGTTTGAACTTTTATACTTTCCTGACAAAGATATAGATGAAGTACTTGACAAAATCTATCTTTTACGAAGATGCCTTTTCCAACAGATCATAAACAGCATCTATTCTCTTTTGGGGGTCATTTAACTCTTTAATGTGTTCTCTTCCCGCTTTTCCCATTTTTTCAGTAAGCTCTGGATTTTCTATCAAATCAATGATGCGTTCCCCCATCTCTTCATAGTCACACTCCTGAACAAGAAAACCTGTCTTTCCATCAATGACCTGTTCAGGAATACCACTATGTATTGTAGAGACTACAGGAAGGGCATGTGCAGATGCTTCAGAGATACTAACAGGTGCACCCTCTCTATCACCATTGAGTGTAGTGATGCTATGCTGAACATATATCCAATGCTGATTCATGATCGGGAAACTCTCATCTCTCGAGAGTGCTCCTGTCAAAGTCACACTATCTTCAAGCCCTAAAGAATGAATACACTCTTCTATCTCCTGTTGCAAATTGCCTTGCCCAATAATTGTTAGTTTTGCATCAGGAATCTTTTTCTTTACAATCTCAAAAGCATAAATAAGTGCAATAGGACTTTTCTTTTCAACTAGTCTTCCCAAAAATACTATAGAAGGTACATTTATTAATCTCTCTTCCCAACTCATAGGTATGATACTATCTGTATCGATCCCAAGTCTTACAACATGTACTTTCTCAGAAGGACACCCTTCCAATATCAACAGTTTTTTAATATACTCGGAAGGTGCAATGATACTACTGGCTGAACAAAATACTTTTTGTATCTCTTTTTTGTACTCAGGGTCATTGAGCTCTGAGGTGATGTCATATGCGTGTACATGTACTACATAAGGAATACCCTTCTCCTCAAAGAACTCTCTCAATAAAATAGCTGTAGTTAAAAATTCTGTATAACCCACATCTGGCAGTCTGTCTTCTGGGAAATCTGCCAATGCTTTTTTTGCCAAAGCCAAACGCAACTTCATCCTCCATCGGTAACCGGTTCCTCCTTTGAGTTGTCCTATTTTAAATACCCAGTTTGGAAATCTTGACTCATAGGGGGAGAAACCAGCAGAGACCTGATGTTTGGCAACTTTTTCATCTATTGACTTCTGACCACTGAACCATGTAAGATCAGATTTTTTTTCTAGTCCCTGGATCAGATCGTATATAAATGTTTCTGCTATACGAATGTTTGCAAATGTAAAGTATCCAACATTCATCTTGCCTCCTTATAAAGAAAAATTATATTACTAATAAATTCTTTGTAGTTACTTTCTGCACCAAAGAATTTTTTGTGATGTACTTTGCTTTTTTTTCTTAATTGCATATATTCTTTTTCATCCATTTTAAAAATATCCATAATTTTATATGCGACTTCTTTATCTTTGAAGTCATTTTTGATAAGATATTCTTTATCGTGTAGGGTCTCTGAATTTCCTCCAGCATCAGTAGCGATGGCAGGAATTCCCATACTTAATGCTTCTGTAATAGAGACAGGAGCACCTCCTTCATTAATACTTAAGTTGATGAGTACTGAGATATGGTTTTTTTTATAAAATTCTATTAGTTTATTGTTTGGTACATGTCCGTGAAGCTTTACTGAAATATTATTTTTATCAATCTGAAGCTCCTCTGATTGCTGTTTAAGAGTGTCAAAAAGCGGACCTGAACCAAAATGGTGCCACTCAATTTCAATATTAATATGTTTTAAAACTTGAATCATTCTTAAAACACGTTTAAGAGGTATCACATTTGACACAGTAGCAATTCTGAAAATATCCATCTGTGAGGGATTATGTCCTCTATCTGGCACTCCAAGATACATTTTATTAATTTTATGTTTATACTCTGGATATTTTTTGTGCAGGTATTGTTCCATATGTATAGAGACTGGAAATAAGTAATCAATATTTTTCAGTTCAAAATTTCTAAATCTGATTGCATAAGAACCAAATGTTTTTGTAATACCATTCTTAATAACATTAAATTTTCCATAGTTTTCCATATAGATATCATTACCATGTCCTCGTGCAATTAAAAAATTAATGATTCTTCTATTTTTTAGAATTGCTAATATCGTGCTCCACTCATACATCCAATAGGAATAATGTAAAACTTTTCCATCAATAGATTTTGTATAATCTTCCAATAATTTTCCTTTCATATAATTAAAAAACAATAGAAATGTAAATTCTCTATAGTCTTTTAAGAAAAAAGAAAAGTCCTTCGTAATAGCAGACATTAAAGTGGGAAA
>JAYEOM010000128.1:0-1586 GCA_034722955.1 Campylobacterota bacterium
GGATACAGCGAATCTATTCATCTCAAAGATGGCACATTTTTTGAGGCAAAGATAGACGCAGTCAAGAGTGGATACCATATTTTTGAGATACCAAAATCGCAAATTATCCAGATAAAATATAAAAGCAATAAAAATGATAAGGACTATATAAGTTTTGTTACAAATACACATATCTCTACAGATATCATCAAGTATATCAATGGTAACTACTATATAAAGATAAAAAATGGTGAAATAGGTACAGTGGGTGACATCACAAAGATAGATGAAAATGCCGCACTAAGTACCAAAGTAGCGGTCAAAACAAAAGATAAAAAATCTGATTTTTTCTTACGACTCCATGGCTCCAATACTATAGGTGCAAAATTGGCTCCAGCACTTATAGAAGCATATCTCAAAAAGCTAGGGGCAAGTGATATAGTATCAGTGAGTAAGGGGAGTGAAGAGAGTGAGATACATGCACTCCTCAACAACAAAAATATCAAAGTTGGCTTGGCTGCATATGGATCATCGACATCTTTCAAGGATCTTGATGCAGGCTTGTGCGATATAGGAATGGCATCAAGAAGAGTCAAAGATAAAGAGGTAGTAGCACTACAAAGATATGGCAATATGAAATCTATAACCAATGAGCATGTCATAGCTATAGATGGTATCGCAGTATTTATAAATCAAAAAAATCCTATCTTTAAGCTCAATACAACACAACTCAAAGATATATTTACAGGCAAGATCAATAGCTGGAAGCATCTAGATGGAGATGATGGGCTTATCAATCTCTACGCTAGAGACAAACAATCAGGTACTTGGGATACATTCAACAAACTCATCCTCAACAAAGAGCCACTCAAAAGTGATGCCAAAAGATATGAAGATAATACAAAACTATCCAATGATGTATCCAATGATGTCAATGGTATAGGTTTTGGAGGATTGCCATACATCCTCAACTCAAAAGAGTTAGCTATATCAGATGGCGAGACTACCATAAGACCAGATAAGTATACAGTAGCTACAGAGGATTATCCTCTCTCTCGTAGACTCTATCTCTATACACAAAAGGATATGAGCAATAATGTCAAATCATTTATAGATTTTGTTCTCTCTGCCGATGGACAAAAGATAGTTGAAAATATAGGTTTTGTTGATTTGAATATCAAAGAGTTCAAACCTCTCCTAAGCGATGATATGCCAAAAGAGTACAAGAAGTTAGTTACAGGTCTCTATAGACTCTCTACAAACTTTAGATTTAACTCCAAAAATGACAAATTGGACAACAAAGCAAAAAAAGATTTGGAGCGTTTAGCGAAATACTTTAGAGAAAATAGTAGCAATAAAAAATCTATATATCTCGTTGGTTTCTCAGATAGTCGAGGGGCAGTAAAGACAAATCTCAGATTATCCAAAAAGAGAGCTCAGTCGGCTATGATATACCTCTCATCACGAGGGATAAAAATAGATGAAAATAACATCAAAGGTTTTGGTGAAGCCTATCCAGTAGCAAGTAATAAGAGTAAAAAGGGAAGATCGAAAAATAGAAGGGTTGAGATCTGGGTCAAAAAGTAGTCTCTCTACTACTCCTTGGG
>JAYEOM010000129.1:0-30003 GCA_034722955.1 Campylobacterota bacterium
TTAGAGATTTTGACAGATACAAGAGAGGAACTGATCAAGCTCCTTCATCAAAAATTGACAGTAGAGCATAAAGCATTTTTACTTGGATTCAAAAAAGGAGATCCTGATTGGGGTCTATTGCCGTTCGAGAATATTTATCAACTTCCATCAGTAAAGTGGAAAATGCTAAATCTGGAAAAAATGGACAAGACGAAACGTTTAGAAGCTTTTGAAAAGTTGGAACGTAGTTTGAGTACCTCCAACTAAATTGATATGGGTTGATAATAATCGACAGTAGTTTTTTAAAAAGTGGCACCTAAAGTGGCACCCAAGACAATACTTAAGCGTAAAAAGAAAAACTTATAAGTGGAGTATGAGTCGTATTTTAGGGCTATATTAATGGTGGAGAATAACGGGATCGAACCGTCGACCTCTTCGCTGCCAGCGAAGCGCTCTCCCAGCTGAGCTAATTCCCCATGAGTTGGAAGTGACGAAATTTTAGCATAAGTTGTTTAAACCTATACTATAGAGGTAGATTAACTTCGCTCTGTAATCTCTAAGAGGTGATAGCCAAACTGTGTCTTTACAGGACCATGGACTACTCCTACCTCATCACTGAATACTACCTTGTCAAACTCCGGTACCATCTGACCTTGAGAGAAAGTTCCCAAATCGCCACCCTTGACACCCGATGGGCATAGTGAGTGATCTCTAGCTGCCTCTTTGAATGTTGTTTTGCCTGAGACTATCTGCTCTTTGAGATCTAAGCATTTACTCTCATCGTTTACCAATATATGTTTTGCACTTGCTGTTGCCATTCTCTTTTCCTTTTGATTATTTTGCATTGAAGAGGTACTGATGTGCCTCTTTTTTCTCTGCGAATGGAGAGATAGTCAACACTTCATCTCCCACCTCTACATCATAACTCTCACTAGCAGAGCTTCGTGCATAAGTCATCGCTATCTTAGCAGATAAAGCTTTGTCTTCTCTTGTAGCACTTCGATTCAGCAGAGAGAAGGGTCCTGCTATAGGGAGTTTGACTCTGATATACTTATCACTTTGTATATTTTGCAAACCTTCGTTATCCTCTTGGTTCCTGCCTACTATAAGTTTGGCTCCATCGGGAAGTCTAAAGTGTCGTCCAAACTTCAATAGATCTATCTCCCCTGCTGTCAGATCGTCATGGGCTACAAACTCTCTGATGCGATCGCTGAAATGCTCCTCTGTCAAGAGACATCCGCCTCCGGGACTCTCATAATCTTCCCAGCCATACTTTTTGGCCAAAGCAAGCTGCTCTTCTCTACTCCTGCCTGAGATACTATGGAGTTGTTCTCTATCAACCCACCCCTCTATCTCAGGGGTTGTCGGCTCCATCAGCTTGGCTGACATCGGACGCAATATAAGTTTGTCATCTTTGTCTTCTGCCAGCTTGGTCACCTGTTTGATCGCATCTGACCTTTGACTCATAGGTCTTTGACCGACCACTTCGCCTGTGATGAGAAATGAGGCATCATATCTCTCCATCAGACCTCTGGCAATCTTGAACATGTAGCCATGACAATCGATGCATGGATTGAAGTTTTTCCCATACCCGTAAACAGGATCGAAAAGTATCTTCTCTATATACTCCTCTCGCACATCGACTATCTCCATCATCGCACCAGCCCTCTTGGCACGCTCGCTCATCAGCTGGGAGATATCTTTGGTTCCGCCAAATCCTGTCTTGATATGTATCGCTATGACATCTATGCCCTGGTCTACGATCGCTCTGATCGCCAACATACTGTCAAGTCCTCCGCTAAATAGTGCTAAAGCTCTCATAGGCTACCAACTCCCCTCGTTTTAATCTTGGCATTATATCCATTTTTATTTTATGCATCAAAAAACTTTTTTTCTTATAAGATAGAGATCCATCCTGTATGATCTTTTGGTACTGCATTTTATAATAGGTAGTAAGCATCCATAACAGGCTTTTTTTGAACTCCTCTTCACTCATCGTCTGTATGCTATCATCTATAGCCAGCCCCATTAGTAGAGGGTGTTCTCTCTCTTCTCTCAAGAGTACTTCAAAAAGCTCCTGATAGTCACCAAACATACTACTATCGATCACATTGAGCAGATCATCTATAAGAGTAGGTTTCTCAAGCAGTGTCTTAAAGATACTAAGCTGCTCGATATCTTCTCTTCTCTGGCTAAATTGCTCATGAACATTGGAGAGTTTGGCATCTTTGGAGAAGAGCACTGGAGAGAGTCCCAGATAGGTAGCTGCTATAGGGATATAGGCATCTTGCATGATTTGACTCAGAGTGGAGAGAAAGCTCTTTACCATGGCAAATGCTGCCTCCTTTGCACGAGGATCAGAGAGGTCGTAGCTATGAGAGATAGCTTCTATCGCAAAAGGGATGAGAGGCTTCGCTTCTCTGAGGAGTTTTGCTACGACTTCACTCTCTCCGCTGGCTATCATATCTGCTGGGTCTTGCCCATCGGGAAATAGAACAACCCCACCATCAAATCCGCCTGAACTAAGCATCTGTGCTGCCTTGAGTGCTGCGGCTACTCCTGCTTTGTCACCATCATACGCTAGTATGATTTTTGGATCTCCTTTACGCAGGAGAGGGAGATGCTCGGCTGTTAGTGCTGTTCCTAGAGTTGCCACTGCCTCTTTGAATCCTGCCTGATGAAACATGATCACATCGAGATACCCTTCGCAAACGATAAGCTTTTTATTGGCATAGATATGATCTTTTGCTCTGTGATATCCATATAGAAGACGCGATTTGTTAAATAGTTTGGTTTGTGGAGAGTTGATATATTTGGCAGGGTGATTAGTGAGTGTTCGCCCTCCAAACCCTACGATGGAGCCATTGGATGAGTAGATAGGAAATGTAACTCTCTCTACCAATCGTGCGTAGAACTCTCCATGCTCACCTTTGGCTATGATGCCTGCCTCTTCAGCTTTGGGGAGGGGGAAAAGCTGACTGTTTAGGAGAGTCATTACCTCTTGACCTCTGCCGACATAGCCGATCTCAAATGCTTCGATCGAACTATTGCTTATCCCTCGATCGTGTAGATACTTTTTGGCAGATTCATTAAAATCAAGGTTTTTGACATACCACTTTTGTATAGACTCCAATATACGCTTAGATTCACTATAGTCACTGCTTCCTTTGGTATATTGCAGAGAAAAGTTATAGAGTGAAGCGAGCTTCTCTATAGCCTCTGGATAACTCAGTTTTTCGATCTCCATCACAAACTTGATGCCATCTCCCCCTGCACCGCACCCAAAACAGTGATATATCTGCTTTGAGGGGCTGACTACAAAACTAGGGGTCTTCTCCCCATGGAAAGGACAGTTTGCCTTGTAGTTGGCACCAGCTTTTCTAAGCTCCAGATAATTGCCTACTACATCAATGATATCGATACTGCTTTTGAGAGATTCTATGGATGCATTGTCTATCATGGAGTGCATTATAACCAAAATGGAGACATCCTGAGGTATAATATCAATAATTCAACCCGAAATATGCAATGATGAATGCTAGTTTAGTAACCTCTATTGTATATTTAGGGTTCAAAATCTTTGCCATAGGAAAGCTCACAGTGGATAGCATTCTCCTCTCATATCGGGATCCTCTTTTTAGTATTCTGCTTATCATCACTTTGAGTTTGATGATCGCAGTACTTACCTATATATGGGGTATATACAGACAAGAGAAAGAGAAGAGTACACTACAGAAGTTTTTAGAGAAGTTTGAGAGTGCAGAGTGTGCATTTGATACTAAAACCATGCCTTTTGATGTTGCTATGTACAGGCCGCTTGCTCTTCTAGCCAAAGCATTTGAAAATAGTGGAGAGTATCATAAATCCATAAATATATATCTATATCTCATAAAACATACACAAAACCCCGTAGACAAAGGGGATTTGATGGAGAGACTAGGGCAGACCTATCTCCATGCCGGTTTCCTAGAGAGAGCTAGGACGATCTTTGCAGAGGTGCTTCACAAGCGTCCACGCAACTCAGCAGTACTCTATCAGCTGGGGATAGTCTATGAGATGATGCAGCAGTATGACAAAGCACTGGAGGTCATAGAGCCACTGCAGCTTATGGGGGAAGAGACAAGAGAGCTTGAAAAGTTTCTCCATTTTGAAAAAGTTGCCGTAGACAAAAGTATCTTGCCAGAACAAAAAATCGATATGTTCATAGTGCTACTTAACGAAGAGCCTACACTCTATAGGCCTATCCTCTCTCTGCTCTTTCGTCTGGATACCGATAAGGCTTGGGCTCAAATAGATAGAAGCTCTCTGCATAGCATACTCGATATTTTGTGGTTTTTGCCATATTCACAACTCGATTTGGATATAATCTCTGAAGAACCATCTCTCTTGGCTATATATTTTGCCAAGGGTTATTTGGAAGAGCCATCTCAAAAGAGCGGTATTTTTGCGATCGATCTGCTCGCAGCAGGAAGAATCAACGGTTTCGAAGAGGGAGATCTGCTCTTTAGTTATCTCTGCAAAAGATGCAAACAGAGCTTTCCTGTACCTTTCGCCCGATGTCCCAACTGTCTAGCACTCAACACCATAGAGGTCGAGGAAAATATCGGAAAAAAACAGACTCAAACAGATTACTCTCTACTCTAATAGAGAAGATTCAAGGATCATTAAGATAAAATATCCTAATAGGAGCAAAATATGATAGAGTACCAGAGACTTGAAGAGAGACTTGACTACACCTTCAAAAGCAAACAGTTGATCATAGAAGCTTTAACACATAAAAGCTATACAAAACCCTACAACAATGAACGGTTAGAGTTTTTGGGTGATGCTGTATTGGATCTTATTGTTGGCGAATTTCTATTTCATAAATTTCCAAATTCAGATGAGGGTGTACTCTCCAAGATCAGAGCCTCCCTCGTCAATGAGAGAGGTTTTACACTAATAGCACGAAATATAGATCTGGGAAATTTCATCTACCTCTCTCCTGCAGAGGAGAATAATAACGGAAGAGACAAACCCTCTCTCCTATCCAATGCTTTTGAAGCTGTGATCGGAGCTATCTACTTAGAGGCTGGACTGGAAACTACAAAGAGTATCGCTATCAAACTTCTCAATGAGACTCACCAAAAGATAGATTTGGCATCACTATCCAAGGATTATAAGACAACACTCCAAGAGTTGACACAAGCGACACATGGTGTCACGCCTACCTACTCTCTACTGCGATCTTTTGGTCCTGACCATAGGAAAGAGTTTGAAATAGCCATCATACTTGATGATGAGACCATCGCTACAGCACAAGGAAAGAGCAAGAAAGAGGCTCAACAGAGAGCTGCATATATCGCACTTGAAAGATTGAAATGAATACATTTGGCAAAAAATTAACATTGACAACCTTTGGGGAGTCTCATGGCAAAGCACTAGGGTGCATCCTAGAAGGAGTTCCGGCAGGACTATCTATCGATGAGGGATTTATACAGAGTGAGCTAGATAGGAGAAAACCTGGTAAAAGTCCACTGGAAACCGGGAGAAAAGAGGATGATCGTGTAGAGATACTATCGGGAACTTTTGAGGGTTTGAGTACCGGCACACCCATCGCTATGGTGATCTTCAATACCAACCAAAAGAGCAGAGATTATGACTCCATCAAAGATCTTTTTCGTCCAGGGCATGCAGACTTCACCTACTATCACAAATATGGTATCAGAGATTATCGTGGTGGGGGTCGATCCTCTGCTAGGGAGACGGCTGCACGAGTTGCCGGCGGTGCGATCGCCAAGCTCCTGCTGAAGCAGATAGGTGTAGTTATCCGTTCCGGCGTTTGTGAAGTTGATGGGATCAGTGCAGAGAGATTTGATTTTGATCATGCAAAAACCAGTAAGATGATGGCACTCGATCCTGACAAAGAGCCTCTACAGACAGAAGCGATACTTCAAGCCAAAAACAACCATGATTCAGTAGGTGGTGTTGTACTCACCACCGCTACAGGTCTGCCTATAGGATTGGGAGAGCCCCTCTACTATAAGCTAGATGCTATCTTGGCAGAGGCTATGATGGGAATCAATGCAGCAAAAGCTGTCGAGATCGGTGATGGCATAGCCACTAGTCATATGAGAGGATCAGAAAACAATGATCCCATCAGAAGAGATGGGTTCAAAAGCAACCATTCAGGGGGTATTTTGGGTGGTATCAGCAATGGTGACACTCTGATAGTCAAAACCCACTTCAAGCCGACACCCTCTATATTTCAAGCTCAACAGACTATAAACAGAGATGGAGAAGAGGTTGTCTGTGAACTCAAAGGTCGCCATGATCCTTGTGTTGCATTGCGTGGGGCTGTAGTCTGTGAAGCTATGACGGCACTAGTACTTGCTGATATGACACTGCTCAATATGGGAAGCAAAATAGATCATTTGAAAGCAATATATACTTAAACCAAATAGGATGAGGTTTTACTCACACAAAAAGGAATATAACATGAAAAAAATACTTAGCATTGCAGCTGTGCTGTTTGTAGCACTGCTGGGCTACTACACTATTTTTGGCTCAGGTCAAGTCATCGAACTGCTCAAAAAACAGGTTGACGCAAAGGTGCAGACTCTACAGCAAAATGGTTTCTCTATCGAAGAGAGAAGAGTAGAAGATAAGAGTGAACACTTTGTCATACACTACAGAGACCCAGTTATGATAAGTCGCTATCTCCAGAGTCAAAAAGTCGATATCACTGCAGAAGAGGCAGAGGTATACAGGGGTTTGAAAATTGCTATGGATATCACATATCTTGAGGGTATATATAGTGCAATCTCTGCCGATATCTACCCTGTAGCTTTCCCGCATTCCGTTGCGACAGAGGCGACACCCCAAGAGAAGAAGATGTTGACTAAAGTTATTGAGGAGAAGATCTTTCTCGCCCATATAGATATCAATAAACTCTTCACTGACTTCAAAGGCTATCTCAAAGATATAGAGACCACTTTTGATGGAGAAGATCCTCTCACTCTAGTCTGCAAGGGGTTTAAGTTTGATGGCAGCTATGATGACAAAAGACTCTCTTCATCCAGCAATGAGATCAAGAGAGTTGCACTCCAAACAAAAAGCGGAGGCAAATTTCTCCTAGAGAAACTCGAAGGGGAGTATGAGATAGAGGGCAAAAGCAGCTATGACTTCAAGTCTCAATACAGTATAAAAAGTCTACTTCTGCGTGATGAAGATGAGATGGGTGTCACACTAGATAAGTTGGCATTCAAATCATCAGGAGAGGCTAAAAAAGGTTTTGCCTCTTCAAAGTTCAAATTTGAACTTGATAGTATAGATATCAAGGAGGCCAAAGGGATGCATTTTTTTGAGAAGATTACATCTAAAAGCTCTATCGAAAATATCTCTATTGCGGCAGTAGAAAAAATGCAAAAACTCGATAGCAATGATACTGAGGGTTTCAATGCAGCATTCAAAGAGATGTTGGCAGAAGGGATCACACTGAGAGTAGATGAACTCTCTGCAAAAAAAGTAAGAGATTCCAAAAGTGGAGAGATGATAGATGGTTTTGATATCAATACTCTCGTCAAGATCGATAAAGTTACTGACTTTAAACACTTGGAAGAGAATCCTTTTGCTATACTAGAGATCATAGATGCAACTATGCATATGGAGTTTTCAGACAAACTCTACCTAGCACTGCAGAAGAGACCTGAGCTTGCTATAGCAATGATCATCCTCACCCCTGTCTCCAAAGATGGGAAAATGATCTTTGATATAGAGTATAAAGATGGTGCTATGAAGATAAACGGAAAGCCGATACTATAAAGGGTAGGAGTCTGACAGGCTCCTAAGGAGTCACTCTTGCTTAAAAAGTATAATTGACGATAAACCTCAAGTCTACAATATCATCATAAGCGTGTAACATGTCAAATCCATGCAGATCTTCATACGCTTTAAAATCATAATTTGTATCGAAATCTATATATGCAGCCTCTACCTTAAACTCTAGTTTTTTACTCCATTTTGGTCTATATTTGATGATAATATCATACTCATGGTTATCTTGATCAGCAAAAATATCTGTTATTTTATTGGGTAGGTCGAAGCTTCCGGCAGAGAGTAGCAGAGTCAAATCGTAAGATGCAAAATCATACTCCAAAGAGAGATTGTGACCTGTAGTACCTCCTTGGTCAGCACCATTGTACATCATGCCACAGTAGAGCATAGCTCCACCCCATTCATCTATGATCGTTCCTCCATCCAGAGAGGATTCATCATATTTAACTCTGCTGAAAACATATTGAAGAGTAAAGTTATCGTAACTACTTTTCACCATCATGTCGTAAGCATAGGTATTGATCGTGCCTGCGACATGCTCTCCTACATCATCCTGTTTGACCCACTCTACTCCTACACTATTGGAGAAGCCCCCGCTCTGAAAGGTGTATGAGCCTATAGCATAAAAGATATTTATAAAATCAACAACATAGTGGTTCCACAACCCAAAATTTATCTGCCTATCTTTGTAGACTATAGA
The DNA here is from genome assembly GCA_034722955.1 of Campylobacterota bacterium. Lineage (GTDB taxonomy): Bacteria > Campylobacterota > Campylobacteria > Campylobacterales > Sulfurovaceae > SZUA-451. Next base: position 8,495 of record JAYEOM010000129.1, read on the forward strand.
TGCTAGATAGAGATTCTCTTGTGGTCCGATATAGTTTCTATCACTGTCAAAATAGGCTGGATTGTAGTCACCTCGTATTGGATTTCTATCAACAGTCACCTCTCTGAGAAGATCTTTGGAAGCATTGACAAAATCTATATAATCAGTAGAGGCTAAACTCTTTACGCCTGATACAGCAGCCATACGAAGTGTGATATTTTCAAAATCCCTATTTTCAAAGATAGCTGCCTCATAAGTATATGGTGTCATACGGATATCATGATCTGACAAAAAGCCATAATTGGTCAAGAGTTGTCTACCTACCTTGACTATCGTATTCTCATACTCCCACTTCGCAAATGCTTCACCCAATACACTATAGCCGTCTTGATTATCTTTGAGTAGCTGAAGCCCCCCCTCGTCTGTCGGATTGTGAAAAATGGGTTGTGATGTATAGAGAGTCGATCCTATACTCAGATGATGAAGAGTAGCACTTTCAAAACCAAAATATCCTCCCACTGCATGAGAGTTTTTCTGATACTTATGGTGCAGATCAAAACTGCCGGCAGAGTTTTTGACAAGCTCATCATAACTGCGATGCAGAGTGTAGTAGCGTAGTTGTGCTTTGTATTTCATCTCTCCTACGGCTTCAGACAATCTGTCGCTTGCCGGCAAAAAAACCGAGCTGATCAAAAGTAAACTTATAGTTATTGACTGTTTCACAAGAGATCCTTTCTTGGTCAAAAATACTTTTATCAATTTTACAGGATTCTACTTCTGTTTTAGTTGATATTGAACCTACATGTCACAATTATAACTATAAGATAATATTAATTTAAGAAATATTTTTGCTTACTTTTTATAGAATACAGGATAACCAATCCAAAGAGAGGCTAAAAATGAAAAAGTTCTTAAGTGTTCTATCTGCTGTTGTACTACTTGGCACCACTGCACTGTATGCCTGCACCACAATGATCATCACAAAGGGTGCTAGTAAAGATGGCTCAGTTTTTGTCGCACACTCGGATGATAGTGAAATGTTTGACAACCGTCTTGTTCGCATCCCTGCTGCTGATCACGCCCCAGGATCAATGCGTCCTGTCTATTATGATGCATCTGCACTAGGAGACAGACCCAAATACAATGCCAATACACTTAGGCGTTATATAGGTACACATAGAGGCGATATCTATGTAGATAGAGATAAGCCCCAAAGCATTCCACTAGGTTTCATCCCCCAGGTAGCCCACACCTATGCCTACTTCGACGGTAGCTACGGTATGATGAATGAACATCAACTTATGTTTGGTGAAGCTACCAATGCTGCTAAACTTACAGTAGAGCCCAAGCCGGGCAAGCTTATATTTTATAGTGCTGAACTCTCCCGTGTAGCACTAGAGAGAACCAAGACAGCTAGAGAGGCTATCAAGCTTATCGGTGAACTGATAGATACCTATGGATACTACGGTACAGGAGAGACTCTCCCTGTTGCAGATAAAAATGAAGGCTGGGTGATCGAGATGGCTCCCAGCCCTGAAGGCAAAGGCGGTCTTTGGGTTGCCAAGAGAGTTCCAGATGGAGAGATCTTTGTCTCTGCCAATGAGTTCAGGATCAGAGAGGTTGATACTAATGATCCCGATACTCTACATAGCAAAGATCTGCATAAAATTGCAAAGAGGCATGGGTGGTGGGATCCAGATAGAGGTGAATTTGATTGGCTTAGAGCTGTCAGTTTTGGAGGAGAGGCTCTTCACCCCTATGCTACACTGAGAAGGATATGGAGACTCCAGTCAAAAATAGCACCCTCCCTAGATCTATCTCCATGGGCAAAAGATGGGTTCACGAGACAATATCCATTTTCCATCAAACCAGATAAAAAATTGAATGTTCTTGGTGTGATCGATCTATACCGTGACTACTATCAAGGAACCCAGTTTGATCAATCCAAGGGTATCACAGCAGGTCCATTCGGCAATCCCTACCGATATCAGGTTCATGCCCACTCCAGTGATGGTACAGCTGAGGGAAATGCCAAGCTCAAAGGTGCATGGGAGAGAACTCTCTCCATCTACAGGAGTGGCTACACTTTTGTCCTCCAGGCTAGAGATTGGCTGCCTGATCCTATAGGCGGTGTTTTGTGGTTTGGGCCAGATGAGGCTATGAGTACGGTTATCACTCCATTTTATGTGGGTGTTGATTCGATAGCTGAGCCTTACTATACTGGCTTTAGTGACAAGTTTGACCAGCAGAGTGCTTGGTGGGCATTTAACTTTGTAGCCAACTGGGCAGCTCTCAAGTATAGCTATATCATCAAAGATATCAAAGAGAAGCAGAGTGAGTTGGAGTTAGCAGAGGTAGAGAGTCTCAAGATCATGGATAGAGAGGCACTCAAAGTATACAAAGAGGATCCCATAAAAGCCAAGCAGATGCTAACAGAGTACTCCAAGACCCAAGCCAATAGAGTAGTCAAAGAGTGGTGGGAACTTGCTTGGAAGCTGGTAGCCAAATATAGTGATGGCTATGTAAATGAACCCGGCAAGATGGCACAGGAGGTTGGCTATCCTAAAGAGTGGTATGATAGATCAGAGTGGAAAAATGGTCCAACCAAGTATGAGAAACCCAAAGTAGTTCATCCGGGGGATTGAGTGCCTCAATAGTTAGAAAATGGAGGAGCAGAGAGTAGTTATAGAAATAGTACTCTCTCTGCAAGTAAAAATCTCTAAAAACTATATGTTAAGCCTATGTTCACAATATCGATCGTATCATCAAAGTTTAGAGCATGACCTCTTGGAGTCACATAATCAGTAGTATCGTCATACATTCTAGTATAGTCAACAAAGATAGATATATTTTCGGTAAAAGCGTAAGATACTCCCAGTCCCCAAGTGAAACCGTCAAAAGAGATCGCAAGTGAACCTTTTATGCCATCGTGTGTTGTCGTAACATCATACTCTGTAGAACCATATCCAAGCAGTGCATATAGATCGAGTGCATCTGTGACAGGATACATTGGCTTGAGATAAACACACAAATAGCTTTATGAGGTTTTTCATAGACAAGGCAATCGTTTGAAGTACTAGCCTTGGCTAATTGCCCGCAGGAAATGCCCTTGGGGTACAAAAACGATTAACGAAGTATATGGGAAACCTCATAAAGCCCGTAGGGAAGTCACCAAGAGGGCAATCTTCACAAAATATAATTCTCCAATTAGCTATGGAAGGTTCCAAACCTAAAATAGTGCTATTTTACTCCTTGGGGTGTTGCAGCTCGCTAAGGAAACTCTCTAGGGAGTATTTTTGTCTATACTCTGGCGTCATGATATGGATGAGTATATCTCCTAAGTCAGCTACGACCCAGTCACTGCTCTCATCAACTCCCAAAAACTCCTCTCCATGCGGTTTGAGTTCATTTTTGAGGTGATCATAGAGTGCCTCTGTATGTTTGCCTCCTAGTGAGTTGGCTATGATAACTCTCTTGGCGATATAGTCTATATTGTCGAGATCAAATACTTCGATCTCTTCAGCTTTTTTATTGTCTAATTGGGTGATGATCCTCTCTACTCTCTCATCGATGGTCATAATGTTCTCTCCTTTTTAGTAATATATCTACCTCTTTTTTGATACGCTTATCTATCATTTTGAGGTCACCTCCCTCCCTGATACCTGTCGAACTGATAGGTATATCTATCTTGAGAGGTATCCAGTTTTGGAGCATTTGAGTATCTTTTTGATCTCCTCTCCTCTCTGCTATAACCCAGGTGAGATGGCTGTTGATCCACTCAAACTCATGCCATCTTGTGATCGATGCCAAATTGTCTGACCCTATGATAATGTAGCGTATATCATACTGTTTGCCAAGGTGTCTAAGACTCTCGCTAGTATAAGTAGCTCTTCCCAAACTGATCTCAAAATTACTGACTATCACATCTGCGATAGGGTCAAATAGTCTATGGCACCACTCCAGTCTCTGCTTGGCGGAAGCTAGTGAATGCTCTTTGAATGGATTCAAAAAAGCAGGCAGTATGATCAGCTTGTCAATGTCCAGCACCTTTATGGCTCTCTGAACAATATACTGATGCCCTTTGTGAGGGGGATCAAAACTACCACCAAAGATCGCAACTTTAATCAAAGAGTAACCTCACTTGCAGTAAAATATTATAGAATTTTAACATAAGAGACCTTGAAGGTGACTAGGTGTATCAATGATGTATCGTGTTTGATAGAGAGGTCTTGGTCTGCTAAAATTATATATACAACAAAAGAGAGGATTTCTATGCGTACAATCAAAGATCTGGATATCGATGATAAAAGAGTGTTTATCCGTTGTGATTTCAATGTTCCACAAGATGAGTTTGGTAATATTACTGATGATAGGCGTATTCGAGCTGCACTACAGACTATTCGCTACTGTATTGATAGAAATTGCAAAGTTATATTGGCTTCACACGCAGGCAGACCCAAGGGAGATGGTTATGAAGAGAAGTACTCTCTCAAAGTTGTAGAGAAACGACTCAACACACTGCTCAAGATCAAAAAAGCACTCTATATAGCAGATGATGTAGTAGGACCAGATGCCAAAGCCAAAGCCGCTGCTCTGCAGCCAGGCGAGGTACTGCTGTTGGAAAATCTGCGTTTTGAAGCGGGAGAGACAGAGAATGATGCAGAGTTTGCCAAAGAGCTTGCTGACTATGCTGACTTTTATGTCAATGATGCTTTCGGTGCCTGCCATAGAAAACATGCCTCTATCTATGCTATTACTGACTCTTTTGACAGGGATCATAGAGCGGCAGGATTTTTGATGAGTAAAGAGGTTAACTTCTTTGGCAAGGTTATAGAAAACCCAAGTAGACCTCTCGTTGCTGTTGTTGGAGGCAGCAAGGTATCAGGTAAGCTTCAGGCGTTGACTAGTTTGATCCAAAAGGTTGACAAAGTTATTATCGGTGGCGGTATGGCATTTACCTTTTTGAAGGCACAGGGCTATGAGATCGGTAACTCTCTTGTAGAGAATGATCTCCTCGATGAAGCGAGAGCTATCATGTATAAAGCAAAAAAGAGAAAAGTAAAATTCTATCTGCCTGTTGATGTGGTTGTGGCACCTGAGTTTGCCGAGGATAGTATCACCAAATATCTACCTTCGCAAGAGATTCCTGAGGATTGGATGGGGCTGGATATCGGACCGGCTAGTTCGAGACTCTTCCGTGAAGCACTCAATGATGCTCAAACTATCATCTGGAATGGTCCTATGGGGGTCTATGAGATGGATAAGTTCTCCAAGGGAAGTATGATGATGTCTCACCATATAGCAGAGTCACATGCAACAACTATCGTAGGTGGTGGAGATACTGCTGATGTGGCACAGAGAGCTGGAGATGTTGACGAGATGACCTTTGTCAGTACTGGCGGTGGTGCTAGCTTGGAGTTGATAGAGGGAAAAGTACTGCCTGGTTTGGAAGCACTGGAAAAAGCGTAAAGAGTCTAACTGAGCAGATAAGCCCCTGCTCTATAATCCCGAATTTGAGATAATAGAAAAAACAATAAATATTAAGGATACCAAAGAATGATCTTTGCAGCAAATTTCAAAACAAACCACACTAGAAAAACTACTCAAAAGTATATTCAGATCCTAAACCAGATGATAGAGACAGCACCAACATCAAATGATATCTATCTCTTCCCTCCAGCTACAGCACTAGATAGCTATGAAACCAGTGCTACAGTAGGTACGCAAAATGCTTACCCTGCTCTCAATGGAGCATTTACCGGAGAGATAGGTATAGAGCAGCTAGATGAGTTTGGGATCAAGACGATTTTGGTAGGACATAGTGAACGGCGAGAGTATGCACATGAGACACAAGAGATAGTTGCTAAGAAGTTCTCCTACTTTAAAGAGAATAACTTTGAGATCATCTACTGTATCGGAGAGCCACTAGAGATCAGAGAGCAGGGAGACCAAGCCGTGATGGAGTATCTCTTGGCACAGTTCGAGGGGATCGATACCACTTATGATAAGTTGATCATAGCTTATGAGCCGATCTGGGCTATCGGCACTGGACGGAGTGCAACTGTTGAGGAGATCACTTCAACTCACAAAGCCTTGAGGCACTCTGTAGAGAGACCTATACTCTATGGCGGAAGTGCCAAACCTGCAAATATCAAAGAGATACTCTCCATAGATAATGTTGATGGTGTTCTAGTGGGAAGTGCATCTTTGGATCCAGAGAACTTCTACTCTATGATCACTGCGTAAAAAAGGCGGATATACTCTCCGCCATCTCCAAATTACCTAAAAATTAACCATACAATACTGTTAACCATTGTATACTTCTCTTATAGACCCAAAATATGCAATAGAGATTACTAAACTAGCATCTATCATTGCACCTAGTGTATTTGCGAGAAAATCATCGATTAACCTTTTGGTTAACCTTAGATTTTTCACAAACACCTCAGGCACAAGTTAAAACAGAAGGAAAAGCATGAAGTTAAAAAAAATGAGTCTTTTCGTGGCACTATCTGTAAGTGCTGTAGTTATAGACGGGAATGCAGAATCAATACCGGCAGAAGTTGCACCTATAGCTGAAGAGAAATCTGATCTGAGTGTCAGTGCAAACTTGGCGATTGCAAGTAACTATATCTGGAGAGGCATGAGTCAAAGCAAAGACAGCCCAGCAGTTCAAGGTGGAGTCGATATCGAATATAGAGGATTTTATCTCGGTACATGGGGCTCCAATGTAGATTTTGGTGTCAATGATGACAACTCTCTGGAGGCAGACTTCTATGCAGGCTACAAAGCTGAATTGGCAAGTATTGGATTTGACATAGGTATTGTCCAGTATGCTTTTCCAAATGCACTAGATGCATATAACTCCAAAGAGGCTTACCTAGGGATCAGCGAAGATTTCGATATGTTTGGACTCTCGGCGAAATATTCATGGGGCTTGGATGATGCACCTGATGATTGGAATATCGGTGCATCGGTAAAGTTGCCGATAGAGATAGGACTGGAAGGTACATATGGTGATTATGAGACAGCAGGCAGCTATTATGTATTGGCAGTTACTAGATCATTTGGCAAATTTGACTTTAATGTTGGGTATACAGACTTTACTTCCGATGAAGATACCACACTTGATGAAGATCATATTGTAGCTTCAGTCAGTACAAGCTTTTAACTGATTAAAATATAGGGCAATCTCCAAATTGCCTAAATATTAACCATAGAGTACTATTTACCATCCGTTAACTATTGTATACTTCTCTTATCAATCGTTTTGATAAAAGCGTAAAACAGAAGGAAGAGTATGAAATTAACAAAAATGAGTCTTATCGCCGCACTATCTATAAGTGCTGCAGTTGCAGGTAGTAGTGTAGAGTCGATACCGACAGAGGTTACACCTATAGCTGAAGAGAAGTCTGACCTGAGTATCAGTGCAAACTTGGCAATCACAAGTAACTATGTCTGGAGGGGTATGAGTCAAAGCAAAGACAGCCCAGCAGTTCAAGGTGGAGTCGATATCGAATATAGAGGATTTTATCTCGGTACATGGGGCTCCAATGTAGATTTTGGTGCTAATGATGGCAACTCTCTGGAAGCAGACTTCTATGCAGGTTACAAGGCTGAATTGGCAGGTATTGGATTTGATGTCGGTATTATTCAGTATGCTTATCCAAATGAGTCAGATGCATATAACTTTGAAGAGGTTTATATAGGAGTCAGTAAAGATTTCGATATGTTTGGACTCTCGGCGAAATATTCATGGGGCTTGGATGATGCACCTGATGATTGGAATATCGGTGCATCGGTAAAGTTGCCGATGGAGATAGGACTGGAGGGTACATATGGTGAATATGATACAGCAGGCAACTATTATGTCGTAGCAGTTACTAGATCATTTGGCAAATTTGACTTTAGCGTTGGGTACACAGACTTTAGTTCTGATGTAGATAGTACACTTGATGAGGATCACATTGTAGCTTCAGTCAGTACAAGCTTTTAACTGATACTACACACTAAAATATAGGGCAATCTTCTATGATTGCTCTTTTTGCTTCCTCTTTCATAAATTCTGCTATAATTTTCTATGCCAAAACTCATACTTAAAAAACTATCCTATATTGTTATGATGCTTCTGTTGATATCGCTTATCTCATTTTTTATGATTCATCTGGCACCCAATAGCTTTTTCGCGGCAGGTGGTCTCAACCCCAATATAACCCCCGAATCTATAGAGCATCTAAAATCAGTTTATGGCTTAGATAAGCCGGTTACTACTCAGTATCTGTTGTGGCTCAAGGCTCTGTTGCATTTGGATTTTGGACTCTCTTTTGCGAGTGGTCAGAGTGTACTCTCTGAGATTGGATCTCGTATAGGGATTACTCTAGGGATGAATCTGATAGCTATGGTATTTGTCTTTTGGATTGCCATTAGGTGGGGAGTAAAGTCAGCGATGAGAGGAGGACGATATGAAGAGAGTATCAAGCAGGCATCTCTCTTGAGTTATGCGATGCCATCTTTCTATCTAGCACTACTGCTGGTACTTCTATTTGCTTTGAAGCTGGATCTATTTCCTATCAGCGGACTAGAGGGTTTTGAGCCTAGAGAGGGCGTATGGCACTATCTGGATATCGCTTATCATCTAGTGCTTCCTGTCTCTGTGATGACATTTGTGGGGTTTGGCTCTCTTCTGCTCTATATCCGATCGCTTACGCGTGATATCCTTAAAAGCGACTATATATTTTTTGCCAAAGCTAGAGGCGTAAAGGAGAGAGAGTTGAAAAAAATCTATATCTATCCCAACCTGAAGCCATTTGTCGTAACGATACTGGGACTGTCGCTACCTGGACTGCTGGGAGGGTCTGTGATACTGGAGCAGATTTTCTCTATCGATGGGATGGGGCTTCTATTTTATCAAAGTGCATTGAGTAGAGACTATCCCGTGATCATGGGGATATTGATAATCGGTGCATTTTTGACACTGCTGGGCAATATAGTTGCGGATTTGGTACTTCTAAAGATCAGTCCGCACTACAATAGGTCTACTTAAAGAGATCAGCTAATGCGGTGGTATCTGTCGTTTTCTCGATATCTTTTGGCTCTTTGCCGCTACTATCTCCGGTTCTATCTGTGACACCTTCAACCTCATTGAGCTCTATGGTATAGCCAGTAAGCATAGAGGCAAGGCGTATATTTATACCGCTTTTCCCTATGGCTTTAGCTTTTTGATCACCAGTGATATTGATGATAGCTCTCTTATCTGCATCTACTTTGATGCTTTGTGTGATTGCGGGGCTTAGGGCTCTTGTGATAAATATCTCAGGTATGGGTGAGTACTCTATACAGTCTATATTCTCATGGTTTAGTTCATCGCTGACAGAGTTGATGCGCACTCCTTTGACTCCAACGGCAGCACCGATGGGATCGATATTTATATGATCACTTTTTAGTGCGATCTTGGCTCTATCGCCGGGGATTCTGGCTGATGCGATGATCTCCACCGCACCATCCTCTATCTCAGGAACCTCTTTTGCCATCAGTGCTTCGAGAAACTTGGGAGAAGTTCGTGAGAGTTCAAGGAACATTCCAAATTGCGGATCAACACTGACAAATCGCAATAGAGCTTTGATGGTATCGCCTCGTTTGAATTTTTCACCCTTGATACGATTCCTCTGACTGAGAATACCCTTGAGTTCACCTATCTCAACAAAAGTGTTGTCATCATCATCAATACGATTGACTGTGCCTATCATAACTGTTCCAACCATAGCTTTGTATTTTTCAAAAAGATCTTGCTCTATGCGTCTTTGGACATGGTACTCCAGTTCCCTGAAGAGATTGGCAGCTGCAGTTCGTCCATGATCTTCTAGTATAAACTCAGAACGAAGCTCATCATCCAGCTCGATCTCTGCATCATACTCTCTCGCCTCGCTGATGGGCATAAAACTATCTGCAAGCTCCTCCAGTCGTTTGTCATCATCGGGCACAACAGTGATAACCTTAAAGACTTGGTAGTCTCGTGTATCCATATCGATCAACACTTCAAAGGTACTCTCTCGTGATGTCAATTTTTTAGCAGTGTTGATCAATGCCTCTTTGAATGCCTCTATAGCACTCTCCTTAGAAATATTTTTTTCATGTGCAATCGCTTCGATAATGTCTAGAATTTTTTCCATAGATCTTAAACCTCGTATTTTATTTTATAATAATTCAAATTACCCAAGATTATTTATAACCGCTACAAGTGGTAACATAACAGTATATACGACTGGTAGGATTGGGTCTCTTTTGAAGAATCATATTATATCTAACCAAAGCTTTACTGAAAATGAAGTATAATTGATGAGTTATAGGGGTTAGATACTCATAAAAATTTTAAAAATAAATAGAAATAATCATAAGGAATATAGATGAAATTGAAACTTGCCAGAACAACACTCAAGGCAAAACCAAAAACTATTGAATTGAAAAAAATCGAAGAAGATTTGGTAAAAAAATCGATCTTCTATTTTGATAAGGATAACTCTCACAAAGAGATGATTGAACTGATCGAATACTTTGAAGAGAAGAGTTACTCTGTCTATATGAGAGAAGTAAAGTATGGTTTGGATGACAATGAGTATATCTACGAGGTACATATCGTACAATAATCCCCGCTAAAAATAGACAAGAATTATCATGAAAAAACTCTTTGTAGAAACCCTTGGTTGTGCGATGAATCTCCGTGACAGTGAACATATGATCGCGGAGCTCAATCGTGAAGACTCTTATGAGTTGACCCAGACACTTGGTGATGCTGACCTTATACTTATCAATACATGCAGTGTGCGTGAAAAGCCGGTTGCCAAACTCTTCTCAGAGATTGGCGTGTTTAACAAAAAGAGAAAGCAGGGTGCAAAGATCGGTGTTTGTGGCTGTACAGCGAGTCACTTGGGACGGGATATCATCAAGCGAGCCCCATCTGTGGATTTTGTGCTTGGTGCAAGAAATGTCTCCAGGATCAATGAGGTGATCAATAAAAAACATGCAGTTGAAGTATCGACAGAGTATGATGAGAGTAGTTATGATTTTGCCCAATACCGCACCAATCCTCTAAAAGCGATGATAAATATCTCTATAGGGTGCGATAAACAGTGTTCATTCTGTATCGTTCCTGCTACTAGAGGTGATGAGATCTCTATCCCTAGTGATCTCATCGTGCGAGAGATCGCCAAAGTAGTTGAGAGAGGTGCCAAAGAGGTGATGTTGCTTGGACAAAATGTCAACAATTACGGTAGACGCTTTAGCAATCCCGATGAGCAGTGTGATTTCATAGAGCTTCTGCAAAAGATCAGCAGAGTAGATGGGTTGGGGCGCATCCGTTTTGCTTCACCGCACCCCCTGCATATGGATGATGCTTTTCTCGAAGAGTTCGCCTCAAATCCAAAGATATGCAAGCAGATACATATCCCTCTGCAGAGTGGCTCCACAGAGTTATTGCATAGGATGAAGCGAGGCTATACAAAGGAGTGGTTTCTAAATCGTTGTGCTAAAGTGCGATCTTTGGCTCCCCAGACAGCTATCTCTACAGATATTATCGTTGGTTTTCCCGGAGAGAGTGACCAAGACTTCGCTGATACGATGGAGGTACTAGAGTTAGTTCGTTTTGATCAACTCTTTTCATTTAAATATTCAGCGAGACCACACACAGCAGCAGCAGAGTATGATGATCAGATCGATGCATCCGTAGCATCTGATCGCTTGACGCAACTACAGGCTAGACATACAGAGATACTTGATGAGGTGATGGATGGGCAGTTGGGTAGAGAGCATAGAGTCTATTTTGATGAACTCAAGCCCAATGGGCGCATATCTGGTCGTAGTGATGATGGAAAGCTGGTCTTTGTAGAGGGGAGTGAAGAGCTCCTAGGAGAGATTGTTATGGTCAAGATCACCAAATGCTCCAGAGGAGCTCTAGATGGTATTGTTATTTAAGCCCGAATTGTGCAATAGAGTGATAAATGCTAGTTTGGTGACTTCTATTGCACATTTCGGATTAAAGTAGTATAGTTTGAAAAAAGCACTGCACTCTATGGGTCTCTCTATCGTGGCTTTTCTGATCTATCTGATAATGCAGTTCTTGTGGTACACTTCACGAAAAACATATCACTACTTGACACCCATAGGAGAGGAGCAGCATGTTGTAGCATGCTGGCACTCTGATCTTTTGATGATTCCTGTATATAGATATATCCGCCCCCACCGATCTGCCTCAGCTATTATCTCTCAGCATCGGCATGGTGAAGTGGTAGCAAAAGTACTCTCATATCTATCTATCAACTCTCTGAGAGGTTCCACTAGAAGAGGAGCAAGGAGAGTTCTGCTTGAATCGTTGCGTGCGATAGAGGATGGTGAGGAGGTGCAAGTCACTCCTGATGGCCCCAAAGGTCCCAGGTATCATATCAATGATGGTGTGGTAGCTCTCGCATCAAAAGGGGCATTGCCGATTATGATCATAGGGTATAGAGCTAGCTCCTATTGGCAATTAGGAAGTTGGGATCGCTTTGTTATACCAAAGCCCTTTGGAGAGATAGAGTTCTATATCCAAAGTCTCTCTATTGAGGGGCTGACCATAGAAGAGGCAAAAACTCTGCTTCGCAGTAAGATGTTAGAGCATGCACTGCCATAAAGTATCAATATGAGTGATATATCAAAAGCTTGGATGGATGATTTTTTGGCCTATATATCTGATGTGCGGGGCTACTCAGAGAGATCAGTGACGACCTATGAGATAGCACTGCGTCAAATGCTTGAGCAGAGTGAACTCTATGAGGAGGGAGATAGATGGATATTGGACATCAGCTCTTTTCGTCTCAAAATAGCAAAAAATAGCAAAAAAACCATAGCCAAAAAATTGAGTACGATTCACTCATTTGTATCTTATCTCCAAAATCAGAGAGAGATAGTTATCAGGTTGATCGCTGATGAATCAGTCAGAGTCCCACAGACACTACCCAAGCCTATCGACGAGCAGTATATCTTAGAGGTTCTTACAGATGCAACTCTACAGGAGAAACTGCTTATTGCGATGCTCTACGGTCTGGGATTGCGTATTGGTGAGTTGAGTGGATTGAGGATAGAAGATATCCATCCAGAGTGGATAGAGGTCAGAGGAAAGGGCAACAGGGTTCGACAACTTCCACTGCTCGCTACACTGCATACTTTGATCGAACAGTACCTCGATCTATATAGTCCAAAAGAGTATCTATTTGAAAAGGGTGCTGCGATGATGAATCAAGCACAGCTTCGTTATATTTTGACTAAATGTTTTAAATCCAAAGGTTTGAAAGCAACACCTCATCAGCTTCGACACTCCTTTGCAACTCATATGCTCAACAGCGGTGCTAGGATCAGTGATGTTAGTGAACTGCTGGGGCATAGCTCTATGGCATCAACACAGGTCTATACTAAGTTGGCAGATAGTAAAAAACTCAAAGAGTATCTGGAGGCACACCCATTAGCGATAGAGGGGTAGCCTTATGGTCGAATGATCTCTATGGTTGCACTGCTCTTCATCTTTTTGAAGTAGTCCTTGACAGCACTCTCCTGCTCTTTTCTCTTCCAAGCCATAGCGACACTTTTTTTGACATCCTCGTAAGGTTTCATCCTTTTTTTACCTTTACCGATAATCTTATATGTGACATAGGCACTTCCGTTATTGAATGCAGGGGTAAACTCTCCTATCTCTGATTGTGAAATCATTGCGAGCAGCTGAGGTGTGATATCTTTACCGGTAATCTTCACTCTTCTCTGCTTTACTCCATTTTGATTGGCATCGTTGTCAAGTACTGCTTGGATCTTATCTGCTGTTGGGGCACTAAACTCTATGACTGAGATATTAGAAGGCATACTAAATAGTTTGCGATTGTTTCTGTAGAAAATCTTGAGCTCATCTTCGCTAGGTTCTGAGATCGTTTGTGCGATTTTAGTTCGGAAAAATTTCTGCTTTTGAATACTCGTCTTTGTCTGATCACGAAATTTATTCCAGGATTGCCCCTGCTCTTTGATGGCACGCTGCATTTTTTTGAGGCTTAGGTTGTTCTGTTTCGCAATAAGAGCAACTCGTTTGTCTATCTCATCTTCAGAGACAGAGATATTTTTCATAGCGTGTTTTTGCAGACGATTATCGATCAGCATATCCTGAGCTTCCTTCTTGGAAACTCCTAGTTGACTCTGCACAGCAGAGATCTCTTGGGTAGTGATCGGTTCACCATCTACAACAATAGCAACAGCGTTATAGATCTTGGCGTGTGTAAGCGTAGCCAAAAGTATGACAGAGAGAAGAAGTAAATTTTTCATAAGCATCCCAAATTGTAATTTGTAGTATTATAGCATAGCTATAGATAAAATATAATTTTTTTGTAAATATATAAGGATTAATCTTGATGTTTAAGTTGATTGTTTTTTTGATACCACTTTTTCTGCTGGGCGAAAAGCCCGAACTTCTACTCCTGCAAACCTACAAAGATCAAAATATCACAGGGTGGGTAATGAGTGAAAAGCTCGATGGTGTAAGAGCCTACTGGGATGGCAAAAAACTTATAAGTCGCGGAGGCAAGACCATCTATGCACCTAAATGGTTCACAAAAAACTACCCATCTTTTGAAGTGGATGGTGAACTCTGGACAAAAAGAGGGGATTTTGAAAATATCACCTCTATAGTGAGAGATCAAATACCATCGATTGGCTGGAGAGAGGTCAAACACTATATCTTTGAAGTACCAAATAGCAGTGGTGGTCTGTTTGAGCGGCTTGAGAGGGTTAAACCATATGCAGATAATACTCTTGTGGTTATAGATCAAATAGAGATCAAGAGCAAAAAACATTTAGAAGATTATCTACAGGAGATTGAGTCAAAAGGCGGTGAAGGTATAGTTGTCCGAGATCCAACTGCACCCTATATCAATAGACGAACCGACAAAGCACTTAAGGTCAAAAATTTCCAAGATAGAGAGTGTGAAGTGATAGGATACAGAGATGGAAAAGGAAAATATAGAGGCATGGTTGGTTCGATCCAATGTCAACTCTCAAATGGAGTAAAATTTAAGATCGGAAGCGGTCTTACAGATACATTGAGATCAAATCCACCTAAGATCGGCACAATCATCACCTTTAAACATCAAAAGTTTACGAAGTATGGAAAACCTAGATTTCCTGTATATTTGAGGGTGAGACAATGAAACTCTCTATCATAATACCATGCTTGAACGAGGAGAGATATATTGCAGGATGTATCGACTCTATACTGAAATCTGATTTTAATAAAAGAGATATGGAAGTTATCTTTGTAGATGGTATGAGTTCCGACAATACGCGAAGTATTATAAAAAAATATCAAGACAAATATGATTTTATACAACTCATAAATAATCTTAAAAAAATTGTACCCATAGCAATGAATCTAGGTATACGAGCATCAAAAGGAGAGTATATCATCAGGTTGGATGCTCATGCGAGTTATCCCGCAGACTATTTTTCAAAACTTATATATTATCACCAAAAATTAGAAGCAGACAATGTTGGCGGGGTTCTGTTGACAGAGGTAAAAAACAAAACCAATATACCCAGTGCGATAAAAAATGTACTTAGTGACAAGCTTGGTGTCGGAAGCTCTTTTAGGAGTGGTATAGATCAAATAAGTGAAGTTGACACAGTGCCGTTTGGGTGCTACAGGAGAGATATATTTGAGAGAGTTGGGTACTATGATGAGCGTCTTGCAAGAAATCAGGATATTGAACTTAACAATAGGATCAAGCATAGTGGCGGCAAGATCTATATAATACCCAGCATAAAATGTACCTACTTTGCAAGAGAAGATTTTAGAGCATTAGCAAAAAATAATTTTGATAACGGAAGATGGAATATTTTAACTGCATACTATACCGGAAAACTCAAAAGCCTTAGCTTGAGACACTATGTTCCTATGTTGTTTCTCTTGTCGATTTTGATTCCACTCTTTTGCTGTTATGGAGTCTCTATGGTAGTTTTGGTTATATATTTGACTACGGTAACTATAAGAAGTTATCAGATAAAAAAGGAGACTACACTTCCTTATCAAGTGATATCATTTATCTATCTTCACTTTAGTTATGGTTTTGGAAGTCTTGCAGGTCTACTGGATATCTTGCTGAAATACTTAAACCAGCCTTTCATAAAGCTCCAATAACTTTTTTTCTTCGATGGTCCAATTGTATTTTTCTAAAATAACTTGTTTGCCTCGTTGTCCCATCTCTCTAGCTTCATTATCGTGTGTAGATAGATACTTTATCGCTTCACCTATAGATCTGCTATCAAGTGGATCTACACATATCCCACAACTGTTCCCAATAACAATATCTTCTAAAATTTTAAAGTTTGAAGCTATGACAGGTAATCCAGACAACATATATTCAAACATTTTTACAGGTAATGCATCTTTGTAATTGATCGTTGGATGCAGAGTCACCAATCCCATTTTGCTATCAGAGAGTAATTTTTTTACCCCCTTTCGATCTAATTTGCCAAGAAAATCAACTCTATTCCAATATCGGTTCTCTTGCAACTCTATCATAAAATCATCTTGATAAACCACTCCTGCTAGTTTGAACTGTAGAGTATTGTTGACATATGCCATCGCCTCAATATCCTCTACAATACCGCGAATTTTTGAAATGACACCAATATAACAAACTTGATTTTCTCTCTCATTCCAAGTTATACTTGTTGCTAACTCATCTATGATGGGATAGTTATTGATATCAATACTGCTTGTAAAGTGTGCAAATTTATCTCGTATATGAGGTGTTGCTGCAATAATGCAATCAAACTCTCTACATGTATAATTTTCATAAAAAGATACTACTTTAGAGAGTAAGTGTCTACTCACTATATTGAGATATGGTTTTGACAGCAGCTGTAGAGGCAAATCTTCATGTACATCAAGTATGACAACTTTTCCCAACTTCTTGAGTTTCAATCCTACAGATATCAACTCTGGATCGTGTAGATGATAAATGTCACTATCTAACTCTATAGCTTTGTGTAAAACCTTTTTTGTTGTTTTGAAGATACGGTTTATTCGTCCCTTTGGTTTGCCAACATCTATAATGTGGATATTGTTAGTAGCTTCATCACCTAGCCCATCAGCAACTATCAAACTAACATCATAGTTTTCTACTTTTGATAATGAGCTACACTCCTTCACGAAGATCCTAGTATCATATCTAGGGTGGACTGAGGTTAAGTGTGTAATTTTGGTTTTCATAATTTAGCTACGCTTAAAATAGTTATTATAGATTTTAGAATAAAATTCCCATAATGGTCTCTCTGTCTCATATATATCATCTCTTTTAATCATTTAAATCAGTTATTTAACCCGAATTATGCAATAGAGTTGCTAAAATAGTGTTTATGCTTGTGCCTAGTACCGCTCATATATTAATGAATTTTAGGATTATATTATAGCCTTGAAGATAAGAAAAAAGCTTCATAAAAATAAAACTAAAGATAATCTAGATGTTAAATAAGCTAAAACCAAAATCAGAATTTAGTAGAAATGTCCTTACTCTTATGACAGGAACAACCATAGCTCAAGCTATACCTATAGCTATAAGTCCTATCTTGACTCGGATATATACTCCTGAGGATTTTGGCATATATGCACTCTTTATAGCTATTACAGCTATATTTGGTAGTATTGCAAATGGTAGGTATGAACTAGCCATAATGTTACCAAAAAAAGATGAAGATGCTATAAATATCTTTGCTTTAGGGTTTATCATTACATCAGCTATCTCTTTATCACTTTTAGTGTTAGTGGTATTGTTTAATGATTATTTTACAAAACTACTAGGTAATGATGAGATAAGTATATGGTTATATTTTGTGCCTATCGCAGTGTTTTTTACAGGTCTTTGGAATATTTTAAACTATTTTAACAATCGTAAAAAACAATATAAAGATTTAGCAAAAGCAACTATCATAAAGTCTATAGTTACAGCTATAGTTCAGTTAAGTGTTGGATTTATCAAAAGTGGAGCGACAGGGCTTATAAGTGGGCAGATACTTTCACAGTTTTTTGCAAATACTAAACTACTCTCAAATATAATAAAAGATAAAATCTTACTATCAAAAATCAGAAAAGTAAAAATAATAGCACTTGCAAAAAGATATAAGGATTTTCCTAAGTTTACTATGTGGGCAGGACTGGCTAATACTTCTTCTCTTCATCTTACAAATGTACTCATATCTTCTTTTTATAGTGTAGCTACATTAGGGTTTTACTCTTTAGTGCAAAGGGTGTTGTCTATCCCATCAGGCTTGATAAGTGGCTCCATTGGTCAAGTTTTTTTTCAAGAAGCAACTAGAGAGAAACAAGAAACAGGAAGTGCAATAAATTCATTTAACTCTACACTTAAAAAACTTACTATACTAGGTGTACCATCTTTTACAATTTTGTATTTTATAGTAGAAGATTTATTTGCTTTTGTGTTTGGAGAGGAGTGGAGAGTAGCTGGAAGTTATGCTCAGATTTTATTACCATTATTCTTGGTACGATTTGTAGTATCTCCTCTATCTATAATAAATCAAGTTTATTTAAAGAATAGACTTGGCTTGTTTTGGCAAATAGGATTATTGATGATACAAGTCATCATATTGTACATTGGTCATATTTTAAATATAAGTTTCATCAATATTGTCTATATGGTTTCAGTAATTATAAGTTTATATTTTATATATTATTTGTACTTAATTAACTCATATTTAAAAAAGGATATAACATAATGAAAAGTGAAAAAACAAAAGTTGAAATGGTTGATGGAGTTGAATATACATACTCATCAGAATGGATTAAGGAACTTGAGACTGAAGAGCATTGGAAACTTTATTGGCAACAACAAAAATTAATGCAAACATATTTAAGACCAAAAGATACAATTTTAGAAATTGGCGTAGGTACTAGTTTTACAGCTAATTATTTAAAATCAAAAGGATTTGATGTTTTGACATTTGATATTGATAAAGCTAAACAGCCAGATATAGTTGGCAATATTGTAGAACATAATTGGCAAGATAGTCAATACTCTCATATCTTAGCATTTGAAGTTTTTGAGCATATTCCTTTTGAGGAATTTAAAAAATCTTTAATAAAATTAAAAAAAGTTTGTAAAAAAAATATTTTTATAAGTTTGCCATTAAATGAAAAACTTCTATTTGAATTTGAATTTAAAATACCTAAATTTAAAAAAAATCACTTAAGATTTCCAATAGCAAAAAATAAAATAACAACTTTAAATCATTTTTGGGAAATTGGCTATGAAAAATATTCAGAAGCCTTTGTTGAAACAATGTTTAAAGAATCGGGATATAACTTAGTTGAAAAACTTCAAAAGTCTTCTTTTATTTACTATGTTTTGAGTACTAATGACTAAATACCTAAATCCAAAAAATTATATCAACTTCATAGCGAGTAAAATATTTACTTTATTAGCTCCTTTCATTAAAAAATGGGAGCAAAAGTATATAAAAAAGTATGCAGTAATGCCACTTAAGCATCAACCTGTATTTATAATAGGTGCACCTCGAACAGGTTCAACTATACTTTATCAAACTCTTACAAATCAACTTGATGTATTGTATATAGATAATCTAGTATGCAAGTTTTACAAAAACTTCTTTTTTGGATTTTGGTTGAGTAGTAAACTTTTTAAACAAAAAGCTCATAATTGTTTCAAGTCAAATCATGGAGACACTTCAAGATGTGGTTTACATGCACCAAGTGAATGTGGTGGCTTTTGGTATAGGTGGCTTCCTGCTGATAGGCATTTTATAGATTATGATGATATAACTGATGAAATGGTAAATGAGATAAGAGATGAAATTACTACAGTTATAAACTATTTTGATAAGCCTTTAGTATTTAAAAACTTAAACGCAGGACAAAGGTTAAGGTTGTTAAGTAGATGTTTTCCAAATGCGAAATTTATTTTTATGAAAAGAGAACCTTTATTTACTGCTCAATCAATTATAAAAGCTAAGAGAAAAATAAATATAAAAGATAATGATTTTTGGTCGCTAATGCCTCACAACTACGAAAAATTAGAAACTTTTGATAGTTATGAACAGATAGTTAAACAAATATATTATGTAGAAAAACAAATTATCGAAGATAGTAAGTTATTTGATAATCATAATTTTTTAACTGTTAATTATAAAGAGTTAGGTAAAGATTTTAAGGATACTGTAACGAAAAGTAGAATGTTTATAAATACAAAAAATAAAGAAAATTATCAAAGGGCAGAAGTAAAATTAACAGAAAAACTAACACTTGAAGAAAAAGAGATAAATAGCTTTACGCAAGAGATAAGTAAACTAGATTGGGAAAGCTATAATGACAAATAAACAAAAATACAGAACATTTTGCGAAAAAGAAAAAAATATACCTATTTTTTCAAAAGATTGGTGGCTTGATAGTGTTTGTGGTGTTGATAATTGGGATGTTGTTATTTTAGAAAAAGGTGGAAATATTTTTGCTACTATGCCTTATGTTTTGATTAAAAGATTAAATCTAGTTACTATAGGTCATCCAATGCTAACCCAAACGATGGGGATATATTTTAAGTACCCCAAAAATCAGAAATATTATAAAAAACTCTCTTTTGAAAAAGAGATGATAGAAAAAATTTTAAAAGAGCTTCCCTCATTTGATAGATTTTCACAATCTTTTGATTATACACATACAAATCTTTTACCATTTCATTGGGCAGGGTTTGAAATAAAAGTAAACTATACTTATGTTGTAGAAAATATAAGTATTGAAGAGCTGGAAAAAACTTTAGAGACAGATATAAGAAGAAGAAGAAGAAAAGCTTTTGAAGTAGGCATAGAGGTATATGAAAGTGAAGATATAAAAAAGTTTTATGAACTAAATGAGATGACATTTAAGAGACAAGGAAGAGATATACCCTATAGCTTTGAATTTATAGAAAATCTATACAGCAGATGCAAACAAAACAATGCAGTTAAAATGTTTTTTGCTAAAGATAAAGAAGGGGTAGTCATTGCAGGAAACTTTTTAATCTATGATGAAAACAGAGTATATTATCTTATGGGTGGTATAGACCCCAATTATAAAGATTTAGGTGGGATGGATGTAGTACAGTTCGAAAGTATTAAATTTGCACTTGCAAGTAATCGAAAGTTTGATTTTGAAGGTAGCATGATAGAAAGTATAGAAAAATATTTTAGAAGTTTTGGTGCAGTTCAAAAACCATACTTTAATATCTCAAAAACTAATTCAAAACTTTTAAAGATAAGAAAAGCCGTTAAAGAGATTTTGAGCTAGAAATGAATACAAACACACAACAAAACCAAAACATCATAGAACTAGAGTTAAAACAAGGTGTTTTTTATGATTAAACTTATAGAATCACAAACCGTAGAGTTTAAACAAATATGGAAAGATGAGTATTTAAAAACCATTTGTGCTTTAGCCAATACAGATGGTGGAGAATTCTATG
>JAYEOM010000130.1:0-8184 GCA_034722955.1 Campylobacterota bacterium
AAAATCATTTGTATGCATAAGCCCGTAATATGGGGCTTTGTGAACCATAGTAAATTTTTAAGAAATCATATAGTTCTTCGCTGGCAGCGAAGAGGTCGACGGTTCGATCCCGTTATTCTCCACCATCAATACACTCCTTAAATACGAATAATACTCAACTTATAAGTTTTTCTTTATTACGATTAAGTATTGTCTTGGGTGCCACTTTTTAAAAAACTACTGTCGATTATTATCAACCCATATCAATTTACTCAAACTATGCTCCAACTTTTCAAAAGCCTCTAATCGTTTGGTTTTATCCATTTTCTCAAGATTAAGCATTTTCCACTTGACTAATGGAAGCTGATCAATATTCTCAAACGGCAGTAAGCCCCAATCAGAATCTCCTTTTTTGAACCCAAGCAAAAATGCTTTATGGTTCTCTGTCGGTTTCTGATGCAGGAGCTTGATCAGTACCTCCCTTGTATATGTCAAAAGCTCTAACTCTATAGGTTCTGTAGTCATAGGTAAATCCAACGAAAATTAAAACAAACCTTAATCAACCAAATACAGACCACAAATAACTCAAAAAATGAATACAAAATCATCCATAGAAGAGATACAAGAGTTATAGCTAAAATATCTTAACTTTCGCACCTAAAATCTAACCAAATAATACCACAATACCCCTAAACACCTAACTCCAAAAAGCAAATTTTCACACCTATTGCAATAAAGACAAATTTATGACAGATAAGATTATATTTTGTAAAATTGTACTAAATTATAATCATAAATAAACATCACAAAAGCCCTACATATGGGGTTTTTAGGTAGATATGCAGACATTCATTATAATACTTGATGAGATAGCCAAGATCGAAGATGTTGTCAATAGGAATGAGGATTTAGTAAGTATTATCGCTGTGTTGCAGGATGTCACTCAGAAAATGCTTGGATTTAGGTGCGAAAGTTAAGTTAAAAAGTTATTAAGTGGCATAGCCTTAACGCAATTTAAAAACTAGATTGATAGAGATATTTCTCATAGGAAATCTGCTGATTATACTACTAGGTATCTTCATAGGAAAACTTTTTTTTACAGAGCTTTTGGCCGCTTTTCGTAATATTTTGGTACCTCCGCTAGCACGAATATTGCTAACTCTTCCATTTTTTTTGATATCAAATGTTACTTTTACGCGTCCCTGCATATTTCTTTTGATGGCAGCTCTTGGATATCTCTTGTTTGCCACTACAGTGGACTTGACTCTACGCTTAAAAGCTTTCAGGCTATTTTTCTCTTTTCTGCCTGAAGCAGAAGGTTGAGGTTTAGAACTTTTTTTAGTCACTTTTTTGCGGATCTTCTTCGGCTTGGATCTCTTTGGCTTTTTTTTGATTTTTTTTACCTGTTTTGGTTTTGGCTCTATCTTGGGTTCTGGTGTAGGTTCAGGCTCTACTATGGGTTCAGGCTCAGGAGTTGGTTCAGGCTCAGGAGTTGGTTCAGGCTCAGGCTCAGGAGTTGGTTCAGGTTCAGGTTCAGGCTCAGGCTCAGGAGTTGGTTCCGGCTCTGGCTCATCAGGTATTATCTCTGGTGGAGAGATGACTTCAGGTGGTGGTGGCTTCAGTAGAGCGATCTCTATCACCGTCTCTGTAGACTCTTCTCCTGGAGTCTCCAAAAGAGTCAATGACCATACGATTATACCCAGAGTAGCATAGACTGCTGTAGTGAGCAGCAGAGAGATGCCATATCGCCATTTACTCATTTTTGGTCACAATACCCAGATGATCAAAGCTATTCTTTTTCAGAAGATTAAGCAGAAAGACAAAGTTGTCATATTTTGCCTCTCTGTCGCAATAGAGGTGAATAGAGCTGTTTCTATCATAAGTTTGCAGTGTAGTCTCTACACGCTCTCTATCGATCAGCTCTTTGTCGAAAAATATTTCACCCTTGTCATTGATGGAGATCTTAAGCTCCTGAGCTATCTTCTCTTTTACTTTGGAGTTAGACTTGGGTAGATCTAGATTGATCAAACCTGTCTGTATGAAAGTTGCTGTAGTCAAGACGATCACTAGTAGTACCAGCATGATATCTATGAAAGGTACTACATTGATAGAGTCAAATTGTTTGCGTTGCATTCCGCCCTCTCTGAACAATTTTCCAACGCGTCAGCAAAACATCACATTTTCGACTTAAATGATTGTAAAAAAAGATAGCAGGGATCGCTACTACAAGACCCATCGCTGTAGCTTTTAGTGCCAATGCCAGTGAAGTCATGATGTGCCTAGCATCGAGGTCACCGCCCTCTCCCAATGAATAAAATGTCACAATAATCCCCATAACCGTACCCAATAGACCTATATAGGGAGCATTGGCACCGAAACTAGAGATGATAGAGAGGTGATTTGTGATATTTAACTCCAACTCCTCCTCTGTCTCATACTCTTCGACTTGAACCTTGCGATAGTATAGGAGACGCTCTATCCAAAAAAAGAGAACGATAAACCCCATAAATCCCAGCACCCCCAATATACCATAGTCCACAATATCGCTAATAAGTTCTACATTCATTCTCACCCTTTTGATCTCTGTTTTTGTTATAAATTAAATAAACTGTAATTATAATATAATTCAGGTTTAAAGTAGC
The DNA here is from genome assembly GCA_034722955.1 of Campylobacterota bacterium. Classification (GTDB taxonomy): domain Bacteria; phylum Campylobacterota; class Campylobacteria; order Campylobacterales; family Sulfurovaceae; genus SZUA-451. Next base: position 2,622 of record JAYEOM010000130.1, read on the forward strand.
AGTTTAGCTGCTGCTGAACAGATAGCACTCTCACTTTTCAAGATCAGCTCTGTATCAAATCCTACTACCCTCTCTGCCTCCATCAACTCTGACTCCTCTCTGTCAAAACCACCCTCAGGTCCTATGAGCAGTGTCTCTATACTGCTCTCTTTGGTCAGTAGATTTTTGGAGAAGTTGAGCATCCTGCTCTCTGGATGTTTTTGCAAAAACTTCTCCATACTCTCCTCCTCTGCCAACTCCATCAAGATACTTCTGCCACACTGTTGTGAAGAGTTGACCAAAATCTTTTGTAGTCGTACAAAGTCTATACGAAAACTTTTTTGACTACGCTGACAATCTATGAATGTGATCTTGCTCACGCCTATCTCATTGAGTGCGGCAAGAGCCTTCTCTACGCTTTTGGGATCGATCTTGCACCATGCTATATGAAGTGGTCGTTTTGCAGAGATAGAGAGCTCTCTCCCGCTTAGCATCTGTAGATATGCCATCTTTTTGTCAAGCTGCTCTATATGATACTCATAGAGTATTTCATCATGCAGATTGCGCAGATATATCGACTCTCCTATCTTATGTCTTCGCACCTTAAAAATATAGCGGTGTTCATCCCCAAAGAGTTGGAGCCTGGATAGACCAGCCTCTTTATGGTAGAGATACTGCATCTTTACATCATAAATATCATCATCAAGATCACGATCATGATCTCTGCCAAAACATAACGCCATGATAGCGATATGGCACTCTCTTCAGCCAGCCAACTCTTTTTGAGTCTAATACTTCTGGCTATCTCCACTCCTGAGAGTAAAATAGATGCTATTGCCATAAGTGTCATATCTATACTCCACGCCATCTCAGCTAGCAGATAGAGTATGGCTCCCGTAAATACCACCATCGAGAGTAGTGCCGAAAAGATAAAATAGCTAATACGAGTCGCTCTGATCTCCGCTACCTTCTCCCTCTTGAAGAGTAGAGGAATAAACAGACTTACAAAAAGAAACAGAAGAAATAGTTCGATAGTAACCACATGATATAGTAGTGTCTCTTGTATCATTTTTACTCCTTAAAACGCAATTATACTCTATTTTGCTATAATCCTTTAAAAAGGCGGTACATATGGCGATCTCTATCACTGAAGCACTCGATATACTTGATGATAATACTCTCCCTATATCTAGTGAAATCATCCCAATCGAAGAGAGTTTAGGGAGAAATATCACTATCGATTATGTGGCGAAGTATAACCTACCTCGTTTTGACAACTCAGCTATGGATGGATATGCAGTCAAGAGCAGTGACCAAGGCGAGCAGGTCAAAAGTGACAAGATCATCTATGCTGGAGACAGAGATAGATATACTCTGCAAAAAGGTGAAGCGATCCGTATCATGACAGGAGCACCTATCCCCAAAGCTTGTGAAGCTATAGTGCCTATCGAGGATGTAGAGGTTCAAGGAGAGACTGTTACGCTGCCTAGCACAATACGCCCTCAAGCACATATACGCCGCAGTGGTGAGGATATAGAAGAGGGTGGAACCTATCTCAAAAAGGGTGAAACCATCACCCCCTACACGCTAGCAATGCTGAGTAGTCAGGGTGTGAGTCATGTCTCTGTCGGCAGGAGGGTGAGAGTTGCTATCTTTGGGACAGGGGATGAGCTGAGACCCCATTATGAGCATATCCAGTCACATCAACTCTATAACTCCAATGCCCCTATGTTTCTAGCCCGTGCCAAAGAGTTGGGCTGTGAAGTTAGCTATATAGGTGGCAGCAGCGATACGATAGAGTCTCTCAAATCATGTATCATAGAGGCTCTCTCTGCAGATCTCATCATCACGAGTGGCGGAGTGAGTGTAGGAGACAAGGACTTCACCAAAGAGGCCTTTGGAGAGTTAGGCATGGAGACATTTTTTTCAGGTATCGATATCAAACCCGGTAAACCCACCACCATAGGCAGAGTAGATAAAACCATCATCGTCAATCTCCCTGGCAATCCCTTGGCTGCTATGGTCAACTATGAGATATTTGTCAAACCCATCATCCTAAAGCTCTCTGGAGCCAGAGCATACCACCATAGAGTTATCGAGACCAAAATGGCAAATGACTATAGCCTCAAAACAGGGAAATATACCGTAATCCTCGGTCGATTTGATGGTGCCACTTTTACCCCTCTCCCGCAGCAACTGCCGGGGATGGTCTCTCCTCTACCCCAAGCCGATGCGATGATCATCACACTGCCTGAAGTCTCACTGCTAGAGAGAGGCAAAAGCGTGAAGATGATCAGCATCAAATGTGCATTTAGCACAGAGCAGAGAGAGGATATATTTAGTTCTTAGAAAACCTTTCTCCCAAAAGAGATCTGTGCATAGTCTCTACCGAGCTACTATCGATCGTCACGGTAAACTCTCTTTGGCTCTCCGTCAATGGTTCGGCACTCAGGAGCTGTTTTTGCAGTATCCCAAGATCTGCCTCAGAGATATCCAAACCCTCTCGAAAGCGTTTTTTTATCCTGCTTTGCATCAGTGATTGATCACACTCCATTGTAAATAGATAGAGAGGGATATCATCTAGGATAGCCTGTTTTAAAAAAAGCTCTCTCTGCCACTGTTTCAGAAATGTTGCATCTACGATGACAGAGTAACCGCTATTGTAGATGGAGATTGCCGATGCGAGAAGGTGTTCATAGGTTGCTTTTGTAGCATCAGATGCATAGATACTATCTCCTCTGCCACTCCCAAATATTCGCATCCTCTCCCTATCCGACCTGATAGATACTGCCCCGTACTCTTCAGCTATCATCAAAGTGAAGGTGCTTTTGCCTGATCCGGAGAACCCATGCGTGATGGCCAAAAACGGCTCTCTCTTTAGTGTGTAGCTATGCGCCAAATCCATATACTGTTTCACTTCATCCATGAGTGCTCTATATTCATCAGGCTCTCTCTCCTGAGTGATGCTTAGTGCTGCCACCTTGGCACGAACCATAGCACGGTATGTTTTATAGAAGTCCAGAAGTGCTACAGCTCCATAGTCACCGGTCAACTCCAGATAGTAGTTTAAAAGCCTGTAGCTATGGTGGATCAAGCCTCGATACTCCAGATCCATCAGCAGAAATGAGAGGTCACTGATCACATCGATATGATTTAGGTATGGGTTGAACTCTATAGCATCAAATAGGATCAGCTCTCCCTCGTACAGTGCCATGTTGTGCAAGTGCATATCCCCATGGCACTCACGGATATACCCCTCTTTTTTTCGGTGTTGCAGTAGCGGTTTTACTGTCTCAAACTGTTGATGAGTCCAAGTGATGATCGTGGATAGTTCCGTACCGGGTATATGTTTGGCTGTTATGGGATTTAGCAGATCAAAATTGTCCAACATAGGCAAGAGGACTCTATTGGGCTCTCCAAAATCACTCACCTCGTCAACCAGAACCGAGTTTTTGTGTAGATGAGCGACAAGTTCTGCGACCCTATCCATCAGTTCGATCTTAAGTCCCGAACTGTCAACCATATTATCAAGCTGATCTTGCTGGGAAAACCGATGCATTTTGACAGCATAATCCACTACTAAACCTTCACCATCAACCTGTGGAGATTCGATAGAGCCAGTTATGGATACAACTCCGATATAGAGTGATGGTGCATACTTCTCATTGATACGCAACTCTTCGAGACAGTAGTGATGCCGTTTTTCGAGTGTTGAGTAGTCTAAGAAGCCAAAGTCAACCGGCTTTTTCAATTTATAGACAAAGTTATCGCTCAAAATGATTGTAGAGATATGAGTTTGGATAAGCTCTCTCTTCTTGTCTGTTCCAAAATATTTTAGAAGATTTTGCGTTAATATGTCATGCTTTTCCAGATTCATTTTGTACCTTTTAGAATTTGTATTCTAAAGAAATATTATGAAAAGAAGCGGGAACAGGAGGTAGCACAAAACAAGGAAGAATAACTACAAAAAACCCGCTTCTATGTGAAGATCGCGATTATCAAGAGCAAACAAGGAGTAAAACAGACTCTCAACATCGTTCTTGAAAGATTCTCATCTCTCATAAGTCAATTATACTTCATGAGTGTAAACCGTTGAAAAATGAAGGGTTAACAGTTAGATAATTCTGAGAAGGAGGCGTTTATTTAGGTGATCGCAGTGTTGGTGGCGATTGGCAAAGGATTTAATTGTAGCTATAATAGGCAAAATAAGTATGATCCATATATGCCTCTAAGCAAAAAAGTATTTCGACCCTCTAGCCTCCTCCAGAGGGAAATCCTTATCAATGTATTTGATTGAGCCGAGAGAGATGCCAAACTGTTCTTCAAGCTCACTCTTAAGCTTCTCCACCTCAGCCATTCAACCAAAACAAGCTATAATCCTCCGTACCCTTTAGGTAATGGGGTAGTGTTCTTCTTTTCTTTTGAGTGGGTGGGCTTGAAGCTACGATGTTTCGGCATAGGCAGGGCTAGGCTACCCCAAGGAGATGAACACACAAATAGCTTTATGAGGTTTTTCATAGACAAGGCAATCGTTTGGAACTAAAGGCTAAAGGGGTCAGGTAACAATAACAACTCACTTCTTCCCTCTCTTTGTAATTCCAAACACTGCTTGCTGTGTGATACCTAGCACTTTAGCTATTGTGTGCTGAGAGTAGCCTTGTTTATAAGCTTTTTGTATTCGTAGGTTTCTCTTTTTTTTATCATTAGTGTTAGCCAAAAGCTTTTTTACTTCTTCTTCAAGCTCAATCTGTGTTTTTACTATGTTTGGTGCTTCTACCAATGAGGATACTTTTTTTATCTCTTGAAGTTGGCTTGTGTCTACTTTACTGTTCAAGAAGGCTTTCATCTGCTCTACATTATCTTGGTAGTGTTGTACAATCCAAGAGTTTTTTAGGCATGGTGGTATCTCTTTGGGATTGATAAAGCAATAGTAAGAGCCAAAGGGATAGTGTTCTAACTTTTGTACCATTTTTGCTTTGAGAGGGTTTTGTTCGATATAGAGCATGAGTGTATAGAGATAGGCTTCATCGGTTACGAACCACGATTTATATCTCCCTTGCCATAGATGTCCTGATCGTTTATACTTTTTATTGAAATAGATAGCATAATTCATACCCAATTGTCTCATAAACTTAGAAAGGTTCTCTTGTTGTATCTCAATGAGCAAATGGTAGTGGTTATTCATGAGGCAATAGTTATGAATTGTGATACCATAACTTTTTGCATAGGAGCACATCAAATCTTTAAAGTGTTCAAAATCTTCTACTTTTTAAAAACTTCTCTTTGTTCTACACCTCTATTTATGATATGGTAATATCATGCTATCTCTATGCGTGGTTTTCTTGGCATATTTTATCTCTTTTTTTGAGGGAGTATAGCATATAATTATTTAATATGTTGTTATTGTTACCTGACCCCTTTGCTTTGATGGTATCTACGCTTAATGCTAATTGAGCCAATATGTTAGATTATAAGGTTTTCATTTTCTCTCTAAATATCCTTCTATCATATCTTCAAATTCATGTTGCAGTGCTACAGGTTCTATCACTTTAATCTGAGGTAGCCATTTCTTTAAAACACTAAA
>JAYEOM010000131.1:0-29866 GCA_034722955.1 Campylobacterota bacterium
TTGATTTTTTTCACCAGCACTTAGTTTTATCTTCTCTTGCTTTAAAATTTTATCTACTTCTATTTTGAAGATATTAAAATCATCATGCTCATCTGTTCCTATATGCTCTTTTAAAGTATTAGCTACACTCAAGTACATATTGTGTTTTTTCCATAAAGGTTGTGATAGAAGAGATTTTTTATGTTTAGCAGTCAGGTTTATCTCTTGCTTTTCGCACCACTCTAATATCTCTTTTTCATACTTACTTATATCTTCATATACAGCATCACCAAACTCTTTATAAGCCCAAGTCATAGGTTCTATTAATGATTTGTCATATCTAAGAGTTTCTATTAGTTCGTCTCTTAGTTGTGCTTTTAATCTTTTTGGTCTCTCAATATTTACTTTGTAATATCCAAAATCACTATTATCAAACACTTTACTTGCTAATTTTTGCTCATCGCCTCTCTCTTGTTCATTCATACTCTGATAAACTTCAATTATCTCTTTTATATGTTCTGGTCTGAATTCACAATTTTTATCTCCAAGATTTTTTCTTAGTTTTTTGTAAAGTTCACCTGCATCTATAAGTTGTACTTTACCTTTTCTTTCTTCACTCTTATTATTTGAAAGTATCCATATATAAGTAGTGATACCAGTATTGTAAAAAAGGTTATTTGGTAGCTGTATGATGGCTTCTAGCATATCGTTTTCTATGATATATCTTCTGATATTACTCTCTCCACCACCAGCATCACCAGTGAAGAGAGAACTACCGTTATGTACTGAAGCTATACGACTTCCTAATGGACTTGATGATGTCGGTTTCATCTTATCTACCATCTCCATCAAAAACAGCAGTTGCCCATCACTGCTTCGTGGAGTTGCATCTGCCTCAGCTTCTTCGCCCCAGTAATCTTGCAGCCTAACTATAAAACGAGGATCTATAATATCTTTGCCATCTTTTATATTTTTAAGTTCACTTGCCCATGATTTACCATAAGGGGGATTTGATAGCATAAAGTCAAACTTCGTTCCACTAAACTCATCAACTGCTAAAGTAGAGCCATTTTTGATATTCTCAGGATTATCCCCTTTTATCATCATATCTGATTTACAAATGGCATAAGTCTCATCATTTATCTCTTTTCCATAAAGATAGACATCACCAGTAGCTTGTATCTCTCCATCTTCATCTTTGATAAAGTTTTGAGACTCTGTAAGCATACCACCACTTCCACAAGCAGGATCATAAATAGTCATAACAGGAGGTAAATTATCTTTAACGGGGTCAAATATGATATGTGTCATCAACTCTATCACTTCTCTTGGTGTGAAATGTTCTCCTGCTTCTTCATTATTGTCTTCGTTAAACTTTCTAATAAGCTCTTCAAAAACATATCCCATACCTAGATTTGTAAGTGGTGGTAACTTTTTACCTTCACCATCTTCTTTTTCTTTATTTGTTAAGTTTATATTTGGAGATGTGAACTTTTCAAGTACTTCTAGTAGTACATCTTTAGAAGCCATATGTTTGATTTGAGCTCTAAGATTAAACTTCTCTATTATCTCTTTTACATTTGGACTAAATCCATCAAGATACTCTGTGAAATTGGCTTCTAGCATCTGTTGAGAGTTTGTAGCTGTACTATGCAGTCTTAGAAGTGTCCAAGGGCTTGTGTTGTAAAACACATATCCACTCGCATCTTTTAAACCATTCTCATCAAGTTCGGTCAGTCCAACTTCCTCTTTTTGAAACTTCACTTCATCAAGAACAGTATCTTTTGTAGGCTCTAGCAGTGCATCAAGTCGTCTCAAAACAACCATAGGCAAGATAACATCACGATATTTCCCTCTCACATATACATCTCTAAGACAATCGTCTGCTATACTCCATATAAAAGATACTAGTTTGTTGTGTGACTCTTGATTCATCTGTTTTACCCCTAAAAGTTATTAGATTTCTTTCAAAACTCATTGGAAACGATGGCTTTGTGCTCGTCTAAGGGTGAAGTTCCCTAATCACTCCATATACTACAAGCAGTGATACACCCAACACTTTAGCAATCATGTGCTGAGAATAGCCTAAAAGTCAAAGGTACTGCATAATATATTTGTTTACATCGCCATCGGGTTTAAATTTCAATATACTCTCTTCACTTCCCACTATGACCCACTTCACTCCATCTATGCCAAAATCACGCTCATACTGAGTGATACCGATCTCTTTTAACTGATGCAGTGTTCTGTCTATATCAGAGTAACTTGTCTCAAATAGATACTCTATCTGCTTCTCATAAGGTATCAAAACTGCTCTGGCTAGTAGATTTTTGACAGCTAAAGCGTATGCTCTTGCCATACCGCCTGTTCCTAGCTTGATACCACCAAAATATCGTACGATCAAGACAGCCACATTTACCATCTCTTTACCCCGCAGAACATTTAATGCCGGCACACCTGCACACCCCTTCGGCTCTCCATCATCACTGCTACCCTCTACCATCTGATCAAATTCATTGAGATAACGGTAGGCATAAACTACATGATTTGCTTTTGGATTTGACTCTTTTAGCTGCTTTTGATACCCTGCAAATGAGGCATAAGGGATAATATAAGCTATAAATTTAGAACGGTTGACCTCTGTTAGCTCTTCGTATTTTTCTCGTACCGTGATCATCTCAAATAGACTTTTCTAGTAACAAAATAGATGATCACACCACCAAAGATACCTATAGTATCAGCAAGAACATCCAGCAACTCACCACTACGGTTGACAGCGAATAGTTGTGAAGTCTCTATAAAAATACCATAAAAGAGCATAAGAGCAGATGCCCAAAAATATTTGATACGATAGGCATGCAGGATGAGGATTGTCAAGATAGAAAATGCGATAAAGTGGTTGCCTTTGTCATTGAATGGTGTCAACTTCGGTACACTATCATGAGGCATAACAGCAAGTATATAGCTACCCACGAGTGCTATCCAAAAAAGAGTCTTAACACTTTTTCTATTCTCATACGGCATCGACATACTTTACGATCATATCGACAAATTTGTCACTATCATTGAGACATTTTGCAACTATATACTCTTGATATTTAAGCTTTTGGGCTATCTCTCTATGCTCAATATCAAGTTCAAAATCTGTCTCAGAGTTATCAATAGTAAAAGCTATAGGGTAGATAAGGACTCTTCTATTGCTAGGATTTCGCAACACATCTGCAAGATTTGGCTCCAACCAAGCAGAAGATCCTACTTTGGACTGATAGGCAAGCTTTATCTGCTTGAACTCCACACCTCTCTCTCTCAGATAGATCTTTAGTGCTGATACATTTGCCTCAATCTGCTTCTCATATGGATCACCAGCTTTGATGATACTTACAGGCAGACCATGTGCTGAGAGGATGAGATCATACTCTCTAGGATCCCTACCCTCTATAGCTTCTGTGATCTTCTCAACACTTGCTTCTATATAATCATAATCATCATAATAGGGATCGATCACTCTAATAGCAGGCTCATATCCTATAGCAGCACATCTCTCCTCAATATCTTCTATAGATGAGAGGGTGGTAGTTGTTGAATACTGTGGATACATAGGAAAAAACAGCAACTCCTCAACCCCCTCTTTTTGACAAGAGAGCAGTGACTCTGTTGCAAAAGGCGGAACATAACGCATCGCTGCATATATAGGTATCGACAATTTTTCTTCAAGTTTATGGATCAACTCTTGCGTCAATGCCGGAAGCGGGGATCGTCCACCCAGCTCTCTATAGTTCTCTTTGACACTCTCAAGGCGTTTGCCTATAATAATCTTTGCAATCAAACTCCGCAGGTAGCGATTCATAGGGAGTATATTTTTATCAGCAAACATATTTTTCAAAAAAAGTTCAATCTCATCCAAATTGTTAGCTCCACCCATATTGAGAAGAAAAAGTGCCTGTTTCATTTTGTTACCTTCATATTATTGCAGTATTTTAGCATATAGAGTGTAAAATTTAGTTCAATAATTACTATTAAAGGCTTATTATGATTATCATACCTGCTCGTATCGGCTCTAGCCGTTTTCCCAACAAAGTTCTTGCTGATATTGCAGGTACACCTATGGTTATCAGGACGGCACTAGCTGTTGATGAGATCGACCAAGTTACAATCGCTACAGATACCCAAGAGGTGATCGATATAGCCCAAGAGCATAATATTCAAGCTGTTTTGACCTCCAATAGACATCAGAGTGGGACAGACAGGATCTTTGAGGCTGCACAGATATTGGGTCTTGATGATGATGAGATCATTATCAATGTTCAAGGTGATGAACCCTTCATCGAGTCAGATGTAGTCAGAGCTATCTATGATTTGACAAAAAAGAGTAGTTCAAATAGAGAGATATTGATGAACTCTGCATATAAACAGATCAACAACCCTGAAGCTGATGATCCCAATATAGTAAAAGTCGTGACAGATAGAGATGATATAGCTCTCTACTTCTCTAGAGCCAAAATACCATATCCAAGAGATCACCATTTTGACAGCTATAAAGGTCATCTCGGTATATATGGCTTTACTATGAGATCATTGAGAGACTTTTGCAGCCTGCACCCTGCTCCACTCGAAGATATAGAGAAGCTAGAACAACTCAGAACACTATATCATGGATACAAGATCGCTATGACACAAGTAGAGACAGAGAGTTTCGGTATTGATACACAGGATGATTTGGAGAGAGCCATGAGGCACCATACACTATAGCTTGATACTCCTCCCAAGCAGAGGTGGGATTTTGGTCCCACCATATTAAATACTAGTTATTGACAGCTCTACCTAGATCCCACATCGGCATAAAGATACCCAATGCCATCAATAGTACCAATCCTGCAATAAAGAACATCATAATAGGTTCAATATAGGTCGAGAGGTTATCTATGATATCTTGGAAACGCATATTATAATACTCAGTTACCTTCTCTAGCATCGCATCGAGCTGACCGCCTGCTTCACCGGCCTTGATCATCTGTAGAAGCATATTTTCAAACAGTCCAGTCTGGTCAAACGCTTCTGCTAGACTCATACCTCTTCCGATATTGGCATTGACTGTCAATAGTTGCTGCTTAATCGCACTATTATCAACCATACCCACAGCAGTCTCTAGAGACTCTGAGACAGGAATACCGGCTTTTACCAACTCTCCGAAAACCAAAGTATACTTATACATAGTAGAGAGAAAGATAACTTTATTGATAAGATAAAAATGAGGATGTATCAATATAGTATCTACTCTAAATTTGAAGGATTCACTGTTGTTGTAACTATACTTGCCTAAGTATATCAAACCAAATAGACCCATCAATACAAAAAGACCATAATTACTCAATATATGTTCCAGCCAAAGTAAAACTTTGGTTGGCATAGGAAGCTCAGCCTTAAACTTATCAAATATCTCTTTAAATTTTGGTACAACAACCATAATCAAGATGGTAAAGGCTATCCCCATCGCCGTCAATGTTATCAGAGGAGTACGGATCGCCTTTTTGAACTTTGCAGCATTGTTTCTAAGGTTCTCAAGAATCTCTGCCAACTTCAGATATGATCCAGATATATTACCTGTCCTCTCTCCTAGATCAGTCATAGCTACAGCCACATGACCAAACTCATCACTAAACTGACTCATAGAATCAGAGAGACTTTTTCCGGCATTTATATCATTGCTAAGTGTTGTATATATAGCTTTAAGCTGTTGATTTTCTGTATTTTCTGCCACCTCTACTAGAGTATCATTGATAGCTATACCCGCATCAGTCATAACAGCTATCTGTCTAATAGTTGATATTTTATCATTTACATTGATACTGCCTTTAAAAGATTTTTTAAAACCCTTCGTAAAATTTCCAATCACATCCTCCATAGGAGCTGAAGTCTCTACGGCTTTGGTGACCATAGAACCTGAAAATTTTCCCTTTGCAATACTTACAGCACTGATTTTATTATCTGCCTGAATCAACTCTGTACGCTTATGACCTTTTTCCATAACTGTAACATTAAAATATTTCATTATAACCTCGCAACCCTAAATATCTCTTCAAGGCTTGTACTTCCACCCAATGCCTTGATAATACCATCTTCAAACATAGATACAAATCCCTCTTGAATCGCCTGTTTAGTCATCTCCTCTTTAGATGCACCTGCTGCAATCATCCTAGAGAGTGTATCACTAATGGGTAACACCTCCGAGATCATTTCACGCCCAGCATAGCCTGAGTGCTGACACTCTTTGCAGCCATCACCTTTAAAAAAGAGTGGTTCCTCTGGAAGAAATTCACTAATCTCAGATATAAGTTTTTCAGAAGGTTGTGTTTCTACTTTACAATGAGGACATATTTTACGAACCAATCTCTGTGCTTGTATGGCAACCAATGCACCACTCACGAGGTAGGGTTCTATTCCCATATCCAGGATCCTATTGACAGCAGATATTGAATCATTGGTATGAAGCGTTGATAGTACCAAGTGTCCTGTCAACGCTGCTTGTATGGCGATCCTCAATGTCTCCTGATCTCGAATCTCACCGATCATTACCTTATCAGGATCCTGACGGAGTATTGATCTCAAAGCATCTGAAAAGCTCAGTCCGACATGTGCATTGACCTGCACCTGCTGAATACCATTCATTTGGTACTCTACAGGATCCTCAACCGTAATCGTCTTATCTTTAACATCCTTGATAGCATTCAGAGCACCATAGAGTGTTGTTGTTTTACCACTTCCCGTAGGTCCAGTAACTAGAACTATTCCAAATGGTACTTTAATACCTTCAGAAAACTTCCTATAGTTTAGATTACTCATACCGGCATCTTCCAGCTTGATGAGTACTTTTGTCTTGTCCAAAATCCTCATAACTATCGATTCACCAAAGAGTGTAGGAAGAGTAGAGACCCTAAAGTCGAACTCTTTTCCGGTAATGGTAGCACTGAATCTGCCATCTTGAGGTTTTCTCTTCTCTGCGATATCAAGGTTAGATAGTAGTTTCATACGCGAAGAGAGTGGTGCGAAAATATCTTTATCAAAAATAAAACTCTGTCTCAACATTCCATCGACTCTATCACGAACCATACAGTTCTTCTCTGTCGCCTCTATATGAATATCACTAGCTCTCGATACAATAGATGATTTGAGAATAATCTCTATCAATTTCAACACGGCAGGTGACTCATCGTCCTGATCATCATTGCCTGATTGTGACAGATCTTTTCTAATCTCATCAACTAAACCCTTGATACTCTCAGTGATCTCTAGCTGCTGTAGATGCTTTCTGATCTGTGATGGTTTGGCAATCGCAACATTGATAGGTTTTTTTGGAAAAATTCTCTGTAGTCCATCCCTAGCAGCCATATCCAATGCATCACCAAATGCCACCAATATACTAATATCAGTCTCCTCTATAGGCATAGCATTATATTTGATAAGCTGTCGATATGGCAGTTTACTGAAAAGATGCATATCAATATCAATATCATCTAAATCAACATATTTAATATTCAACTCTTTTGCAACCATCGCAAGGATAGGACTAATATCAATCCCTTCAATCTTCTCAAGATGATCTAGGGTAATAACGCCTTGTCTGATTTTTTTTGCTAGATAAGACTCAACCACATTAAGATCAAGCATATTCATATCAACAAGATTACTAAAGGATACTTTTTTTGGAGGTCTGCTTCTCACCAATGTAGATATTGCATCTTTGGTTATAAGGTTCTCACCCAACATCATCTCAATAAGTTTAACCATAATTATCTACCTTTATTAAAATTAAATTTTACCCTGCTTAATTTTTACTATTAGAGCTTTTGCTTTTTTTGAATTTGTCTTCTGCTCATAAGCTTTCAGGATCTCTATAGATTCTCTCTGAGAACCTTTTTTAGCTTTTGTTTTTGCAAAAATCAACCAACTCTCTTCTACTTTAGAGTTGAGATTATTTGTTATCAGCGCCCATTTTTGTGCATCATCATACTGACCCTTCTCATAGTATGCTCTCGCAAGAAAAAGCGAATCATGATAACTCTTGGATTTACTAAATTTTTTCTCTACATCTTTAATAGATTTTTTCTTTTTCTGACTATTCTTGGCTTTGTCACTACTGGTTTTTTTTGGATATCGATCTGTTACCTCTATTTTTAAATATTTTCTCTTATGCTCTTTTTCGGCAGCCCCTTCCAAGCGATCACCTGTTTCGATCATCATCATTGGGTACCTTGCCTTTTGAACACTGCCATTTGACTCTATGTTGGCAGTTGTATTTAATTCTGATTTACTCTTTATGGGTGGAATATCTGGTTTTGACAATTGACTCTTGTTTGCCTCCTCTAGCCAAGAGATATTATGATCTCTCATATAGTCTGTGAGTAGTGTTGAGACCTCTTCTCTATAGATACTATAGCCCACAATCAACAGAACAGATATAAGAAAAATATACCAAGGTATACGCTTTTTTGACCTGTATTTTTTCCACTCTATCTCTAAACTATCTACATTATACATCTATAAACCCTAGTTTGATTCCAGCCATCTCTATGATCTTCTGTGAACATCTATCGTAGTTTATTACAGAGGGATCTGTCTTGTCATAATATTCATAAAGTTCAAACATAGTAAAAAGCAGTTTATTTGTCTCTCTATAGTTACCTTTGGTTAGCTTGGCAATAAGTCTGATATTATTACCTTTGATCGCATTGGCAACAGCAAAAAGATTTTTTTTCAAAAGTTTTTTATGCACATAGGTTTGTATATCTTTTCTATTTGCATTTTGAAGTTCGATCACTTCCCAAATACGAGACTGAAAGTGCTCCTTGGCTACTAAATCTTCATCTTCCGTCTTATGTAGTGATATCACAAACTTAACTGAACGAGTATCTGATATAAGACGAATCCTCTCCATCATCCCCTGAGAGTACATCTGTGCCTCATCAAGAAGTATAATAATCTCTCTCTTGCCACGAAGTGTTCTGCAGTAATCAACTAGTATTGAAAAGTTGACCTGAGTATGTTGCGGTAGCTCTTTTTTTGTAATAATTTTAAACAGTTTTCCCAAAAACTCTTTTTCATTGGTAGTTGGTGTTTCAAAATAGTGTAAATCTTTTTGATATTTTTTATTTTGATAAAGATGATTGAGGAGTATACTCTTTCCTGTTCCGGGACGACCAAAGAGCAGTATCATTTTGAGCGGTTTTTCAATACTGTGAAGTAGTTGATCATAAGCATTTCGTGAGGAGTCGAGATCAATGTAATCATCGATATCTATAGAGTCGATGAATACATTTTTTGCTGCATGATATCTACTGTCCATTAACTCTCTTATACCCCAAATCTCTCAATGATACATCTTTTGAATTATTGATAACATGCGGTGTTACTATAATAACCAACTCAATGACTTTTTCAATCTTCTCCTCATGCTTAAAGGCATACTCAAAGAGTGGTAGATCGCCAAGCAGTGGTACTTTATTGATCTTAGTACCGGTTTCACTAGTGATCAAACCACCCAATATAGCATGGTGTCCATCTTTTACTTTGATCACAGAGGATAGCTGTCTCTTGATCATATCAGGCGGTATATCTCGTGCTGTAGCTTGTGAAGATATAGGCTCAAGGGTATTGGTAATAGATGGATTGATCTTGAGTGTGATGAAACCTTTATGGTCGATCTCGGGTGTAATATCCAAAAGCACACCGGCAAAAACAGAATCGATCTGTTCAGACTGCGTGGCTGCAGTAGTTCCACCACTTCCTCCAGGCAGGACTACATTGGATCGAATCTTATAGTAGAGATCTTTTCCTACGCTGATCATCGCAGGTTGATTGTTTAGAGTCATAACCCTAGGACTAGAGACCGCTTTTACATCACCTTGTGTAGCTAGGAACTTAACAACATCTTGCACTTCCATCGACCCTCTGACATCTACAATACCAGCACTTGTTGGTCTAGTATTGGGAGCAAACTCCATAGCTCCCATGCCAGTTTCATCTAAAGTATAAGATGAGATATTCTCTTGTCCCATAGCCATAGTGTTGATAGCCAAGTTTTGAAGACCATAGAGTTGACTCCAGTCCACACCCGTTGTACTACTGTTATCAAAAGTAACGGTCAAGATACGAACATCAATCAATACTTGTGTCTTGAGCTGTTTCTTCAGGGTTGTGATATATTTTGATACCCTAGCAAGCTGCTTATCTGTACCTGTTACAGTTATCATACCAACAACTGAATTTACTATAGGTGCTAGAGGATTGTACTCCCACTTTTTGCCATCAGGTCCTATCCAGGAGTCTCCTGCACGAGTATAGTGTATGCCATCATCAGCAGCACCGATCAAGATCCTCTGCACTTCATTTTCAACTGTTTTCCAAAAAATAAACTCATCACTATTTTTGATAGTCATTTTTGTTCCCTGATCAGTACCTCCACCTCCACCACCGGCTTGACTAATGCCACCAGACCCTTGGGAGTTGGATATTGTAACTGCAGAACTACTCTCACCAGTTCTCGTACCAGTGATATAGTGTATTCTAAAAGTACGAGTTGTCAAATAGGAGATCGAGAGTTTATCACCATCGAGACGATAGTGAAGATCATTATCCCTGAGAATAGTATTCAAGAAATTATTGAGTGTTGTATTTTTTAACTTAACAAAATATAGTCTCTTGTCCAGCTTCTTCTTTGCCCACTCATCCTTGACAATCACAGTCATATTACAAGTATCAGCAAGGTTTTCAATAGCATCGCCTATTGTCAGACTACTATCTATGGTTACAGTAAAAAGCTTGGATGAACAGCTTCCGGCATTTGACAGTACAGGCACTATCATCATGGATATCAGCAGTAAAATACCTCTTCTCAAATTTTTTTGAATTTTCATCACTTTCCTTCCTTCATCATGATTATACCTTCACTCTTCTTGCGAAGAAAAACTTTTTTTACTCTAGAGTCGTCAGCAAGAACCACACCTTTAGTTCCAATATGTTTTAGTGTATATCCTGCAATCTCATCACCCTCTTTATGCCACTTACCATTAATATAGGCTTTGTTATTAACAATTCCGTTTAGAATTATTTTATCATCTTTTTTCTCAGGCACATATACTTTTGTCTCATTTATATCTTTTTTGAGTGTCACAAAGGGGTTGAGTGTTGATGAGAGCTCTTTGAGCGCTATCCCTTCTCTCCGTGCCTTAATAAGTACAACCATCTTATCGATCTCATCACTCGCAACACTTCCAAATAGAAATGCCGTAAGCACTCCAGCACTTAATATTAACCTCTTCATTAGTTATTGACCCCCCATACTGAGATATTAATATCTGCACTTATGCCATCATCACTTCCCTCAAGATGACTACTGTAGATATCTGTTACCAATGTATTCTGCTCTAACTCATTTAAAAATTTGACAATATTTTTGAAATCCCCGCGACTCCCAATCTCTATCTCAAGGACATGCCCAAAATTTCCTTTTGTATCGGTATATTTATTTTTTATAAATTGAAGCTCTACATTGTGTACTTTAGCATTTTCAGTAATAGAGTTCAGGAAAATTGCCCAACTCTTTTGATTGAAAAGCATAGGAGAAAGTTTTTTAAGACTACTATTAATATATGCGATCTTTTTATTTAGAGAGACTATTTGGCGTTTTTTATTTTTTATATCATTATCATACTTCTTGATATAATAATTTCTATCACCACCTAGTGTTATAGAGGAGAGGTAAGTATTTTTCTCTGCTATACTAACTGTCAAACGATTTTTTTCTGCTTCGCTTGTTTTGTACAAATCTTCCGAGTATGGCAAGAGATACATATAAGCAAGAAGCGTAATCAACCCTCCAACTCCTATTATCATCAACCATTTTTCACTCTCTTTTTTGGTAGAAAAGTACTTATCCATTTTCTCCAATTCATCTACTATTGCTCTCATTTTAAATCAACCTTTAGTACACCATTATAATATCCAGTATCCGGGTCTTTTGTAATACTTTCAATATCTATTGAATTAATTTTACCGAAGCGCTTCTCTGAGATATGCTTAATCAGTCTCGTAATCTCTTTCTCATCCAAACTCAAAAGAGACAAGGTAATAATATCACCTTCACTCTCAAGGGTGTTAACATTTACATCAAACTGTTTTATATCCTTTGCAAAGTCATAAAGAAGCTCTGACTTTAAGCTATAGTTAACTTTTTTATCATATATAGAGGTCAGTGTCTTCTCTTTTGCATGATAAGTCTTTGCCAAGCCAGCGATCTTAGTGTCAAGTTTTTTGATCTCTTTCTTCTTCTCTCCCAATATTTTCTTATATTTTTCAGTCTCAACTTTAAGTTTGGCGTTATTGCTTGCAAGCACTACATTTGTAGCATCATTCATATATGATCCTACAAGATAGACAAGAGGATAAGACATACCTAACATAATCGACATTGATGTAGCAATGATAAACTGCCCACTGGCACGCTTGTGAAATGCCGGTGCTCTCTCAAATATAGTAAGATTGATAATAGTTTCAGTATCCTCCATATACTCCATAGAGGTAATAGCAAGCATGGCTTGAAATTGATCTGTATACCACTCATCATTATCTAGGTTGAAGTTAAAGTTGAGTTCTGAAGATTGAAGTCCTAGATAGTTTTCACTATACTCATCTAGTCCAATGATTGGACCATGAGCACTTCCGATAAACATTTGATCGATCTTGTCTAGATCAAAAGCTCTTTTTGCGTAGATGACGATATCATTGATTGTGATAAAGATATCACCAAAAAGCTTCATTAAATTTTGTTGATAATCAGAGTGTACGGTCTTTAACCCCTCTGATTCTAAAATCTTAAAAAATTCTGCTTCATCAACTCTATCACCACTCTGCTCACAATATTTGTCATAAATTTGAGTTAGAGAGTACTCTATCGATTTAGCATATAGATACTCACCATTATGATAAAATGTTATAAAAGCATCATCTTTATCAAAATATATAAAACAGTGCGTACCTTCAGGAATCAATATCTCTCTATGGTAGATAGCACGATAGAGCAGAGGGGCTGGAGTCAATAGATCAATATATTTTGTCTCATTAACAATAGGTCTGTATGTCTCTTCTAAAACTTCTGGCTCGATCACAAAAGTATCAAAGATTCTCTCATCACCTCCACTCTCTCTCTCGATATATTTGATAAGGTATTCATTGGCTTGATCAAGCCCCAACTCTTCATAAGCTTTGATCTCAATAACATCAAATGTATCTTCATCAGGAATACTACGACTCACCTCTATAGAGGTGGAGATAATATCTTTATTATCGATAAAAGTAGAAACAAAATTTGAACTATTATAGGTTAACTTGCCCAATGCCTTAAGTTTTTGATCTTTTAATGCATAATACTTTCTCTCATAGGCATTAATGGTAACGATACTTTTAATCTTTGATTTCTTCTCACTCATATCTTGCCTTCCTTCTGTGTTGCTTTATTATATATGTTGTAATATTAAAACCCTCTTATGTATTGAAGCATTTCTCAAATTAACTATATACTTTTAGATTATATATCCAAATTCTTCCAACGAAGTACGATCTTTACTCCAGCCCTTCTTGACTGCTACAAAAAGATTGAGATAAATTTTCTTACCACTAAAGAACTCTATCTGCTCTCTAGCACTCCTGCCTACCCTCTTGATCGTCTCTCCTCTGTTGCCTACAATGATCCCTTTTTGTGTCTCCTTCTCCACTACGATAGTAGCATAGATCTTATCTATACTATCACTCTCCTCTATCCGCTCTATTGTTACATCACTCTCATATGGTATCTCATCGCTCAAATTTTCAAAGATCGCTTCACGGATCAGCTCCTTGTAAATATCACGAATATTATCTGTAGTCAATATCTCAGTATCATACAAAAATGGAGAGTCTGGAAGATTTTTGACAATCTCATCAAGCAACTGCTTTTTACCAACATTTTTATTGACAGAAAACGGGATAATAGCTTCAAAATACTCTTGATACTTTTGATACTCACCCAATTTTTTAAGTATATCGCCCTGTTTGATGTGATCAATCTTGGTCAAAACAATAATATGCTTTCTATTTTTTGACTGTGGCAGAGCGAGAAATTTTTCATACTCTACTAATCTGTCACTAGCAGGAGCTAGAAAAAGTATCAGATCACTATCACCTATCGCTTTGAGTGCTTCATCTAACATAAACTGATTGAGAAGACGCTCTTTTTTATGTATACCTGGTGTATCTACAAAGATGATTTGAGTAGTATCATGCATCACGATGATATTCATCCGTTTTCTAGTAGCTTGAGCTTTTTTGGATACCATCGCCAACTTTTCACCTACTATATGATTGAGTAGTGTACTCTTACCTGCATTGGGGCGACCCACTACTGCTACAAAACCTGCTTTTGTATCACTCTTTTTATCAAACATTATTCTCTCTTTTATATAGTCTTGTAGAGACCACTTCCTATCACTTTGTATACTATGGGATCTTGAAACAGATCTTCAATCTCTACACCGCCTATGATCGCTACGGGATGAGTGGAGAGCTTAGAGATCTCCAGCAGTGCTTCACCGCCTACCTCTGCATCCCTCTTTGTATCTGTTGCACGATATGCACCCAGCCCTATATAGTCAATATCAAGCCTATTTGCCTCTAGTATCTCCTCTCTATTGTGTGTAGAGAGTCCTAGAAGTTTTCTGCCGATCTTTTCACGAATCATATCAACGGCTCTGCTCTTATTTTCACTATAGAGCGACATATCCTCCTGCCCTAGATGAACTCCATCAGCATAGTCGATCAACTCCATAGTATCATTTATGATAAGTTTGCCGCTATAGTAACGGCGTATAACCTCCAAGTCTAGTTGTTTCTCAGCAATCAAACCACACTTATTTCTATATTGAAGTAGCGGTACAGATAGTGAATGCAGCGAGAGAAGAAGATCTTGCAGTGAAAAACCTCTTTTATTAAGTGTCTGCTTATCTACAAGTGCATAGATCATTTAGTCTGTTTTCAAAAAAAGCTTCATCAGATCTGCTAGAGTCTGCTGCATATGTCCACGATCTACAATCATATCAATCAAACCATGCTCTAGTAAAAATTCTGCTCGCTGAAAACCCTCCGGTAGATCCACACCGACAGTCTGCTTGATTACACGCTGACCGGCAAATCCGATCAGAGCACCAGGTTCAGCCATAATGATATCACCCAGCATTGCAAAAGAGGCACTCACGCCCCCCATAGTAGGGTCAGTCAGGATGGATATAAATGGCAATCCTTTTTGATGTAGGCGGTTTAACGCTGCTGAGGTTTTGCTCATCTGCAGGAGTGAGTAGGTACTCTCCTGCATTCTGGCACCTCCACTAGCTGAGATGATGATAAAACCGCACTCTCTCTCTATGGCTCTATTGACAGCACGAACAATCTTTTCACCCTCTACAGAACCAAGACTTCCTCCCATGAAAGAGAAATCAAACACTACCAACTCAACATGCTCACCTAAAATAGTACAACTACCGCTCACGATCGAAGAGGTTCTGCCTGTTTTGCTCTTGCTCTCCTCTATCCTCTTTTTGTAACTCTTTTTATCTACAAATTTAAGAGGATCTATAGGAGCCAATGCTGAGTCATGTTCTGCAAAACTATCCTCATCTGCCAAGATTGAGATTCTCTTGTCAGCATTGATACGGAAATGATGATCACATTTAGGGCAAACATTTTTTTTAGTCTCTACCTCTTTGTAGTACATCAGTGCTTGACATTTTGGGCATTTTGTCCAATGACTCGGTGCATCATCAGTAGATGATGGTTTTTTCATACTCCCAAACAGGCTGCCAAAATTCATCGATCTTCCTTTTCTCTTTTATATTTTGATACTATATCATAATCCGCTTCAACAATGACTTCAAGGTTGGCATAAAGTATTAAACTATCTATACAAATAGTTTTTTTGTAATAGCTTTAGCCGCTTCCCGTCCATCACGAACTGCTGTAACTACCAGATCTGCACCACGATGACAATCTCCTCCAGCATAAATACCTGCTGTTGTTGTCTCATAATTTTCATCTACACAAATCCCACCCCATCTATTTGTCTCTATACCATTTGAAGATAGGAAAGGGTACTCTATAGGATCAAAACCCAATGCAAAGATAACAATATCAGCATCAACCCTATATTCACTTCCGACAATCTCTTCAACTCTCTGTCGTCCATCAGTATCAGGTTTACCAAGTTTAGTTTTGATCATATCTACTGCGATCACTTCTCCACTATCATTGGATATCAATTCTTTAGGAGAGGCGTAAAATTCAAACTTGACTCCCTCCTCTTTGGCATTGATATACTCTTTGCGACTTCCAGGCATATTGTGAGCATCACGACGATATAGACACTTGACACTTTTCGCTTTTTCTCGCAGTGAAGTACGCACACAATCCATCGCAGTATCACCACCACCTATCACCAATACTGACTTATCTTTGACATCTACATCTACAACCGATGGCTCACCAAAGATCTTCCTTTGAATTGTTGTGAGAAAATCCATAGCTAGATATACATTTGGTGCATTTTCACCATTTAGTCCGGATCTTCTCCCCTCTGTTGCACCTACACCAATAAAGAGTGCATCAAAATTATCTATCAATGTATCAAAGGTGACATCTTTTCCTACTTCAGTATTTTGATAAAAAACTGCACCTGCATCTTTGAGCAGCTTGACGCGTCTATCCACGATATGTTTATCAAGTTTAAACCCAGGAATTCCATAAGTAAGCAGTCCGCCCGCTCTAGGTGCTTTATCAAAAATCTCTACATCTATCCCCTCTCTCAGCAGGAAAGTTGCTACAGAAAGTCCGGCAGGTCCTGCACCGATAATCGCCACTTTTTTACCGGTCTTGTACTCTGAAAATTGTGGTTTTAACCCTCTTTTAAATCCCTCTTCACTGATAAAAGTCTCTACAGAACCTATCGTGATCGCACCATACCCATCACTAAGAGTACATGCACCTTCGCAGAGTCTATCATGAGGGCAGATTCGTCCCATCACTTCAGGAAAAGGCGAAGATTCATTGGATAGAGCAAAAGCAAACTCCAAATCCCTGCCTGCTGTTGCTTTGAGCCACTGGGGGATAAAGTTATGCAGTGGGCAGCCATTGTGACAATACGGATCACCGCACTGAATACATCTATCAGACTGCTCTCCAGCTTTATTGGGTTTAAATATCTCATAGATTTCATCAAAATCTTTGACTCTCTCAACCACATCTCTTTTTTTTGCATCAACTCTATCTAAATCAAAAAATTTAAGCATCTTATTCTCCCTCCTCTATCTTGAGAGGCCCTTTCATATCTTTTGGTCTAACCATCCAAAAGTTACGAATCTCGACTCTAAAGTTGTCTACTATCTTCTTGGCTTGTACACTCTTTGTCTTATGATAATAATCTTTTAGAAGTTTCTTGAGGTAGTATCGCTCTATATCAGTATCCTCTGTATCAATTCTCCTCGCCTCTACGAGTTCTTGATTGACATTTTCGACAAGCTCATGCTCCAAGTCATAAACAAATGCTATACCTCCTGTCATACCGGCACCAAAATTGACACCGGTCTTTCCAAGGATCACAACAACACCGCCAGTCATATATTCACAGGGGTGATCTCCTGTTCCCTCTACGATAGCTATAGCACCAGAGTTACGCACAGCAAATCGTTCACCAACTTGACCATTGATATATAGTTTTCCGCCTGTTGCACCATAGAGACAGGTGTTACCTCCTAGTGAGAAATCGGGACCATTTTTATCCGCAGTGATCACAATACGACCGCCATTCATCCCTTTTCCTATATAGTCATTGCCTGCACCGTTGATATGAAGAGAGACTCCATTGACAAGGAATGCACCCAGCGACTGTCCTGATGTACCATCCAGTCTTATAGTGATAGTCCCTTCAGGCAGACCTTTGTCCCCATAATACTTAGCTATCTCACCAGATATACGCGTTCCAAAACTTCTGTTGAGGTTGGAGATCTTCTTCTCCAAAATGATAGAATCATTTGGATTTTTAATCGCAGGCATCAACTCTTTGAGGATCTCTTTTTCGTACTCATTTTTGTCATATGGTTCATTGAACTCCACCTCTCGTCTGTTTGGACCATCTAGCTTATATAGGAGCTTATCAAAAGAGAATTTTTTCGCAAATTCATCATCAATCATCTCCAGAAGATCATTTCGACCTATTATCTCTTCAAGTGATTCATAACCCAATGAAGCAAGTATCTCCCTCACATCTTCTGCAAGCAGAGTAAAGTAGTTGATCACTCTCTCTACAGACCCCTCGTAATGCTCTCTCAATCTCTCCTCTTGGGTTGCGATACCAACCGAACAGCGATTCATATGACAGATACGAAGTATTTTACACCCTATCACTGTCAAAGCACCTGTACCAAATGCATAACTCTCTGCACCAAATATAGCAGCCTTCACCACATCCAATCCTGTCTTCAATCCCCCATCAGTCTCCAGCTCTACTTGACCTCTGAGATTGTTTGCTTTGAGGGCATTGTGTGCTTCGATCAGACCCAACTCCCAAGGATTACCGGTAAATTTTATCGAACCTATAGGTGCAGCACCCGTACCACCATCTGCTCCGGAGATGATGATCTTGTCAGCATAAGCTTTCGCTACACCTGCTGCGATAGTTCCGACACCTGCTGTCGATACTAGTTTGACAGCGATGCGTGCTTCAGGGTTGATCTGCTTTAGGTCAAAGATGAGTTGTGCCAAATCCTCAATCGAATATATATCATGGTGCGGTGGTGGCGAGATCAATGTCACACCCGGCATTGTATGTCTAAGTCTAGCGATCAGTGGACTGACTTTTGATCCTGGCAGTTGACCACCCTCACCTGGTTTGGCACCTTGAGCTACTTTGATCTGTAACTCCTCTGCCGATCTGAGATAAGCCGGTGTCACACCAAATCGTCCCGATGCAACCTGTTTGATCTTGGAGTTTTTGATGGTATCAAATCGCACATCATCCTCTCCGCCTTCACCTGAGTTACTCTTTCCGCCTATGGTATTCATAGCTTCTGCTAGACACTCATGGGCTTCAGGTGAGATCGATCCCAAACTCATAGCCGCAGTAGAGAATCTCCGGAAGATCTCTGAGAGTGGCTCTACTCTATCGATAGAGATCGACTCTCTGTCGCTTTTGAGTTCATAAAAGTCACGGATAAATTTTCTGTCTCTATCATCAACCAACACTTTAAGCTCATCATAATCCTCTTTTTTACCACTAAGAGAGAGCTTGTGTATCGCATGAACAGTGGCTGGAGAGAAGTCATGGAACTCACCCCCATCAAGGTATTTATAGAACCCTCCAATATTGAGTGGGAAAACCCTATTGGCTCTCTCTTTGGCATAAGCCTCATCATGTGCTTGAGTGATACGAGCCTCTATATCGCTATAGCCAAGCCCTTTGAGCAGTGCATGGGCATCAGGGAAACACTCTGTTACGATCTCATCATCCAAACCAATCACATCAAATAGACTGGAGTTTCTATAGCTTGATATTGTTGAGATACCCATCTTGGACATGACCTTGAGTAGACCAAAGTTGATCGCTTTTCGTACCCTCTTTAAGATAGGTGCCAAATCAACATGATCATCTTTTCTTCTCTCTATCATCGCTACTGTTTGATAGAACATATAAGGATAGATCGCTGCTGCCCCAAATGCGATCAGAGAAGCTGCCATATGTGAGTCATACATTTCACCGGTCACTGCGACGATACTTACTAGTTGACGCACGCCATTATCGAGCAGAGCCTTATTTAGACGACCTACTACCATAAGTATCGGCATCACTTTGATAGTTTCATCCATCGCTCTATCATCTAATATAACAGTTCTTATATCTTCATTTTTCACATCATTGACAACCATATCGACCAAAGCATTGATGCTATCCTTGAGATCTCTACTGAAGGTTGTATCGTAACATCGTGCTTTGTAGCTCGCATCATATTTGGGATTTTTCTCATCTCCAAACTCTTTGAGTACTTGCAGTTTCTCTAGTGAAAGAATCGGAGAGGCTGTCTTGAGTCTCTTGGCATGTTCTGAGTCATCGGTTAGAATATTGCGCATCTCTCCAAACCCAGTATTCAGACTCATGACAACTTTTTCACGGATAGGATCTATCGGTGGATTGGTTACCTGTGCAAATTTTTGTTTAAAGAAGTCAGAAAAGTTTCTCTGCTTATTGGAAAAAGCCGCCAATGGAGTATCATCACCCATAGAGGCTGTCGCCTCTTTTCCATCTTTTGCCATGGGTTCGATCACCTGCTCGATCACCTCAAGAGTAATATTAAAATATCGCTGCTTAGCTTCCATAATCTTTCTGTCAGGTACATCAATAGTAGAGAATGGATCACTCATATACTCTTGCAGATAAACCATATTCTCATTCATCCACTCAGCATAAGGCTCTCTATTTTTCAAATAATCATCGATATCATCACTCTTAAGCACACTGCCGTACTTGAGATCGATCCCCATCATTTCACCCGACTGGAGTCTTCCTCTCTCTACTATATCCTCTTCAGGAGTCTGTAGTACCCCATACTCAGAACTGATGAGGAGTCTGTTGTCTGTGGTGATAATATACTTAGCTGGTCTTAGACCATTTCTGTCAAGTATACAGCCTATATAGCGACCATCTGTCATACTGACAGCAGCTGGTCCATCCCAAGGCTCAAAACATGTACTGGCATACTCATAAAATGCTCTGAGTTTAGCATCCATATGAGGTGCATTCTGCCAAGGTGCAGGCAGTATCGATCTGGCTGCTTTGAAAAAGTCTACACCATTGACTCTCAAAAACTCAAAGAAGTTATCCAAACTAGCAGAGTCGCTCATACCGTTTTGGATGATGGGGACTAGTCTGCTCATCTCTTCACTAGAGAATATATCACTCTTAAGATCTCTGAGTTTCGCTGTTGCATTAAATCGGTTAGCTTCTACAGAGTTGATCTCACCATTATGAGCAATCATTCTAAATGGTTGAGCTAGTCTCCATTGCGGCAGAGTGTTGGTAGAAAATCTCTGATGAAAAAGGCAGTATGATATCTCAAAGTCAGAATCTGCAAGATCTCTATAGAACTTTTTGATATGCGTAGGCATCATCAAGCCCTTGTAAGAGACAACCGATGTAGAGAAGGATGCTACATAAAATGCATCATTACCCTTCAGCCTATACTCTATCTCTTTACGAGAGAGATAAACCAGTGCATCAAACCGTCTAGTTCCCATGAGTGTATTGGGTGTGACAAAAACTTGTGTTATCTCTGGCAGTGATGCTATAGCCTGTTCACCCAATGCTTCGATATCTATAGGGGGCTTGCGAGTATAGAGGACTCTGAGATCATTATTTTCACACACCTCTTTGAGTAGAGCAAAATCTTCACTGTTTTGGTTGAAGATCATAGCAACTGCATATATATCAGGAAGGACTATACTCTCCTCTTTGGCTACTTTTGAAAAAAATTTTCTTGGTATTGAGAGTAGAAGTCCACTTCCATCTCCTGTCTTTCCATCTGCTGCAATCGCTCCTCTATGCATCATCCTAGAGAGTGCCTTGATAGCATCCTCCAAGTTTTTGTGTGATGGAGTGTTTTCTATGGATGCGAGTAGTCCAAATCCACAGTTATCTTTAAATGAGGTAAGGAGATCTCTCATAAGCCAACCTTTAGTTTTAGTTTGTTAGGCTACATTCAGCCTAGTTTAATATCTTAAGATAAATAGGGTTCAAAAAGTTCCCAGAAATAGGGATGATTATACTGAAAAGTGGGTTAAGAATCGATGAAAGGTTTCGTAATTGCTCTTCACAAAGCCAAAAATGAAGATACCATTGCTACAGTACTCTCATCTCATGAGGTACGGAGTTACTATAGATTTTTCGGTGCTAGGCACTCTATACTGCAGCTAGGTCACTTGATCGATTTTGAGGTTGAGGGTGAACAGAGTCGATTTATGCCCAGACTCCGTAGCCTCAGCCATATCGGTTTTCCATGGCTCTATGATAACAACAGACTGCTTCTATGGCACAACTTTGTCAAACTTTTTGAACCGCATCTTAGGGATACAGAGGAGATAGATACCTTCTACTATAGACTGCTTCTCGATGCAGCACAGAGATGGGATAGACAAAATCCCAAGCGTATCATCTGCGAAAAGTACCTCAGCCTACTGATATATGAAGGTCGTCTGCATGATGATGAGAAGTGCTATATTTGCGAACAGTGCATAGAGAGAGAAGTTTCGCTTATGCAGGCATTTATCCCTGCACACCCATACTGTATATATAGCCCTGCTCTAACGAAAGAGCATATCTCTACTTTTTTTAAAATCGGAAAAACTATCTACCTAGAGGATCATGAGGTAGAGTATCTCTATGATATTGTGATGAGAGGGCTATAGGATATATCTAGTGGTATCCTCGTCATCTATAACCTTACCTAGCTTCTCTTTGACTATATCCTCTGATACAGTATAGCTCTCTCCCTTATGTTCATCAGCTGCAAAACTGATCTCTTCGAGTATCTTCTCCATAACAGTATGCAGTCTCCTAGCACCGATATCTTCTGTCTTTGCATTTGCCAAAGAGGAGTAGTGAGCGATAGAACGAAGTGCCTCCTCATCAAAAATAAGCTCCAGCTCTTCAACAGACATCAATGCTTTATACTGCATGATAAGTGAGTTTTTTGGTTCAGTAAGTATCCTATAGAGTACCTCTTCAGTGAGAGAATCCAGCTCTACTCTCAGAGGAAAACGCCCTTGCAGCTCTGGGATCAAGTCACTAGGCTTACTTAGGTGAAATGCTCCTGCTGCAATAAAGAGAATATGATCTGTATTTATCATACCTAGTTTTGTATGGACAGTACTCCCCTCTACTATAGGCAAAAGATCTCTCTGAACTCCCTCTTTGCTGGGGTCTTGTCTGCTTTGACTCCCTGATGCCACAGCGATCTTATCGATCTCATCGAGAAATATGATACCACCCTGCTCTACTTTTTCGATCGCTAACTCTTTGAGTTGCTCATCATCGAGAAGTTCAGCACTCGCCTCTTCAGCCAAAATCTTTTTTGCCTCTTTGACTGTCACCTCTTTCTCTTTGCCTTTTTTGTTTATACCGCCTAAAACTTTGGAGATAGACTCCTGGACATTGATCATCTGAGGAGGCAAACCGCTATCCTCCATATCGAGAGTAGGTGCAGGCATCTCCACCTTTATCTTCAGGTGATCTAGCTCCCCCTTCTCAAACTTTGACTGCATTCGGCTAAAAGAGGCCTCATACTCTGCTTTCTTCTGTTCTCCTGCTGCTGCAGGGAGGGGGGGAAGCAATTTTTCTATGATCCTATTCTCTATATAGGTTTCGATCTTCTCTGCATTTTTACTATTTTCACTCTCACGAACCAACTTGAGAGAGACTGATGCAAGATCACGGATCATCGACTCTACATCGCGTCCTACAAATCCCACCTCTGTATATTTACTAGCCTCTATCTTGATAAAGGGTACAGCCATCATATGTGCCAATCTTCTGGCTATCTCAGTCTTACCTACGCCTGTACTTCCGATCATCAGAATATTTTTGGGAATTACATCATTTTGTATCTCTACAGGGAGTTGCATTCTTCTATATCGTGTACGCAAAGCGACAGCTATTGTCTTTTTGGCATCATCCTGACCGATCACATATTGATCGAGATATTGTACTATCTCTTTTGGTGTTAAATTTTCCACACGACTCCTTTACGCTAATTCTAAAGTTTTGATATTACTATTGGTGTAGATACAGAGGTCTCCTGCTATCTTGAGGGACTCTAGGATCAACTCCTCTTCGGATAGTGAAGCGTGTTTTTCCAATGCACGAGCAGCAGAGATCGCATAGTTGCCTCCACTCCCTATCGCAGCTATCATTCCATCCTGAGGCTCTACAACATCACCGGTTCCGCTCAAGATAAAAATATGCTCTCTATTTAGAACGATCATCATAGCTTCAAGCTGGCGGAGCTGTTTGTCTTTACGCCAAACTTTAGAGAACTCTATCACTGAACGAAACAGATCTCCTTTTTTTTCATTGAGTATACTCTCAAACATCTCAAAAAGGTTAAAAGCATCTGCTGTACTTCCTGCAAACCCCCCTAGTATCTCGCCATGATAGAGTGTACGAATCTTCGTGGCATTGCTCTTGAGTACACTATCTCCGAAAGTTACCTGCCCATCTCCGCCGATGACAGCTCTCTGCTTACCTCTGTATGCTAGTATAGTTGTAGCGTGAAACACGGCTAAACACCCTCGATCTGAATCTTTAGTGTGGCGTGAATACCATGACCGAGTTTTGCATCAACTTCATGAAGTCCTGTTGACTTCAATGCCTTTTTTAAGTTAATGTGTTTCTTGTCAAGATCTATATTCAACTGCTCTTTGATCGCTTTGGAGATATCTAGATTTCCTACAGAGCCTTTGATCCCTACAGGTGCTATAGGTTTTTCAATCCTTATCGTAGCATCTTCAAATACTCTCTTCTCATCTGTCAATCTCTCCAAGTCATCTTTGAGCTGTTGAGCCATACGCTCCTGCTCCTCTTTCCAGTTGGCGACTACATCTGGTGTTGCCAACTTTGCCAAACCTTTTGCTATCAAAAAATTCTGACCATAACCATCTTTGACCTCTTTGATTTCACCGCTTTTTCCCAAGGTATTTACATCTTTGATTAATAAAACTTTCACTTTTTATCCTTTAATAAATAATAATATCCATAATTCTACCCAATTATTTGAAAAAAAGTATGATACAATCACTTAAAAATTGCAAAGGTAGCCAAAAATAATGTTTCAAACATTTCAAATAGACAAATTAGAGAATTTTCCAGAGACTCTAGAGAGACTCCTTGACCAGCAGAGAGAGACGATCAAATCCATCACCCAAAAGAGTTCGACCACTTATGAGGAGACTCTAAAACCACTTCAGGATCTTGATGAGGAGCTTACTCTTTTTTTTACCCCTCTTTCACATCTCAATGCCGTATGCAACTCTGAAGAGACACAAAGGGCTTATGAGGCATCTATCCCCCTGCTATCAAAATTTGGCAGTGAATTGGCACAAAACTCTGCCCTCTTTGCCAAGATCGAACAGATCGAAACAGAGGATGCCGAGTCAAAAACTGTTGTAGAGCATGAGGTGAGAGACTTTATCCTTTCGGGAGCCAAGCTTCCAGAAGAGGAGAAGAGACGAATGGAGGAGATATCACTGAGACTTAGTGAGCTGAGTAACCATTTTTCACAAAACCTTCTCGATGCCACAAATAGCTATGAACTGATCATCGAAGATCCCAAAGATGTAGAGGGTATACCTCAGAGTGATTTGGCAAATGCCAAGAGTATAGTAGATAAGAGAGAGGTCTATCGCTTTACCCTGCAAATCCCAAGCTATATAGCCTATATGACCTATGGGCCAAACCGCACCTATAGAGAGAGGCTATACAGGGAGTATAGTACGCGTGCACCCAATAACTCTGAAGTGATCGAGGAGATACTCAAACTCAAAAATGAGAAAGCCAAACTGCTTGGATTTGACAACTATGCGATATATGCTCTTCAAACACGAGATGCCAACCAAGAGTATGAGGTGATAGATTTCCTAGAGAAGCTGGCAGAGATGTCACTAGATCAAGGCAGAGAGGAGCTTCAAGCACTGCGTCTTTTTGCCAAAGAACTTGATGGATTGGATTCACTAGAGAGTTATGATGTTGCCTACTACAGCGAAAAACTCAAAAAAGAGACCTTTGACTTTGATGATACTATGACAAAACCCTACTTTCTCCAACCAAGAGTACTCGATGGTATGCTTGAGATCGTCTCAGAACTATTTTCTGTACGATTTGAAGCTGTAGAAGCTCCTATATGGAATGAGAAAGTAAATCTATTCGATATTTATGAGGATGAAGAGCTCAGCGGGCGTATCTACTTTGACCTAGAGGCACGAGAAGAGAAGAGGGGCGGTGCATGGATGAGTGATTGGGAGACTCACTTTGTCGATGCCAAGGGGAAAAAACACTTGCCGACAGCCTTTGTCGTCTGCAACTTTTCTCCCTCATCAGCCAAGAACCCTAGCCTATTGCGTCATGATGATGTGGTGACACTATTTCATGAAATGGGTCATGCTATTCATCACCTATTTGGCAAAGGGAGAGAGAGGTCTATCTCCGGTATCAATGGTGTTGCCTGGGATGTTGTCGAGTTTCCTTCACAGTTTTTGGAGAACTTCGCCTATGAAAAAGCTATCTTGCAACGCTTCTCTTTTCACTATGAGACAGAAGAGCCTATACCTGAGATCCTCTTGACCAAGATAAAGGAGACGAAAAATTTTCAAGCTGCACTAGGCATGCTCAGGCAGATAGAGTTTGCACTTTTTGATTTCAAACTCCATCAACAGCTATATCAAGGAGATAAAATCCAGCAACTTCTTGATAGTGTCAGAGAGAAAACATCTGTCATGGCTCCTCCAGCATACAATAAATTTCAAAATGGCTTTGCTCATATTTTTGGTGGTGGGTATGCCGCTGGATACTATAGTTACAAATGGGCTGAAGTACTCAGTGCAGATGCTTTTTTCACCTGTTTGGATGAAAATGATGAGTTTGATCTCGAAAAAGCAAAAGGGTACAAAAAATATATTCTAAATCGCGGCGGATCAGAGGAGATGAGCAGACTCTATCAAGAGTGGCTAGGTCGCAAGCCTGATATCAAAAGCCTCATAAAACTCTATGAGATCGGAAACCAAGGATAGACTATGAATCGACTCAAAGAGTATCGTGACCTTATAGTCATCATCTTTGCTATTTTTACAATTCTTTTGGTTGGTGCTATATTTAGTCACTCATTCACACAACAGCGAACCTATATGGAACTCTTTATGCTGATGGGTTCACTGCTCTTTGTCTTTAGTGCATTAGTTCTCTTTGCTATACTTGGGTTTAGCTCTTTTGCTCTCTATCTTACTATATTTATCGCCGCTGTGATGGTGATGTATGGGATAGTGGGAGCTATACTGGTCATAGCCATAACCTACCTGATTTGGGGATTTATCTTCTCTATAGAGCTCTTGCTTGTTGACAATGGTGTGGTAAGTGCTATAGATTGGTTCAAGAGACGATATGATTTTCAAAGTTTCAAATGGGAGTATTACGCCTTCTATCCTCTGCTGCTCATACTCTATATTCTCATCGAACTATTTCCAAATATTCTGCATGGTGAAGAGATGAGACGATTCTCTCCCAAAAAAGTTTTTGAAAAGATGAGAGAGATATTGGAGTAGACAAAGATTTGGGTATACTATAGTTATGCAAACACTAGAACAACTACAGAGTGGGTCTCTTGATGGGATCCGCGAACTTACCATCTCCTCTGGACTTATCTCATTTCCTATGGAGATACTGGATCTACATCAGACACTTGAGACTCTTGATCTCTCAGGCAATCAACTCCATCAACTACCAGATAATTTTGGATGTTTAAAAAAACTCCGTATTCTATTTTTGGGTCACAATGAGTTTGAAGAGATACCCGAAGTACTATCGCAATGTAGCAGTCTTATGATGATAGGATTAAAGTCCAACCGGATCTCCTGCTGGTCTGAAGATGCACTACCTATTGATCTCCGCTGGCTAGTACTCACAGACAATCAGATAGAGAAGATACCCAACTCTATCGGCAAACTCCACAAACTGCAAAAGGTGATGCTCGCAGGCAATAGAGTTACTACTCTACCGGATACCATGAGAGAGTGTCACAATCTTGAACTTATCAGACTCTCTGCCAATAGTATAGATAGACTCCCGAAGTGGATCTTTGATATGCCAAGACTCTCTTGGATAGCAACTGCCGGCAACCCATGTATGGGAGCTTCCAACTCAGATCAAAACAGACTCCCTAAAATACCATGGAGAGATATCACGCTACATAAAGTAGTAGGTGAAGGTGCATCAGGTGTTATATCAAATGCTACAGACAAAGATGGAGTCTCAACTGCTGTCAAACTCTTCAAAGGGGCAGTGACTAGTGATGGTTATCCTCATGATGAGATGCTAGCCTGCTTGAGGGTCGGCAAACATAAAAACCTCAACACACCATCAGGCAAGATCATAGAGCATCCCGAAGAGAGAGAGGCACTTCTATTCCCACTAATACCTTCGGTCTATAGCAATCTTGGCAATCCACCCTCATTTGACAGCTGCACTAGAGATAGATATGATGATAAGGTCTCTTACACTCTCTCCTATATACTACATGTCGTATCAGATATCACCTCAGCCGTACGGCATCTGCATAGTAGGGGTGTCAACCACGGAGACCTATATGCTCACAATATACTCGTGAACATAGAGGGGGAGAGTATGCTTGGTGATTTTGGTGCATCCTCCATATATGATCTCTCCGATAAAGAGATGAGGTTTGAGCCGCTAGAGGTTAGAGCATTTGGGATTCTGCTTGGAGAGTTGCTTGATCGGTCTATCACAACAAACCACTCACAAAAAAAGAGCCTAATAGCACTAGAGAGATTAAAAACAGAGTGTATCGATGAAGAGGTCAAGAGCCGTCCTCTCTTTGACGAGATAGATAAACGACTCAAGAGTATAGGAGATGCCCTGTGATAAAAAACTTTGAAAACAGAGAGTTTACATTGGTTCTATCAGGTGGCGGTGCTTTGGGTATCGCCCATCTAGGTATACTTCATGATCTAGAAGAGCGAAATATCATCCCCGATGAGATAGTCGGTACAAGTATGGGTGGTATCATAGCTGCTTGCACTGCTATTGGGATGAGTGAAAAAGAGACACTTGAACATATCAAGAATTTTGTTGGTCTCTTTAACTGGATAAAATTCTCTTTTTCAGGTAATGCTATAGTCGATAATGAAAAAATAGCAAAGATTTTTGATAAGATATTTCAAAATAGAAAGATGAGAGATACACAAATACCTCTCAAACTCATAGCAACAGATCTGCTAAATGGTCACAAAAGAGTATTTGATGCTTCAGATGATATATATATCAAAGATGCCGTACTCTCTACGATGGCTATACCTGGGATATTTAAAGAGCATACCATAGATGGACATATCTATGCTGATGGTTTCTTATGTGAAAATCTAGGTATCAATGAGGCTGCTTTTGAGTATATCATAGCAGTAGATGTGCTAGGTGAAAATGCGTTCCAAAAAGAGATGCCTGACAACTTTTTCAAAACTGTCAATGTATTGGAGATGTTTGAAAAATCGATGAGACTGCTGATATTTAACCAATCACAAACAAATATCAGAAACTCTAGTAAAAATATCTATCTAATAGAGCCATATACCAAAAATTATAAAACATTTGATTTTCACAAGATAGAGGAGATCAGGGCTTTGGGATTGGAGCTATTGAGGTAGCACGATTTAGAGTTTTGAAGGTTTTACACCCCCAAAGTATCCTAAGCACCCTTTGGCTATAATCGCGTCTATTAAATCGTAGGTTTGTCAGTACCAAACCTAAGGCTACCCCAAGGAGATAAACACACAAATAGCTTTATGAGGTTTTTCATAGACAAGGCAATCGTTTGAAGTACTAGCCTTAGCTAATTGCCCGTAGGAAATGCCCTTGGGGTGCAAAAACGATTAACGAAGTATATGGGAAACCTCATAAAGCCCGTAGGGAAGTCACCAAGAGGGCAATCTTCACAAAATATAATTCTCCAATTAGCTATGGCTAGTCCTACGAATTATATTTTGCAAA
>JAYEOM010000132.1:0-8064 GCA_034722955.1 Campylobacterota bacterium
AGCAAAGGGGTCAGGTAACAACTACAACCTTCAATACTAACACCACCTCCAAAGCAAAAACAAACTACGGTAGAGTACTCTAAACTCTAAGGCAAAGAAGGCAAAGGCAAAGGGCAAAGGGGTCAGTCGCTACCTTAAATAGAAAGGGGTCTGGTGACAATGATAAATGTAGCGAAGCGAAATGCATCGTTGTAACCTGACCTCGAACGGCAAATCACCAGACCCCTACCATCCTACACTTTATAATCCCTCAGACACCGCAGCGATTGACCGTTGGCACGATTGTCGTTGTTCCAGTCTGCATCACTCGAATCGAAGTTCGATTAAGGGGTCAGGTAACAACTACAACTAATTAGTTGTAGTTGTTACCTGACCCCTAGTTTCCTAGTAGTAAGTAAAATAGGATTTCAAAATAGGTATATAGAAGTGATAATAACTCTTGGGTGGTATCCCCAAGAGGACTCGAACCTCTAGCTACGCCTTAGGAGGGCACTGCTTTATCCAGTTAAGCGATGGGGACTAAAAAGAAATAATAGCCATTTACAAATAATGTAAACCGAAATGTGAACCAAATATTTAATAAAATATCAATATTGTGAAATATAGTATCAATATTATAGAGTCGTGAGTCGGGCTAAAAAGTGAAATGTTCTCCGAGATAGTGTTTGCGGACATTTTTGTCATTGGCTATCTCTTCGCTGCTGCCGGTGGCTAGCATCTCACCGGAGCGCATAACATATGCATGATCACAGATACCCAAGGTTTCACGAACATTGTGATCAGTGATGAGGATACCCATATCCAGCTCTACTAACTGCTTGATGATGTTTTGGATATCGATCACAGCGATAGGGTCTATACCGGCAAATGGTTCATCTAGGAGGAGAAACTTAGGTTTGCCTACCAGAGCTCTAGCTATCTCTACTCGTCGTCTCTCACCACCACTCAGGCGTACACCTAGGCGATTTCTTATAGGCTCTATGTTAAATACTTCCAGCAACTTCTCTATATGAGACCACATCGTTTTTTTGTCTATTTTGAGTGCACCTGCTGCTATGAGAAGATTCTCCTCGACTGTCAGATCTTTGAATATGCTAGACTCTTGAGGTAGATAGCCTATGCCCTCTTTTGCTCGTGAACTCAGGGGTAGATGAGTGATCTC
Organism: Campylobacterota bacterium; assembly: GCA_034722955.1. Classification (GTDB taxonomy): domain Bacteria; phylum Campylobacterota; class Campylobacteria; order Campylobacterales; family Sulfurovaceae; genus SZUA-451. The sequence goes on from JAYEOM010000132.1 coordinate 1,163, forward strand.
TTCACCATCTATATAGACCTCTCCACTAGTAGCATCTGTCAAGCCACATACCATATAGAAGCATGTTGTCTTGCCTGCTCCGTTGGGGCCTAGCAGTCCTACTACCTCTCTGCTCTTGAGCTCTAGGGAAATATCATGCACGATCTGCGTTTTTTTGATGATCTTGGAGAGATTTTTGGCTTCAAGTGTGTGCATTTATACCTCTATAGAGTAGTTGCGATACTCACCCACAGGAGTGATCGTAATCGAAGCCGTATTATACCCAGCATTTTCTAAAAACCCTTTAAGGTCATCATCTGCCCACTCTATGAGGTGCCATCCATCTTTTTCTAACTCTTCGTGAAGACCCAACTCAAAAAACTCCTCATTTGTGATACGATAGAGGTCATAATGAAAAAGTCTATCTCCATAACACTGCTGTAGTGAGAAGGTAGGAGAGGTCACTCCCGATAGAGTACCTTGAGATTTTGCTATAGCAGAAGAGAGCGTTGTCTTGCCAGATGCAAGATCACCGGTGAGAAAGATGATACTGTTTGGGGCTACCCTCTCATCTATATAACTAACTATCTTCTCAAGCTCTGATATGGATGCTTTGATCTCTATGCTCATCTCCTCTCCAGCTCAACTCTCAACTCTTTGACTCGCCTCTATGATACGCTGAAGATGCTCTATAGCTATACCGCTATCTAGTGCAGTGCTTGCCATCTCTTTTGCCTCTTGCAGATCACGCACTTTTCCATCTGCAAAGAGAGCAAACATAGCATTGAGTATCACTATATCTCTCTTGGCTCCATGCTCTGCACCACTGAGTATATCTCTTGTGATGATGGCATTGTCTGTGGCACTTCCACCCAGTATAGCCTCTTTGGGAGCTAGTCTGAATCCGTATGCTTCAGGGTCTATCACCCCTTGTGATACCCTGCTGCTCTCTACATAAGCGAACTGTGTGGTCGTAGCTAACGATATCTCATCCATGCCATCATCACTGCTGACAACATAGGCTCTAGTGACATCCAGCTCCAGCAGTGCCTCTGCCATCCGCTCTATGTAGTCAGGCGAAAAGACACCCAGAAGATACTTTTTGGCTCCTGCCGGGTTAGTTAGCGGTCCTAGAATATTGAAGATAGTTCTATGCTCTATAGACTTTCGGATAGGCATGATATGTCTCATAGCAGGGTGATGGTTCATAGCAAAAATAAAGCAAAACCCACTCTCCTCCAACATCTCAACTTGCTGTGCAGGAGTCATATTTAGGTTTATGCCTAGAGCCTCTAGTAGATCTGCCGAACCTGAGTTGCTAGTGATACTGCGACTGCCATGCTTGGCGACAACAGAGCCTAGGGAGGCTAGCAGTAGAGATACTGTCGTAGAGATATTGAAACTTCCGCTTTTGTCTCCACCTGTACCTACTACATCTATAGCTCTATCTTGGAGTGTTTTGGGGATAGGTAGCTTTATGGAGTGTTCACGCATGATGGAGGCTGCCATAGCTATATCATCTGCTGTCTCACCCTTGTCATAGAGCTCTATCAAAAACTTTTTGGCATCTTCTGTAGGGAGTTGATCACTAAAGAGCTTCTCAAACTTCTCTTGGGAACTATTCACACTTCTCATACTCAACTCTCCTCCTGCCCTAGCAACTCTTTGACATACTCATCTTTTCTGCTCTTTGGGATCGTCTTTGTCGTGGGTATCTGTAGCACTTCAAAATATTTGGAACCATTGAGATACTCTATTGTGATCCTATCTCCAGGAGCTACATTTTTGGATGCTTTTGCCTTCATGTCATTGACATAAACTACGCCACTCTTGACCATATCTGATGCGATAGTACGCCGTTTGATGACATTGACGGCACTTAGCCACTTATCGACACGCATTGATAGACTCCTTTTACTTTAGTGTAAACTCTACTTCTGCCTCTTTGGCTACGGCTATCCCTTTGATCGTTAGCTGATCATTGATGATATATTTAGCCTCTTTCAGCTCATCCAAGACTCTCTTCGCCTCTTTGAGATCAAACATCCCTGTATTTACTAGAGATTTGGTCACCTCTTCGAGTGTCTCTCCGGACTCCCTCTTGAGGATGCCTAGTAGAAAAACTCGTTTTACCATATCTTGTTCATTCATACTCTATCCTTAGTGCAGATCTTCATTGAGCTGCACCTCTCTGGTGCTTCTTCGAGCTATCACTTCACCTGTAGTCGAATCTTGTCTAAAGTGAATACCATTAAGTCCTTGGAGTGCTTCACCCTTGAAGGTAGTCTGCTCTTGGAGTGTTGCTTCTGGATTGGCTCTTTGGATCTTCTCTAGCTCATCTGCTGCGATAGTGATCTTGGTACCTGCCAAGATCGTGAGACCTGCATCTACGATACATGCATCACCTAGAGGCAGTCCAGTTACAGAGTTGGCACCTAGCAGAGTGTTCTCTCCTATAGAGATAGGGTTACCATCTGTTCCGGATAGTACACCCAAGATACTGGCACCGCCGCCTACATCCGAACCTGCCCCTACGATAGCAGAGCTGGAGATACGCCCCTCTACCATCACTGGACCTAGTGTTCCTGCATTGAAGTTGATATATGATGCCCCTGGCATCACTGTAGTACCTGCTGCGATCTGAGCACCCATACGCACTTTGCTAGAGTCTAGGATACGCGTATTGTCCGCAGGGATAATATGCTGTAGAAATCTAGGGAACTTATCTACACTATCGATAGTTGGGAAAGTACCGGTCAGCTTCATTTCGATCTCATTCTCTCTGAGATACTCTAGCTCAAACGGTGTAGTACCTACCCAGGCGACATTACTCAAGATACCAAATGCTCCATTTAGATTGACTCCTCTGAGTGGTGCCTTGGCTAGAGAGAGTGCATATAGCTTGAGATAGACTGACTCTACACTCTGTGGGTTGCTATCTTCAAATAGGAGTGTGATACGAAAATCTTTTCCTATATCCTCCAAGTTGGACAATATCTTGATCACTTGCACATTGCGATGCTCATCACCGGTCGCCTCTGCTAGATAAGGGGTGAAAGCTGCCATGGCGTTGGCTACAAATTTGTCATTGATAGTTGTGACAAACTCTGAGCTAGAGTAGTCTACTTCACAGTTAGACTCTTGGAGTGCTTTGATGAAGATCGCCGCTGAACCATAGTTCTCTCCCCAGTTGACTACAGAGTAGTTGGCTTGAAGTACTTTTTCTGCATTCTTCTGACCCCTATCTACTCTAGCTATACCAAAAGCTATAGGCTCCCTATAGCCATCTGCTGATTTTACCTCTTCTACCAACCTCTTAAATTCATCTGTTGATGTGACTGTATCTATCGCCATACTACTCTCCTGCTGTGATTTTCTATTTCGTTATTTGAGGATTATACTTTTTTTTATTTAAGATAGTGTAATATTTTACTATGAAACACTTAAGAGGCTATACAAAACGCTACTTTTCACTTGCGATCATAGCTATCTACTCGACACTCTTCAAGTTATGCACTGTCGATAGCAAACACAAATACCATATCTATGCCTACAAAATAGAAGAGTACAAAACTTCTCCTCCTCTATCTCTATCTTGATCAAAAAAAACAGAACGCAGCTCATACAGAAAAAGATTTAAGAAGGAAAATAATGACAAAAACAGGACTCAGCTCTACAGCATCTATATTGCTATTGGCTACTCACATATATGCAGCTCAACCTACTGAGCCACTCTCTGATAGTGTAAATCTCATGATCACCACCTCCAACCAAAGCTCAGATCTCATCAAGAATACTACAGCAGATATCACCGTACTCACATCAGCCGAGATAGAGGAGAGCGGTGACCAGACAGCAGCAGAAGCTATCAGCAGAGTAGCAGGTATCACACTCTCTGCCAACGGTGGACTTGGACAACCTAGCTCTATCTTTATGCGTGGGCAGTCGGCAGGCAATCTCCTCATACTCCTAGATGGCATGCGTCTCAATGACCCTAGCACTACAGATGGGCGTGCCATGATGGAAAATCTGATGACAGACAATATCGCACAGATAGAGATCATCAAAGGCGGCAGTAGTAGTATCTGGGGTGGCAACTCTAGTGCAGGTGTCATCAACATCATCACCAAAGATGCAAAGAGAAGAGGTTTTCACGGCAATATTTCACTCAATGGTGGCAGATACAACACCAAAGGTGCAAGTGCTGCACTATCCTATGGCGGAGAGAAGCTAACTGTAGGGCTGATGGCATCATACTTAGATAGCGACAGCTTCTCCGCACTAGCACCAAGAGATGCAGAAAATGATGCTTATACCAACAAAACAGTAAACTTCAAGATCGGATATGTGATCAACGAAAAGAGTAGTTTGGATTTTGCCTACTACCATGTAGATGCCAAAGGTAACTATGATGACTCCTTCTCAGCTATGCGGGCAGATGACACATACTCTCACTACAGCTCAAATCAGGAAAATTATAATCTCAAATACAGATACAGCAGAGATAACTTCGAGAGTCTCAATAGAGCTAGCAAGGGTACATTTGAGAGAGACTACTACACCAACAGCTACGGCGAAGCACAAAACCAATACAGATCTACGATCAAGGAGATCTCATCGGTCAATGCCTATCGTTATGATCAAGGCAGAGTGGTTCTAGGGCTAGAAGCCAAAGAGATCGATGGTATGAATAACTACATCTCAGACTATCCGTCCAATCCATCTCACTCCACCTACAAAAACCGTGCCATATTTCTATCCAACACTTATCATTTCGAGAACAATACACTGCTAGAGACAAATATAAGATATGATGATTTTGATGCATTTGAGAATGAAACTACCTACAAGATAGGGTTGAAGCATGATCACCAATTTCTCAAAGGATTCACAACAAGAGCCAACTACTATACATCTTATGATTCGCCTAGTGCATATCAGCTAGCCAATGCAGCTCTAGGTGAACTTCTACAGCCTAGCTACTCTAGAGGATTTGATATATCTGCCAACTATAAAGATCTCCTCTCTATCAGCTACTTCAATACAGCTGTAGATAATCCTATAGATTATGATATGGATCGCTTCGGCTACTACAATGTCGGAGGCAGAGAGAAGTTTAGCGGCATAGAGGCTAGCAGTCGATATAAATTTGCAAATTTAGGCTTAGTTCTAAGTGCCAATTGGACTCATCTCATCACCTATGAATCCTACGACAGTACAGCACTATCCAACCGTGTCAAAGATACATTGAATTTTTCAGCTGACTACTTCACCTCTGGCAATATGCACTTTGGTATCACTAGTCAATATATAGGTGATCGTGCTGATGTCAGTAGAGAGGATACAGGCAACTACACTCTATGGAATCTCAACTTTGATATGAAGATCGCCAAAGATTTCAAACTCTACATAAATGCAAAAAATATATTTGACAAAGAGTATGAGTCTGTCTATGGATACGCAGCAGCAGGGCGTGCTATATATGCAAAGGTGACTTATAAGTTTTGATCTTTGGATCAAGGGGAGGAGGTAGCCTTACCACCCTTCTGAGAGGTCTGTGATCGCATATCCCTCTTTTGCTCTCTCCCTCATCACACTCTCTAGTGCAAAGATAGTGGATCTAGTCTCATAAGTCTGCTGTGTATAATCTGTCCCTTTGGCAAAGATACCTAGCCAGCGACCAAGACCAAACTTCATATCTGTGATGAGATAGCCATCTGCCCAGTTTTTGCTGATAGCATAGGTAAATTTCTTCCAGTCTGTTCGTACACTCATGGCATGTTGCTTGTAGGTTATCCCTTTGGCAAAGATACCTAGCCAGTGACCCTCACCATACTCCATGTCAATCATCTCAAAGCCATCAGCCCACCGCTTGGAGATTTTGTCTTGGAAGTTTGAGAGTTTTTTTTGTCTCTCAAAGGCTTGGTTGGTGTAGCCTGTATCTTTGGCAAAGATAGCAACCCATTCGCTTAGTCCATGCTCTATGGCGACGAGATAGTAGCCTTCGCTCCATCGTTTTTCGATGGTCGCTGACATGCTCCCCCATCGACCTGTCACATCATAAGCTTGAAGATAACCTTTGGCTCCTTTGGAGAAGAGTACAACCCACTTGCCGTTGCCGTACTTTATCTCTGTCACGCTGTAACCCTCTGCCCAGTGCTGCTTGATCTCCTTGGCTATATCCTCCCAGCTGAGGTGATACCTTAAAGCCTGATTGGTATAGGGTGTACCTTTGCTAAATGTCCCTATCCATTTGTAACGATAGGCAGAGTTATCCTCTGCTTGAGCGATGCCAGATCCAGCCCACAAGAGGGAGAGTGCAAGCAGTAAATTTTTGACCATTTTTTTCATCTATATTTCCTAATCAATAAAAGTTAGAAAATATTATAGCAGAAGATAATATCTATAAGATTTTTTATCAAAAGGTTAACCGATGATTTTTTTGCAAATATATCCTTGGGGTAGCCTTAGGAACTTCACAAGAACAATTCTACCCATCTGACTTGTCCTTTTGCTCCTAGTTGGATCTTCTCAATCGTCGCATAGAATCAGTCTTTAAAGAACATTCTGATTATGAACAGTTTGAAGAGCTGATGTATTTTTATGCAAAAAGCTTTGGTATCACTATCTATAACTATTGTCTTATGTCTAACCACTAGCACCTACTTATATAGATTGCCCAAGAGAACCTCTCAAAGTTTATAAGACAACTCAATATGAACTACTCCATCTACTTCAATAAAAAGTATAATATTAGATGCTACTGTACAAGACTACTCTCAGCATATGATTGCTAAAGTGTTGGGTATATCACAACCTGCTGTGTAGGGATTGAGTTATCGTTATGACTCCTATCCCCTTGTTTATGGCGTGATTAAGAGGAGTAGGAAATGAGTTATCATTATCACCAGACCCCTATAACC
>JAYEOM010000133.1:0-29615 GCA_034722955.1 Campylobacterota bacterium
CTCGTCACTATGTATAGCACTTCTTTTTATCTCTGCCATAGTTGTTTTGCCACCTACTAATACTTTTTGATCTTTATACTCATTGAGAAAGAGTTGATATAGGTTGATTAGGGGTAGTTTCTAGGGGGAATATGGTTTGTCAACCTTTAATGTAGACAGAGCCATGACAATCGATCTCTAACTCTATCTGCATTCATCATATATCAAAGCAACTCTACGCTAAAATTAATAGTGTCACATAACCCAAAAGGAGTTGATTATGTTAGGGATCAAATATATTAAAGTACCGCCTACTAACTATCTAATAAAGTACAACAATGGTCATATTGCAAAAGAGGGTGTAGGTCTCTCATTTTTTTATTATGCTCCAACTACGACAATCGTCTCTATACCTATAGGTTCCGTTGATGCCCCTTTTATATTTGAAGAGGTTACATCGGATTTCCAAAGTATCTCTATCCAGGGACAGATCACATATAAGATAAAAGATGCCAAAAACATAGCTGCTCTACTCGATTTTTCACTTGACTCCATTAGGCAAACATACCAATCAGAAGATCCGGAGAAGCTATCACAAAGGGTTATAAATCAAGTTCAAGTTGTTACAAAAAAAGAGATTCAAAAATTGACACTGCAATCGACTCTTACCTCCATAGATGAGACCGTGGAGAAGATCAATGAATCTATGGTCAAATCAAAAGAGATGAATGCTCTAGGTATTGAAATCTTGAGCTTTTCACTGTTGGCTATCAGGCCTACACCTGAAACCTCTAGGGCACTGGAAGCAGAAACTAGAGAAGAGCTTCTCAAAAAAGCAGATGAGGCACTGCATACTAGAAGAAATGCTGCCATAGAACAGGAGAGGATTATAAAAGAGAATGAATTAAATACAGAGATTGCCGTAGAGAATAAAAAGAGAGAGATCCAAGAGACAAAAATGGAAGCTAAAAAAGTTATCCAAGAGAAGGAGTATGAGCTAAAAGAGTTAGCTATAAGCTCCAAGATAACCTTGGAAGAGAGCAATAGCAATCTCGTAGAGTTGAAGGTGAAAAATGCCAAAAAAGAGTCTGATGCAAAAGCTTATGCAGTAGAGGCTCTTATGAAGTCTGTCTCCACCGTAGATCCCAAAACTCTCCAAGCTATCACAAGCTCCAATATGAGTTCAGAGCAGTTGATAGCTCATGCTTTTCAAGATATAGCTGACAATTCTGAAAAAATCGGACAACTCAATATTACTCCGGATCTGTTGAAAGAGTTGATGAATAGAGATCATTGATGGAGAGATTGAGTGAAAACAAGATCATCCTAATCACCAGAAAAAGCAGGCTTGATGATCTGATACATAAATTTAATACTCAAAATCAAGCCAAATTCTACATAGAGCATTTGGGTGGTGACTTCAAGGATTATCAAAACGAACATGATCAATACCAAAAAGTCATCATAAAAGCAGTAAAAACTCTATCTAAACTAGGAAGAGTTCAGCAGCTAGATAGATCTTTTTTGCCAAATTACATATTTAGTACGGATGATACAATTGTCGTGATAGGGCAGGATGGTTTGGTGGCAAACTGTATCAAATACCTTGATACTCATCCGCTGATAGCCATAAATCCAGATCCCGATAGATGGGATGGAGAGCTTCTCCCTTTTAGGGTAGATGATCTAGAGAGAGTAATCCCTAAGCTTTTCAGTGGATGCTGCTCTACCAAAAAGATAACCCTAGCAAAGGCTACATTGAATACAGGTGAAGAGATATATGGAGTAAATGATATATTTATAGGACCAAAATCTCATTCGTCGTTAAGATACAGTATAAAAATAAACGATCAGCAAGAGCATCAATCCTCAAGTGGCATCATAGTATCAACAGGGCTAGGCTCTACGGGATGGCTCAAGAGCCTTATCTTGGGTGCCAATAGCGTATCCAAAGCGTTTCAAAAAAATAGTTCCAGTGACTATAAAACTAAAAAGAGAGATATAGATGCCTCATTCCCATGGGATGCAAACTACCTCTACTTTACAGTCAGAGAGCCATTCCCTAGTCAATACTCTCAAGCAGAGATAGTTTTTGGTAAAATAACAGATGAAAAAACACTGGAGATCAGCTCTTTTATGCCAGAAAATGGTGTTATTTTCAGTGATGGCATAGAGAAGGATTTTTTAAATTTCAACTCCGGAAGTGTAGTAACTGTATCTATAGCCAAAAAGAGAGGTTGCCTAGTAGTAGATTAGATTTCAACACCATCCCAAAATTCATTATAATTTAAATTCGTTTGAGAATCATGGGCGTTTTGCAGCTTTTCGCTCTCCTCTGCAAAGTAGAGTTTTAGTGCTTCATTTATCATACTGCTCTCATCTTTTTTCAGCAGCTCTTTGAATACCATAAGGTTTTCTAGATTTTCATCAGTTAATTTATAATTTTTCATAGCCAAATTGTATCTAAATCTCTAAAATATAGAGTATTAGAGTAGCTACATTAGACAAAAAACATAACAGTTCGGTATAATGCGACCATGAAAACAGTAGATATATCTGAGATCGCCACTCTGCCAACCAAATATGGTACCTTCAGGATCAAAGCCTTCAAAGAGGGAGACAAAGAGCATTTGGCACTCTATACGGAAAAACTTTCAAAAACTCCTATAGTACGAGTACACTCTGAGTGTTTAACAGGAGATGCTTTGGGATCACTCAAGTGTGACTGTGGAGAGCAGCTGCATTTCTCTCTGGGGCTGATTGCCCGTGAGGGTGGGATGTTGATCTATCATAGACAGGAGGGTCGAAATATAGGGCTTCTTAACAAGGTCAATGCATACGCACTCCAAGATCAGGGGTACAACACAGTCGAAGCCAATCATCAGCTTGGTTTTTCTGCGGATGAACGCACATATGAGATCGTTGAATTTATCCTTGAACACTTTGAGATCAAAGAGTTGAAACTTCTCACCAATAACCCCAAAAAAATAGAGAGTCTTAAGGGTATAGATATCATAGAGAGACTTCCTATCAAAATAGAGGCAAACCCTCACAATAAAAACTACCTCAAGACAAAAAAAGAGGAACTCGGTCACCTCTTGTAACTCACCCAAAGGAGTCCTATGAAAAATAGTGAAAAACTGAAAAATCTTATAGAGCTGGAGATCCTGCCTGATGTAGAGATAGCTATAGATGAGCTTTTTGAAGTGATCAGTAAAACAAAAAATGCAAACTCTACACAAAAAGAGGAGCTAGAAGAGCTGCGTGAAATGCGTACAGAGTTTTATGCCATTATCGAAGATGTGACACGAAATGAGATCGAAGAGGATGAGGTAGATGCACTGCTAGAGGAGCTGATGGATATGAAGAGTGAGGAGGAGTAGAGCCCAATGCAGGAGCTTATCGCTTTTCTCATCCCCAAAACAACACTCAGCCAAGAGCAGATCACCAATATCCTAATACTACTCGATGAGGGATCTACTATACCATTCATCGCTCGCTATCGCAAAGAGATGACGGGTAGTGCAGATGATGAAAAGCTTCGTGAGTTTGAAACGCTATATCTCAGTGCTATACGCTTCCTTGAACGAAGAGATGAGATACGCCGCCTCATTAGTGACAGAGGTGTATTGAGTGAGAGTATCGAGCAGAGTATCCGGAAGGCAGAGAGCTTGAGTACTCTCGAAGATATCTATCGTCCATTTAAAGAGAAGAGAAGCTCTCGTGCTTCAACTGCAATAGCAGAGGGTTTGACTCCTCTATCCACGACACTATCTCGTGCCACACTTACGACAGAGCAGCTAAGAGCTCAAGCTCAAAAAATTCTCAAAGGCAAAGTGACCTCTGTCGATGAGGCGATCAGGGGTGCTCAGGATATCTTGGCTGAGAGATACGCAGAGCTACCCCGTGAGAGAGAAGCGATACGCAATAGTATGTTGAAGTTTGGGGTATTGGAGGTGAAGAGAGGCAGAAATTTCCAAGAGGATGGTCTCTTCAAAAATTTTGTCTCCAAAGCAGAAAAGGTTGCCCATATACCATCTCATCGCTATCTAGCTATCATGCGTGGTGTCAAGGAGAGAGAGCTATCTGCCAAGATCACTATCGATACCTCTCGTATAGAAGCTATGATTAAACAGTATAAAATTCCCAGAGATGCAGCAAGCTCTCAAACTCTTCTATTTGATGCTTATCGTGATGGCCTCAAGCGTCTGCTGCTTCCTTCACTAGAGAGGGAGGTGCATACTATTCTCAAAGAGCGGTCAGATCAGGCTGCTATCTCTGTATTTGGTCGAAATCTTCATCAGCTTCTGATGACACCTCCTGTGAGCAAGCGTGTCATTTTGGGTGTAGATCCTGCGTTTAGGACAGGGTGCAAGCTTGCAGTTATAGATGAGCAGGGCAACTATCTAGATCATGCTGTTGTCTATCCTACAGCACCAAAGAGGGATTACGAGGGTTCCAAGTCTAAAGTCTTGGCATTGGCAAAAAAATACCATATCACTGGTGTGGCTATTGGCAATGGTACAGGCTCTCAGGAGACTCAAGCTTTTTTTGCAAAGCTCAATAGAGAGGAGGGTGCCGATCTTGGATATACGGTTATCTCAGAAGCAGGTGCATCTGTCTATTCAGCTTCCAAGATCGCAATGCAGGAGTATCCTCATCTGGATGTCACTATACGAGGAGCTATTTCTATCGCCCAACGCCTTCGTGATCCTATGGCAGCACTGGTCAAGATAGACCCCAAATCTCTAGGTATTGGTCAATATCAGCATGATGTAGACCAAAAAAAGCTTGCAAAAAAACTATCCGCCGTGACAGAAGACTTGGTCAATCATATAGGTGTAGATATCAACTCTGCTTCACTGTCACTACTAGTACATATCGCAGGAATCACCCCTAGAGTGGCTCAAAATATTATAGATTATCGAGAGGGGTATGGTGATTTTACTACAAAAGATGAGCTGTTAAAAGTCAAAGGTATAGGCAAAAAATCATATGAGCAAGCTGCAGGGTTTATCCGCATCAAAGATGGCAAAAGAGTACTCGATAACAGTGGTATCCATCCTGAAAGTTATATGATAGCTTCAGAGTTAGAGGGCTTGGATCTGGATACTATCGATAGTGATGCTCTTGCACAAGAGCTTCATGTGGGAGTAGAGACTCTCAGAGATATCATCAGAGAGCTTCAAAAGCCGGGATTTGACCCTAGAGAAGAGCTTCCTGCTATTCCATTTAAAGAGGGTATGACCGATATCAGTATGCTGAGAGAGGGAAGTTTCATCTCAGGTATAGTGAGAAATATAGCTGATTTTGGTGCATTTGTAGATATAGGACTCAAAAATGATGGTATGATTCATATCTCCAAGATGAGTTCTCGCCGTATCAAACACCCTCTGGAGGTTTTATCAATCAATCAATATCTCCCTCTTATAGAGGTTGTATCTATAGACAGAGAGAGAGGCAAGATAGGATTGAGTTTGGTTTGATGCCAAAATGAAATATAAATTTAACTACTGTCAAAGAGTGATTATAATATGACAACCAAAGGAGGCAAGGGATGGATGGGATGATAAAAGTAACTTATACAATACTCTGCGAGAGTGATGTCAACAGGGAAGTTGATCTGACGGAGATGCTGAACAATGAGAAGGTAGTCAAGGTAATGAAGAGCGAGTTTGCCAAAGGATTGAGAAACATAATGCTCTCTATCAAAGAGAGTACTGCCATCACGATCAAGACAGAGAAAGAGAGATTTGATTTTATGGTCAGCAAAAATGACTTCGCTGATCTGCTTGAGCTGGCAGAAGAGGATGCGAAAAAAAACAGACGACTCAAGAAAGGGTGTGACGGTATAGAGCTAGTAGACATTATCACAGTGGAGTGATATTTGGGTATACTTGCGATATGAAAATTTATGCATATACCCATGACCCCATCTCTTTTGATTTTGAACAGACAGTTGATCGTTTTTTTGTAGAGGAGATTCCTCTGCATCCGTTTGGAAAAAATGGTAATTTTTTGATCCTCAAGATCAAAAAGAGTGACATGAGCACATGGAAACTTATCCATGTACTCTCCAAAGCTACAGGACTCAATGAGCGAGATATCGGATACGCAGGTCTCAAAGATAAAAATGCCACTGCGATCCAATACATATCAATACCAAAAAGATATGAGAGAGATTTAAAAAATCTCACAACAGAGAAGATAGAGATATTGGATAAGTTTTATCATAAATCACCCATCAAAATAGGTCAGCTCAAAGGTAATGAATTTTCGATTGTTTTACATAGTGTGTCGCAAGCAGATGCCGAAAAGATCGACAGTGTTGCAGATAAAATAACCCAAGATGGTATCCCTAACTACTTTGGCTATCAGCGTTTTGGTGAAGATGCTAAAAGCTATCTTCAAGGAAAACAGATCGCCCTGAGCGGAAAGAGACTCAAGGGAGCAAAAGAGAAACTTCTAGTAGCATCCTATCAGAGTCATCTCTTTAACCAATGGCTCCTAGAGCGTGTCAAACTCTCAAATATCATAAGAGCAAACCCCCCTGCTATAGCAGCAAAACAACTCTCTTATCCTGAAGCACTAGTAAAAGTTTTGGCAAAACAGCCACAATTTTTCAAACTTTTCATAGGTGATCTAATGCTCTCATACCCATATGGAAAACCGCACTATCTCAAAGATATGCTCTATGGATCCAAACTATTCAAGGAGAAGAGAGTATCTCCTACAGGACTCATCTGCGGTTCACATGCCAAAAGATCTCAAAGTGATGCTTATCACCTAGAGGCACCCTATGATGATGAAGAGCTCAGTGCACTCAAGGGTGATCGCCGTTATGCTTGGATATGGCCGCAAAATATCAAAACTCATTATGATAGAGAGAGTCAAAAGCTCACTATAGGGTTTAGACTTCCTAGAGGTTCTTACGCTACCACTCTACTCGAAGAGATAGGAAAAAAAATATTAAGGATGGAGATAGAGATGCACAAGTAGTGTAATCTTGCATAGAGAGTTCGCTTTTTTCATAACTGACACATAAATTGTATTTATTCAAATAGAGTTTTTATAATACTGTGATATAATGATTTCAAAAAGGGGATTAAATGTTTTTTTCACTCTTCTCATCTAAAAGTCAAAAACTTGTAACAAAATGGAAAAAAGAGCATGAAGAGCTTGTGGTACTAGCACATAAAGTGATAGCTGCATATTCAAAAAATGACCAGCCAGCTGCAAAAAAAGCACTTAAAGAACTTAATGATTTGGCAGTAGATCATATAATGAATGAAGATATAGAGTTCTATCGGCTGTTAAAAGATCACAAAAAAATGGATGACACAACAGAGCACATGATGGGAGATTTTGTTAAAACCTTCAAAGGAACAAAAATAACCCTGATGAACTTCTTGACAAAATATTCACGACCTGATGTAGAGCTAGACGAAGAGTTTTTTAAGACATTCAATAGTCTAGTCGGGGTATTAGGAGAGAGGATTGCTTTTGAAGAGAACAATCTATATGTACAGATGAGTGATAAATAATAAAAAAAGTCTTCTCAGACTCCAAAGAGTCTGTAGGCATTTTTGGTTGTTATCTTCTCTATCTCTTCTCTGGATATACCACTCAATAGACCCATTTTATCAGCGATGAAGGTCGTATAGGATGGTTCATTTCTCTCTCCTCTGTGAGGGTGTGGTGTCAAGTAGGGAGCATCGGTCTCTATCAAAAGTTTATCAGTTGGTATTTTGGGATAGACTCGGATCAATTTTTTAGCATTTTTAAAAGTCAAAACACCGCCTATACCATAATAGAAATTTTTATCGGACAGTTTCAATAACTCTTCATCTGCATTATAACAGTGCAGGACACCACCACTGCTACCGGCATTCAACTTCAATAGCTCCATAGAGTCACGACTAGAGTCTCGAATATGCACAATCAAAGGTTTCTCCAGCTCTTTTGCCCATATAATCTGATCCATAAAGACCTCTTTTTGCAATCTTTTTTCTACTTCTATCTCTTCTCTATCTTTGGGGAGACGATAGTAGTCGAGACCACACTCACCTATAGCTACACACTTCGTATGCTCTGTGTAGGGTTTTAGAAGAGAGCGATCATAATTTTTGGCATCATAGGGGTGTACCCCTACGGCAAAATATATACCATCATATCTCTCAGCCAAATCTACAGCCCTATCTAGTGTCTGCGGATCAGCACCAGGGATGATAAATCTCTCTACCCCATGAGATAAAGCTCGCTCCAAAACAGCATCGATATCTTCATCATAACGAGGATCATCAAGATGACAATGTGTATCAACAATCATAATATTAACCTTCTATTTTCTTAGTTTTCTAGCAAAAGCTATAGCCTCTTTGTCAGAGTTCTCTCCGGCGATAATGCGTGAAATCTCTCCAATACGCTCCTCCTCATCCAGAACCTTGGCATAGCTGACACCAGCCACCTTATTTACCAAGATATGCTGATCTGCTTGAGCAGAGAGGTGTGCTTGGTGAGAGACTGCAAAGATTTGATATGCACTAGAGAGTTTGGCGATCATCGATGCGATAGCGATAGACTCATCTCCACTGACATTGGCATCTATCTCATCGAGGATGATGACTCCCCCTTCTACGCTTCTGCCCTCCATAGCAACAACTAGAAGTGCCAATCTTAGGCGATTGAACTCTCCGCCACTCAGAGTAGAAGTAGCAGAGTCGCCCATCACCATATCTAAACTATCTATACCCGACTCTCCCAATGGTAACTGAGTAAATTTGAAATTTACAGATGGCAACTTCAACTCTCCTAGATAGGCTTCCAGCTTTTTTTCTACTCTCTTGGCTTCAGTTGCTCTAACTTGTGAAATCTGCTGTGCCAATATCATCAACTCATTATACTCCAGCGAGAGAAAAGAGTCCAGCTTGCTCTTGTCCTGTTCTATGGTTTGATAGCTTGCTAGCTCACTCTCTTTTAGATCAAGATAGATAAGTGCTTCAGAGATAGAGCCATATCGCTTTTTGAGTCCTGAGATCTTCTCTAGTCTATCAAGAACCTCTTCTACATCTATATCAGCTAACTCTTCAGCTAGAGACTCAGCCTCCTCAAAATCTGCTCTTAGTTGGTTGATGGTATCTCCAAAATAACTGCCATCTTTGTTCAAGAGCCGAAAGAGTTCCCAAACCGATGACTCCGACTGAAAGATACTATTTGCTTGCATAAGTGCATCATTGATCTTATCAATCTTTGAGAGTTGTTGTTTTACCTCTATCAGCTTCTCATCTTCGCCCTCTTTGGGGTTGATACTTCTAATCTTTTCGATCTCATAGGTGGTAAACTCGATCAGCTCAGCAAGTTTTGTCTCATCACTGCGAATCTTATCTAATTCACTCAGTTTTATGCGGTAGTTTGTATATCGCTGGATATACTCTTTTCGTAATTTTTTATAACTACTGCTCTGTAGCAAAAGAGAGTTATCTAAAAGCTCTAGGAGTGCGATGCTTTCAAAACCGCTCTTGTCTCTTACGCTTAGGTAGTTAATGGTAGAGGAGAAAAGCTCTTTTAGCACTTTTTTGGATATATTTTGACTATTTATATAGAAACGGACACGATCCTTTTTCAAACTTTTGATCACTAACTCTTCATCAAGTTCATAGACTTCAGACTCTACTCGCTCAGGTCTTTTTAGTGTCACTTCACATAGCTTTGCATCACATCCGCCATAACCAAAACTCGACAATATGCTCTGCATCAATATAGATTTGCCAGCACCACTAGGACCTGTAAGTACTATCAACCCAGGATCGAACTCCAGCTCTGACTCTTTGAAAGTCAAAAGTTCTTTCAGATAGAGGCGTTGAATACTCAATTTCTTTCACCCCATGAGAGCTTCTCTTGTAGTACGGTAAAGTAGTTACTCTCCCTTCTATGCAGTAGTTTTGCACCTTTTTTTGCCCCTTTGATGACAAGTAGATCATCTATATTCATCTCATAATCATCTTGTCCATCTATCATCGCTATGACTGTCGCTTCTGGAGATTGCAGCTCTATTGTAAAGTCAGCAGGAACTAGCAGAGGACGCTGTGTCAGAGAGTGTGCACAGATCGGTGTCATGATAAATGCTTTTGTCAAAGGGTAGATGATCGGTCCTCCAGCAGCCATGGAGTATGCAGTTGATCCTGTCGGTGTAGCTATGATCAACCCATCTCCGCTATAGGTATTGAACAGCTCTCCATCTATGGATGCATTGATGCATGCCATTTTAGAGATAGTGGGGCGTGTGATCACTACATCATTTAGTGCATAAAAGTTTTTACGCTCTCTATCCGTCTCTATGTAACCCTCTATCATCATACGATCATCGATACTATAATCACCTATAAGCAGTGAGTCCAAAAATGTCTCTACCTCATTGATCTTGATATCTGCCAAAAACCCAAGGTGTCCAGCATTGATACCCAGTACAGGCTTATCATACCCATAACTATTTCGCACCAGTGAGAGTAGTGTTCCGTCACCTCCCAAAGATACTAAAAAGTCAGACTCTAGGCAGAGAGTATCAAAAGAGAGTCCATCCTCTCCGATCATCTCTCCTGATTTTTTAGAGAGCAGCACTCTGATACCCTTGGCTTCAAACTGTGACTTGATCACATCATAGAGTTCTTTGATCTCAGGAGTATTTGGCTTGAGAATAAATCCAGCTGTTTTGATCTGTTTGAGTTTCTGTTTTGACATATATTTACCTCTGTAGCTATATTGTAATAGGTAGATTATCATAATATCGCTTTAAACTCTTTTTTGATGTCGTTTTGAAGTCTCAAGAGGTTGATTCCTGATTTTCAATAAAAATTGGATATAATCGCGTCAAATTTATCATTTAGGAAGAGGCGTGAGAACACACTATTGTGCAGAAATAAATGAAGAGCATATCGGGCAGGAGATCACTGTTAGTGGCTGGGTTGCCAGTAGAAGAGATCATGGGGGCGTTATATTTATCGACCTTCGAGATAGAGACCAAGTAGTGCAGCTTGTTTGTGATCCAGCAGATAATGTAGAGGCACACAAACAAGCTGAAGAGGTCAGAGATCAGTTTGTTTTGATCGTGACAGGAAAGGTAAGGGCTAGAGGTGAAGGTTTAGAAAACCCAAATCTCAAAACAGGAAAAGTAGAGATAGTAGTCGATAAATTAGTGATAGAGAACCGATCTCTGCCGATGCCTTTCGATCTAGGTGATGAGAAGGTCAACGAAGAGATTAAGCTTAGATATCGTTATCTTGAAATGCGTACCCAAAAGTCATATGAGATATTTAAGCTGCGATCCAAAGTCACGATGGCTGCACGCAATGCACTCGATGAGATGGGTTTCCTAGAGGTGGAAACACCTATCATCACCAAATCTACACCTGAAGGTGCCAGAGATTATCTCGTACCTAGTCGTGTGCATGGAGGTGAATTTTATGCACTTCCTCAGTCACCACAGCTATTCAAACAACTATTGATGGTTGGTGGATTTGACCGATATTTTCAAATCGCCAAATGTTTTAGAGATGAAGATCTCAGAGCAGACAGGCAGCCTGAGTTTACTCAGATCGATGTTGAGTTGAGTTTCTGCGACCAAGAGGATGTCATAGAGGTAGCTGAAAAACTCATCTATGAGATCTTTGCAAAAAATGGTTATGATATTCCGACAAAATTTCATCGCATGACACATAGCGAAGCGATGGAGAAGTATGGATCGGACAAACCTGATATGCGTTATGATCTAGCGATGGTAGATGTGATCGATATATTTGAGAGATGTGACAATGAGATCTTCGCAACTATTGCAAGATCCCCCAAAAAAAATCGCATAAAAGCCCTCAAAGTTCCAAATGGTGATAATATCTTCTCAAAGCGTCAGATGAAGGGCTTTGAGGAGTATGTGCGTAAGTTTGGAGCTCAAGGTTTGGGATATTTCCAGATGAAAGAGGATGGACTCAAAGGTCCATTGACTAAATTTTTCACTGATGAGGATATCGAAGCCATTATAGATAGATGTGAACTAGAGGTTGGAGATGCAGTCTTCTTTGGTGCAGGTGACAAAAGGGTAGTCTTGGACTATATGGGAAGATTCCGTATATATCTAGCTGAGATTATGGATATCATCCCTCAGGATCAGTTTGAATTCCTATGGGTTGTTGATTTTCCTATGTTTGAAGTAGAGGAGGGCAAAGTCAAAGCCCTGCATCACCCTTTCTCTATGCCAAAATTATCAGAGAAGGGTTCACTAGACTATGATGATATTGAGGATATAGAGTCTATAGCCTATGATATAGTTCTCAATGGCACAGAGCTTGGCGGAGGATCTATGCGTATCCACAAGGAGGCAATTCAGTCAGAGATATTCAGACTCCTTGGTATTGATGAAGAGGAGGCTCAAGAAAAATTTGGCTTCCTGCTTGATGCACTCAAGTTTGGTGCACCTCCACATGGTGGATTTGCTATGGGATTGGATAGGATGATCATGCTCATGGCAGGTACAGATAGTATCCGTGATGTTATCGCATTTCCTAAGACGCAAAAAGCACAATGTCTTCTCACAAAGGCACCCAGCCCTGTAGATGGTGAACAGCTCAAAGATTTGAGCCTCAGAATAAGACAGACACCAGTAGCTTAAGCCAAACCTATACCACATTAAAAGGATCACAACAATGAAAAAACTTTTTCTCATCATCGGAGCCCCGGGCTCAGGTAAAACAACAGATGCTAGCCTCATCGCTGAGCGTCATAGTGATAGAGTCGTTCACTACTCTACAGGCGATATGCTAAGAGCAGAGGTTGCTAGCGGCAGCCAACTAGGAGAGACGATCGAAAGTTACATCTCCAAAGGAGCTCTTGTACCACTAGCTATCATCATAGATACTATCATCTCTGCTATCAAGCACTCACCTAAAGATATAGTATTGATCGATGGATATCCTAGAAGTACAGAGCAGATGAGAGCTTTAGATGAGATACTGCAAACAGAAGATGAGATAGATCTCGTCTCTGTGATAGAGGTACGCGTCAGTGAAGCTGTTGCCAAAGATCGTATACTTGGTCGTGCTGCTGAGGCTGAAGTTGTGAGAAGTGATGATAGCATAGAGGTATTTTATGACCGTATGAAGATATACAGTGATCCACTTGCAGAGATACAGGAGTTTTATACAGATATAGAGTTATTGAAAGTCATAGATGGAGAGAGAACTTTAGAAGTTATTGTGGATGACATGGATGACTTCGTACAGAGCAAAGTATAGTCATAAGGAGGAGGAGTAACTCCTCCTACTCCTCTACAAGTTACTTTGCCAACAGTCCATTTGCGATTACATTAAACTCATATTGATGTGCTGGGAATTTTCTAAGTCCATAAGCAATAAATTGATTTTTGCTAATCTGATGATCCCATAATTTATAGGTAATATCTGTAAACCAGTTTTTTAGTTCAGGTGTACTCAAATCTAATTTTTGATAGCTAAAATCTTGCTTGATATCTGTCCCAACCTTACGCATAGTACTTCTATAGACTGCATGTTTTTGGGCATCCGTCATAACAGGCTTGACAACCACTGGTTTTGGTTTTGGTTTTGGTGCTGGTGTACAAGCAGTATGAGATAAACCAATAGCCACAACCATAGAGCTAAACAACACTGTTTTTAAATTAAATTTCATTTTCATCCTTAGGTAAGATAATATTTATAAAATTATTGCATATTTTGGGTTAAACTCTGCCATACTATATTTTGCTATAATACTAATGATAAAATATAAAGGCAAAGGATCCTCAATGAAACTATTCAAATATGCTTTGGCACTACTCTCTACCCTGCTACTAAGTACATCTCTTTATGCTAAAACAGCTGGAGAGATCAACTTTGAAGCTGACAAAGCACTCAAGGAGTTCAACAAAGAGGTCAAAGGCTCTGTATCATTTGTTGACAATAGAGTCAAGGGTCTTTTGATCTTTCCAAGTGTTGTAAAAGCAGGCATTGGTGTTGGGGGAGAGTATGGCGAGGGTGTTCTTCGTGTAGGTGGCAAAAGTGTACAATACTACAGCACAGCATCTGCATCTATAGGCTTTCAGCTTGGTGCACAGAAAAAATCTCTTATCATTGCATTTATGACTGAAGACGCACTAAACAATTTTAGAAACAAGAGTGGATGGAAGATCGGTGTTGATGGTTCAGTCGCCCTAATCAATCTAGGTGCCGGTAAAGATATCAACTCCGAAACAGTCGGCAAACCTGTAGTTGGCTTTATGTTTGGCAACAAAGGTCTTATGTACAACCTAACCCTAGAGGGTAGTAAGTTTACTAAGATTGTACGATAAGGAACTACTCTCCTGATAGTCTCTCTATAAGCTCTTTCCAGATACTCAGAGCCAAACTTTCAGGGATCTCCACATCATCAAATCTGATCCGTTCTCCCTCTTTGATATCTCTCTTGAGTGTGACATCAGATATGAGACCTATAGGTACATGTGATAGATCATCTTCAATAGTCATAGCCACGCCTCTAACATCAAAACTCCCGATCCCTTTACCTATCTTCTCCCCTGGTTTCAAATCACGCTTTGCTATAGTCGCTACACTAAATCTAGGATCAGCACTATTGTCCAACAGAACACCACCTCCAGAGAGTACTCGTTCGATAGTTTTGATAATCTCAAGATGACATAAGTGGTAAGTACGCTCTAGAACATAATATGGACCCTCACCCATCTTGTAGTATTTAAGAGAGTCTTTCTGTTCTCTATCATGCTCTACTACCAAAAAAACACCAGCAGGCAGTGTAGGCGAGAGTAGATAGTCACTAACTGGATAACCCAATCTCTTAGCCTGCTCTGCAAGGAGTGTTCCACCATCTAGCATACTATCATTCGGAAGTTTAACCAACCCCTCCTCTATCAATCCGGCATCCAAGCCATTGGCTACAAGTACCTGCTCTATCTGTACTTTGGTTCCATCAGTAAATGATGTGACCATATCGAGACTGATGTTTGAGCGTTTTCCCCAATACTCCATCTCTTTTATAGAAGGGTTGTGGTTTAGAAACCCTTTGATATTGGCATAGACTAAGGGTTTAAATCCCATAGAGAGTGCCTCTTCATGGAGTACAGCCTGTACACCGGGCTGATCTCCCTCTGCCTCAGTGACAAGACCTTTATCTACAAAGTATGATCCTGTCGTAATGTGAAACTCTGAATTCATAGTGACTACAGGGATATCTGCTTTGATGATCTCATAGATAGTCTCTGTAGCGTAGAGAGCATCTCCACTGCACTCTACGATGAGATCAGAGTTTTTGATAAGATCATCCAGTGAGTTTGTCAAGAGGTGGTGTTGCGGAAAATTTTTTCGTCCTGAAATATCTGTCCGTGTCAATACTCCAGAGAGTTCAAAGTTTTGATGATTGGCAAGCAGATCAACCAGCCCTTTAGCTATAAAACCTGTTCCAATGACAGCTACTTTAGGCACTATAGAGCTGTTCTCTCTCTCTTTTTTCAAATAGTTTTCGAGAGAGTCTCTCCAAAATGGTATCTGAATATTAAACTCTTTTTTGATCTTCTCTTTGCTCAAAACGCTATATAGAGGTCTTTTGGCAGGGGTAGGATAGTCTTGAGTTCTGATAGGTTTGACACCACATCGGATAGTTGAGATATCAAAGATCGCTTTTGAGTAGTCGTACCATGAGCAGACACCCTCATTGCTATAGTGATATATCTCAACAGAACTCTTTTTGGTTTCGGGATGGAGCATCTGATACCCAACGATATGGAGGATTGTTTCGGCTAAATCCGTTGCGTATGTGGGTGTACCGATCTGATCATAGACAACTTTGAGACTTGACCTCTCTTTTCCGAGATTGGTCATAGTCTTAACAAAATTACGACCATAGTGACTATAGACCCATGATGTTCGTATTATGATTGATGAGGGGGGGTTGATACGCTCTATCTCCTCCTCTCCCATCAGCTTCGATCTACTGTAGGTACCTTGAGGATTAGGGGTATCTGTCTCACTATAAGGCTGATATTGACTCCCATCAAAGACATAATCTGTAGAGATATGTATCAGTTGAATATCTTTCGCTTTTGAGATCTCAGCTAAGTATTTGACTGCCAAATGGTTGACGCTATTTGTAGTCTCAGGCTCTCTCTCTGCACGATCCACATCAGTATACGCTGCACAATTGATGATGATATCGATACTATTATCATCAACATATATCTCTACAGACTCTTTTTTGGTTATATCCAATGTCTGTTTATTAGTGAAATAGAATCTACTCTCATCTAGTACTATATGTTTTGATTCGATCTGCTCTTTGATCTCTGTACCTATCTGCCCTTGAGCTCCTGTTACAAGTATATTAGTCATAAAGCTCTTCTCCAAAAGTAAATAGATCCGCATCTCTCAAAAGAGGTTGTACTCTATCTTTGTCAGATAGCTTAAGCAGTGTTGTATCTATCTGCCAGTCGATCCCGATAGTAGGATCATCAAAAGCAATACCCCTATCATTCTGGGGCGAGTAGTAGTTGTCTACCTTATATGCAAAGATTGTATCATCTTCGAGTACGACAAAAGCATGTGCAAAACCTCTAGGGACAAAAAGTTGCCGTTTGCTCTCTGCATTTAGCTCTATAGCTACATGCTTTCCAAATGATGGGCTACCCTCTCTTATATCTACAGCTATATCCAACACACGCCCTTTGATGACGCGAACCAGTTTGGTTTGAGCGGCAGGTGCCAGCTGGTAGTGCAGACCTCGCAGAACACCTCTGGAGCTTTTCGACTCGTTGTCTTGGCAAAAGTTTACTTTGAAACCTAGAAATGCTTCTAGTTTGTCTTGACGAAAAGTCTCTACAAAGTAGCCTCTCTCATCACCATGCACCAATGGATCGATGATGACAACATCCTCAATCTCTGTTTTTGTAAATTTCATATAGTTCTATCCTTTTGCTATTTTCTAGCTATGATTCCCTCTTCTGCACGCCTAAGCAGATACTGTCCATATTGATTTTTTTTGAGTTGCTCTGCAAGTGCTATAAGTTGTGCTTTGTTGATATATCCCATCTCAAATGCTATCTCTTCTATACAAGCTACCTTGAGACTCTGTCTCTTCTCTATAGTTTGGATAAACATAGATGCCTCCAGTAGACTCTCATGCGTTCCTGTATCCAGCCAAGCATAACCTCTGCCGAGTAGTTCGACTCTGAGCATCTTCTCTTGCAGGTAGTCCTGATTGAGTGTCGTGATTTCCAGCTCTCCACGGTCACTAGGCTTGACATCTTTAGCTCTCTTGATGACATCATTTGGGTAGAAGTAGAGTCCGACTACAGCATAGTTGGATTTTGGGTTTTCTGGTTTCTCTTCGAGACTTGTCACGATACCATTCTCATCAAAATCTGCAACTCCGTATCGCTCTGGATCAGAGACATAGTACCCAAATACAGTAGCTTTTTTTTCTATTTTGGCACGCTCTACAGATGAAGCCAAAAGGTTGGTTAAGCCCTGACCGTAGAAGATATTGTCACCTAGAACAAGTGCAACACTCTCATCACCGATAAAAGACTCTCCCAGTATAAAAGCTTGAGCCAATCCATCAGGAGATGGCTGCACTACATAAGAGAAACTCATCCCAATCTCAGAGCCATCTCCCAAAAGTTTTTCAAACCTAGGTAGATCATCAGGAGTAGAGATGATAAGTACCTCAGTTATACCGGCGAGCATGAGAACAGATAGTGGATAGTAGACCATAGGCTTATCATAGATAGGTACCAGTTGCTTGCTGACCCCTTTTGTGATGGGGTAGAGTCTTGTGCCGGAGCCGCCTGCTAAAATGATCCCTCTCATGATCCTATCCCCAGTCGTTCACGCTGATAACTACCATCTTGTATTGCACTCCACCAAGAGTCATGGTTGAGATACCACTCTACTGTTTTTTCCAAGCCACTCTCAAAGGTCTCTTGAGGTCTCCACCCTAGTTCACTTTCGATCTTGGAAGCATCGATGGCGTAGCGAATATCATGTCCGGGTCGATCTGTGACAAATGTGATCAACTCTCTATAGTTTTTGGAGGTGGGTACTTTCTCATTGAGAATATCACAGATAGTCTCAACAACCTCTAAATTGCGCTTCTCATTATGTCCGCCTATATTGTAAGTCTCTGCTATTTTGCCTTGGGTTGCTACAGTAACCAATGCTCTGGCATGATCCTCTACATAGAGCCAATCCCTGATCTGATCACCCTTTCCGTAGACAGGCAGAGGTTTACCCTCTAGCCCATTGAGGATGATCAGAGGTATTAACTTTTCAGGGAAGTGGTAGGGTCCGTAATTGTTAGAACAGTTGGTAACAAGTGTTGGCAGACCATAAGTTCTCTGCCAAGCCCTCACTAGATGGTCTGAGCTGGCTTTGGAAGCAGAGTATGGTGAGCTTGGTGCATAAGGAGTTGTCTCGGTAAACAGATCATCCGTACCTTCAAGATCACCATATACCTCATCAGTAGAGATATGATGGAAACGGAATGAAGCCCGTTTTTCACTACCTAGTCCGGCCCAATAGGCTCGTGCTTGATCAAGAAGTGTATAAGTTCCTATGATATTGGTCTGCATAAACTCACCAGGTCCATCGATCGAACGATCGACATGAGACTCAGCTGCCAAATGCATGACAATATCAGGTTGATATTTTTCATAAACTCTTTTGATCTCTTTGGCATCACAGATATCCACTTGTTCAAAATCATAACGATCTGAGCTGCTGATACTCTCTAGAGAGTGCAGATTGCCCGCATAAGTTAACTTATCTACATTGACAACAGTGTGATCTGTCTCATCTATCAAATGCCGAATAACAGCAGATCCAATAAATCCTGCACCACCCGTAACTAAGAACTTCATAAGTGCTTCTCCTGTTTTAAAATAATATACTCATATCTGTGTGAACTATGAGTCAATAGATGCCTTTGCACTCTCGATCAAAGCATTGACTTTTGTCTCATACTCTTTTGCCAAGTCGGCATCTATAGATTCGAAACGAGTCACAAGAACAGGTGTAGTGTTGCTGGCACGGACAAGTCCCCAACCCTTTTCAAACTCAATCCTAACACCATCTACATCGATAATACCCATAATCTTCGGGAACGATTCTGGTGGATTTTTGAGTAACTCTTTGACTCTATCAATGATCATAAATTTTTCACTCTCTGTAGTCTCTACTTTTATCTCCTCGGTAGAGAAGACTGGAGGCAATATATCGATCTCGTGATCGATATCGATACCATCATTGATCAGTTCAAGCATGCGTAGTGTCGCGTATATCGCATCATCATAACCAAAGTATCGATGTTTGAAAAATATATGTCCACTCACTTCGCAAGCAAGATCAGCACCACTCTCTTTCATCATTACTTTGAGGTTAGAGTGTCCTGTTTTGTACATGATAGCTTTGGCACCGCGTCGCTCAAGCTCATCATACATCACTTGAGAACACTTCACTTCACCGATGACAGTGGGGTTATCCATCTTCATACTATAGAGTAGTGCCATCTGGTCACCTTTGATGTTGTACTTATGTGTCAATACAGCGATACGGTCAGCATCTCCATCATAAGCAAAAGCGATATCTCCATCACTCTCTAGAGCAGCTTTGACATCTTGGAGATTCTCCTCTACGGAGGGGTCTGGGTGGTGATTTGGGAAACTGCCATCCGGCTCAAGATAGAGACCTTTGTAGTCCAGCTCCAGTGCATCAAAAATATCCGTGATCACAGTATCTGCTACACCATTGCCGCAATCGATGACAATCTTGGTTTTCATGCCCTTCAGGTGGTCAAACTCTTTAACCATGAAGTCTACATATGGTCCTTTGACATCTATATCTAACCTCTCTGTATCGTCAGGAATATCCATATTTTGATTCTCTACTATCTCATCACCAAGAGCATAGATATCATCACCGAAAAATGGTGATTGGTCTACTGTGATCTTGAAGCCATTGTAGTTGCTAGGGTTGTGAGAACCTGTGATCATCACCGATGCATCTGTCTTTATACCGTCAAAATCTATATAGTTGGAGAAGTAGTTAACCGGTGTTGCCACCATACCCATATCAAGTACTCTGCATCCTGCTGCATTGAGGCCACTGGTTAGATAGTCACGAAGCTGTGGTGAGTGAGACCGTGCATCATAACCGATAGAGACAACCCTGTCACCCCCTATAGATCTCCCCAGATAGTACCCTATGAGTTTGACACTTCTCTCATTGAGTTCTGTCTCGTAGATACCTCGGATATCATACTCTCTAAAAATTGATCTGCTTATCTGTCCCATTAATATATCTCCTTTAATTTTATCTTTTGTATCCATCTGGATTATCTGCTTGCCATCGCCAATTGTCTCTGCACATCTCTTCTATATCTCTCTTGGCTTCCCAATCTAAAACCTCTTTTGCATAGCTAGGATCAGCAAAACATTTGGCTATATCACCACTGCGTCTAGGTGCGATCTTGTATGGTATTTTTCGACCAGATACTTTCTCAAAAGCATTGACCATATCAAGCACAGAGTAGCCATCTCCTGTACCTAAATTTATCGTCATTACTTGGTTAAACTCTTTGATCTTCTCCAGAGCCTTGAGATGTCCAAGAGCTAGATCAACGACATGGATATAGTCTCTGATACCTGTGCCGTCATGTGTATCATAATCATCTCCAAAGATATTGAGAAACTCCCTCTTCTCTACTGCTGTTTGGGATATGAAGGGCATCAGATTGTTAGGTATACCATTGGGGTCTTCTCCTATAGTCCCTGAGATATGAGCACCTACAGGGTTAAAGTATCGAAGAAGTACAATTTTCCACTCGCTATCACTGACATAAAGATCTCTCAACATCTCCTCTATGAAGAGTTTGCTCCTTCCGTAGGGGTTGGTCGCACTAAGAGGAAACTCCTCTCTTATGGGTGTTGTGTGCGGATCTCCATATACAGTCGCCGAAGAGCTAAATACGATAGATTTGCAGCCATACTCCTGCATCACTTCACATAAAACCACTGTACCGTAAATATTGTTATCATAATACTCCAATGGCTTCTCTACAGACTCTCCTACTGCCTTGAGTCCTGCGAAGTGGATGACAGCCTCTATGTCGTAAGTTTCAAAAACCTCTCGAATCTCTTCTCTATGACGGATATCACCCTCGACGAGTGCGACCTCTCTGCCTACTATCTTCTCCACTCTTTTGATACTCTCTCTTGATGAGTTGCAAAAGTTGTCAAAAACCACTACATCATAACCTGCCTCTATCAATAAAACAGAAGTATGAGAACCGATATACCCGGCACCGCCTGTCACTAGAATAGACATATTTTAAAAACTCATCTTTAATCCGCCATAAAAGCTACTGTTGAATGTCTCTGAGCTATGGTCAATATAGTCTAACTCTATCTTGCGATACCCTCCATAGATAGAGATAGCATTTATCACCTCTATAGCAGCTTCAGCACGAAGCTCAAAGTAGTTCTCGGCATCACTAAAAGAGAGGGCAGAGGGGGAATACATCACAGCAGTAGAGATACTAGCCGCAGAGATAACATCAGAAATCATCAGAGCATAAGCAGCTTTTGCCATAATGGGTATAGCCATATACTCTTCTAGATAGACAAATCTAGCACCAAATCCCAAACTCAGCCCCTCCATACCCTGAAAGGTGTTGCTTAGATACAATCCAGTACCGAAAAATTTATCCTTATCTGTATCAAGAAGGTTATCATTGTCTATGCTGATGAAGTTTGCATCTATGATAAAGATAGTACCATTGGTATATTCTGAAAAATTGTTGATATCCATAGAGCCTTCAACCTCAAAATCTTCTGCATTGATGTTGAGTCCGATAGTGTTTCTTGCTATGAGTAGAGTGCTACTCAACATGATCAATGTTATGAGTTTTTTTAGAGACATTTTTTTCTCCTTGGTTCTTTAGTCTGCTTGTAGCTCTTATTTTAACATGTTTTATCTGTATATCTACGCTATAATACGCTTCTATACTTTCTCAAAGGATATACTTGAGCGAAAATATTATCATTCTTATGATCGGTGTCTCTACTTTTTTAGGTGCATTAGGATTGATAGCACTGTTGTGGGGTGTCAAAACAGGACAATTTGATGACGAGTCCAAATTTATAGATGGTGCCAGATATGACAATGAAGAGGATCTCAGAGATGCCAAGATGATGGAGGAGAAGCGTAAAGAGAGAGATGCAAAGAGGAAGAGAGAGTATCGACCTGAGTAGTCGATGACTTAGGGTAGCCTTGTCTAAATCCTTAAAATTTTAACCGTTTGATTCTCATAGAGTTTGCTACAACTACCAGTGAACTCAAACTCATCGATAGTGCAGCGACTAGAGGATTGACGAAGCCTGCTACGGCGAGTGGGACAGCAACAACATTATAGAGAATAGAAAAACTCAAATTCTCTTTGACAGCACGAAATGTGCGTTTGGAGATTTTGTATGATTCATAGATACTGTTTGGCTGCTCATCTAGGAGTACTACATCACTGATAGATATAGCGATATCAGCACCGCTTCCCATAGCTATGGATATGTCTGAACTTGCCAAAGCGATAGTATCATTGATACCGTCACCTGCCATCACAACGATATGACCCTCTTTGTGAAATTGATCTATTAGGTTTGATTTATCTTGAGGCAAGAGTCTAGAGTGAACTTCTGTGATACCTACTGCATTGGCAACCTTATGAGCACTTTTTTCATGATCTCCTGTGAGCATCACGACACGGATACCCAACTTTTGTATATTGTCTATAGCCTCTTGTGTACCCTCTTTGATAGTATCGGTTAGTTCAAAGTGGGCGACAAGCTCTCCATCTATAGCAAAGAGAAAGAGAGAGTTGTCGCTACCATACTCTACCGATATACCCGACTCCTCCATAAATGCCAAATTGCCTCCGATGATCTGCTTGCCATGGCAGGTGGCAGATATCCCTTTGGCTTCTATACTCTTCACAGACTCCAGAGACAACTCTCGGAGTCCATCATGCTCATCTTGGAGATAACGCACGATTCCCTTACTGATAGGGTGATTGGAGGTAGAGGTGAGGGTATAGAGCAGATCGGGATCAAAATCATGATACTTCTCGACACTAACTACAGATGGTCTTCCCTCTGTGATGGTACCTGTTTTATCCAGTGCCAAAAGATCACTCTTTGCCATGGTCTCCAAAAATGCAGCCTCTTTAAAGAGTATGCCCCGTTTTGCTGCGATACTGATACCAACTAGTGTAGACATAGGTGTAGCCAAGCCCAAAGCACAAGGACAGGCGATAACGATAACAGAGATACTAACTATAAGTGCCTGCTCAAAGCTCCCTACAGAGTAGAGCCACCCGGCAAATGCGAGCAGTGCGATGATGAGAATAGTCGTAGAGAAGTAGCCGGAGATAGTATTGGCTAGCTGCTCAATTTTCGGTTTTTTGGTGATAGACTCTTCTAGGAGTGTGACTATGGAGTTGAGTAGTGAACCGGAGGCATCTTTGGTAGCACTATATCGCAGAACAGAGTCTAGAGATATCGATCCGCTCAGGATCTCATCCCCCTCCTTTTTATATATCGGTTCACTCTCTCCTGTGAGAGAACTCTCATCAAATGATCCCTGCCCAAAGCTGGCAACTCCATCGATAACAACTTTCTCTCCAGGCTTAAGCTCTATGGTATCACCTATAGAGACATTTTCGATACTGACTAGACTTTTGCTATCATCTACCACGATAGTCACCTCGGTAGGTGTGCTGCCCATAAGTGAATCGAGTGTATCGACAGCCTGTTTCTTGCTCAAAACCTCCAGATATTTACCCACTAGTACAAAGGTGATGATCATAACAACAGAGTCAAAGTAGACTTCGCCATGCTGACTCATCATAGCATAGATAGAGTAGAGATAGGCGGAGAGGGCTCCAGAGGCAACCAGAGTATCCATGTTGACAACTCTGTTTTTATATCCATAGTATGCACCGCGAAAAAAGATCCAACCACTATAAAATAGTACCGGTGTAGCGAGAAGAAACTCTGCAACATTGAGTATATCTTTGAACTCCTGCCTCATCCCGGTGAAGTAGCCTGCATACTGTGCTATAGCGATCCACATGATATTCATCGTGCCAAAAACTCCTACTAGGATACGAGAGTAGTAATCCTTTCGTGTTTTGACTGCTCTCTCCTCTTGGAGTTTGGGATCATATGGGTAGGCATTGTAGCCTATAGAGCGGATAGTTTCGATAATCTCGGAGAGTTTGATCACTTCAGGATCCCAGATGATTTTTGCTTTGTTGCTGGTATAGTTGATACCTGCTTCTATGATACCATCAGTTTTATGCAGTACTTTTTCATTGAGCCATACACAGGCAGAGCAGTGTATCCCCTCTATGATGAGATTGATCTCATCTAGTCCATCTTCATGTGTCGTGATATATCTGTTTTTAAATCCCTCTAGATCAAACTTTTCGAGATCATCACTGCTCTGTGTCGCAGGATCCAGTTGTGTATCACCTAGCTTGTCATAAAAATTTCCAAACCCCTCTTCATTGAGTAGATGATAGACCCCTTGACACCCTTTGCAGCAAAAGTAGAGTTCTCTCTCCTCTTCACTCTCTTTGATCATAACTGACTCATCAAACTCAAGATTGCAGTGGGTACAGGTAACTTTGGACACATTGACTCCTTTTTCCCAAATTATCCGCGATTTTATCCAAAAAAGGGTAAGATACTACCTATGAATACATTGATACTTTTTGTTTTGATCCTCTCTATGCTTGAGTTGTTCGAAGCGTGGTGGCAGAGATCAGATACTATGGCAGGGGTGCTTGCCAATGGCTACTACTACTATCAAAAGAGTATTTTTCTCTTTTTACTGATGCATCCATCATTCTATTTTGTACTCTTTGTTGTATTGTATACTGAAGTGATCAATGGATGGATGATAGCGATCTTGCTCTTCAAGAGTGTCGATATATTTTTCAAGATTACTCTAATGCAAAATATTTTTGTCAAAGGTCAAGTTGATGATGTGGTAAGACCATTTCTAGAAGAGTCTTTGAGTCCTTGGATCTTTCTGACAGGATTGGGACTATATCCATTTCTTCTTTTTTATGCACTGACTTGAAAGTGTTGTTGTCTATTTCTCCGGGAATAGAACCTTTTATAGACTTTTATATCAAATAGCTTTGACTTTTCAGCAAAAAAAAATTATAATGATAGCACTACTTACAAATAGAGTGATGTACAGTTACTATAGATATATCTATTTTACTGAAAGTATTATCTCCATCTATATCAAAATCTATTGAGAATAATCAACAAGAGGAACAATGATCGAACATAAAAAATCCAGTGGCAACCATCAAGCCAACAAAAGAAACAACAGAACCCATGTACCTGTAGATGGCTACAAGATCGAAGCTCTACAGCAAAAACCACTAGCCCAATTGGTTGAGATAGCCAAAGAGGTTAAAGTTGAAAATCCCAATGAGTTTCAACGAAAAGATTTGATCTTTGAAATTCTCAAAGCTCAAGTAAGTCAGGGGGGGTTCATCCTCTATACGGGTATACTTGAAGTTATGAATGATGGCTACGGTTTTCTTCGTTCAAGCGATGGCAACTTTGCAAACTCAGGCAATGATACCTATGTCAGTTCGACACAGATCAAACGATTTGCACTGCGTAATGGAGATATAGTCACCGGTCAAGTGAGACAGCCAAAAGATCAAGAGAAGTATTATGCACTACTCAAGATCGAAGCGATCAACTATCTGCCACCTGAGAAATCAAAGCAGAGACCACTATTTGACAACTTGACACCTCTCTATGCCAATGAAAAACTCAAACTAGAGTATAACCCTATGAGGCTGACGGGTCGGGTTCTTGATCTATTTACACCTATAGGCAAAGGTCAGAGAGCACTGGTTGTGGCACCACCTAGGACAGGTAAAACAGAGCTACTCAAAGAGTTGGCACATGGGATCACGCATAACAATCCAGATGCATCTCTGATGGTTCTTTTGGTTGATGAGCGACCAGAAGAGGTGACAGATATGCAACGCTCTGTCAAGGGTGAAGTCTATAGCTCTACTTTTGATCTGCCTGCACAAAACCATGTCCGTACAGCTGAGATGGTGATCGAAAAAGCAAAAAGACGCGTAGAGTTGGGGAAAGATGTAGTTATACTATTAGACTCCATCACGAGGCTGGCACGAGCATACAATACAGTAACTCCTAGCTCAGGAAAAGTCCTCTCCGGTGGTGTAGATGCCAATGCACTCCACAAACCGAAGCGATTTTTTGGTGCAGCACGAAATATCGAAGAGGGGGGGAGCTTGACTATCATCGCTACAGCATTGATAGAGACAGGAAGCCGTATGGATGAGGTGATCTTTGAAGAGTTTAAGGGTACAGGTAACTCCGAAGTGGTACTCAACCGTCATGTAGCTGATCGTCGTGTCTACCCTGCGATAGATGTGACCAAATCAGGTACTAGAAAAGAGGAGCTTCTCACCGATCCTGAGACACTGCAAAAAGTTTGGGCACTGCGTAATGCTATGCAAAACATGGAGGAGCTGGAGGGGCTGAAGTTCCTATTTTCCAAAATGCTTAAAACCAAATCCAATGACGAGTTCTTGTCTATCATGAATGAGGGAGCATAACTTCTCTTGAAGATAGGTGTTTTTGACTCTGGTGCAGGTGGCTTTAGTGTCGTAAAGTCACTACTAGAGCATCAACTTTTTGATGAGATCATATACTATGGGGATACTGCTCGTGTTCCCTATGGTACAAAAGATAAAAATACTATTATTCGCTACTCTCTTGAAGCACTTGAATTTTTCAACAATTTTGATATAGACCTTCTCATCACAGCTTGCAATACAGTGAGTGCATATGCACTCACTGAGATGCGAGCATCAAGTAGCTATCCTATAGTTGGTGTCATAGAGCCGGGTATCCGTGCTATTGAAAACAGAATAAGTGATAAAAATAGTGATATTTTGATCATAGGGACACGAGCTACTATCGCTTCACAAAGATACCAAAGAGAGCTTAGAGAGCGAGGTTACCACAATCTCACAGCTATTCAAACAGGACTTCTTGTGCCTCTGGTTGAGGAGGGTATATCCAGTGGAGCACTACTAAATGAGACACTTAAGTACTACTTTAGAGATATCTCTGAACCTGCCGCAGTGATATTGGGCTGCACACACTTCCCGCTTGTCAGTAGACCGATACAGAGCTATTTCAAAGATGAGCCTATGATGATACACTCAGGTGAGGCGATAGTAGAGTATCTCGAAGAGCAGTATGATATCAGATCCAAATCAGTAGAGAGTGATCTCAAGATCTTTGCATCGGACAATGTAGAGGGTCTTCGAAGTATCGCTAGAGAGTGGTTGTAGTATCTCCTTGGGGTAGCCTTAAGTGAATATACAACGGTTAGATCATAAAATGGGTGGAGGGATAAATCATGAGTAGTATAGCTATCATAGGCGGTGGAGTAGCAGGAGTAACGACGGCTCTGCACTTAGGGAGTTTAGGTTTCAATGTGACACTTTTTGAAAGGGAACGGAGCTTGATCAATGGTCCGCCATTTTGTCATCTCCACGCAGGAGGAAATCTCTATAGAGAGATCTCTGATGAGCAGTGCATCAAACTACTCAAACAGTCTATAGATTTTGCCAAGTTTTACCCATTTGTGGTTGATTATCGTCCGACAGTTATCGCTATTCCTGCGACAGATCCAAGCTCACCCAAGAAGCTGCTAGGGAGACTAGAGCTACTCAAAACAGCTTACCAAAAACTTATCGATGATGACCCTAGCAATGAGTGTTTAGGTGAGAGTCAATACTACTATAGATGTTATACCTTAGAGGATATCAAGCAGTTAAAACAGCAAGAGATTGTAGCAAAACCTCAAAATCAAGATGAGTGGATGATACCAGTCGCACACAATTTGGATATGCAAAAAGTTCAGTTTCCGCTCATTATGGTGAGTGAATATGGACTAAATCTCTTTAGATTGGCTTCAGGGGTTAAGCTTGCTATCGAAAAGATACCTACTATCAAGCTCTCTTTAGGCAGCAGTGTAACAGATATAGAGCGTAGTGATAGTTGGGAGGTTAGTAGTCTCTGTGATGGTGTATATCATAAGGATAACTTTGAATATATCATCAATGCAGCAGGATTCAGGACAGGCAAGATAGATGATATGATAGGTGTACCATGCAAAAAGATGGTAGAGTTCAAGTCAGCTTATGTGACACACTGTGAGAAGTATACGGATCTGCAGTTTCCAGAGATCATCTTTCACGGAGAACGCGGGACACCTAGAGGTATGGGGCAGTTTACTCCCTATCCCAATGGTTACTTTCAGCTTCATGGTATGACTAATGATATCACCCTCTATCCCGATGGTTTGGTCGCAAGTACCTCTCTAAGCTGCCAGCCCAAACTCCATCAGAACTTTATAGAGAAGATAGAAAAAGCATGGAGTCCCAAAGAGGTAGAGGAGCGAAGCAGTAGAGCTATAGCACACCTATCCCAATTTCTCCCCAACTTCAAAGATGCAAAAGTAGGCTCAAAGCCACTCTTTGGTGCACAACAAATCACAGGAGATGATCCCACACTCAGAGTAGCAGAGGTCTCCTTCCCTACAGCGTACTATGCACGATGTGAAATAGTCAAGGTCTCCTCGGTGATAGATATGGTAGAGAGTATTGGTCAAGAGTTATATCGTCTTCATCTCTCCAAAAGTATATCAAAAGTAGATTTTGATCTTATGAGAGAGATCAAAGAGTCAGAGATCGCCGCAGAGGCAAAAGTGATATGCAGGCAGAGGGAGTATCCTGAAGATTTGGGAGAGAGAGGAAGAGCAGAGATAAACCCTAAAACCATTAGTGCGTAGGTCGGGGTACCTCATTTTACAAATAGGACAAAATATGAAGATTGAGAAAAAAGAGGATACTTGATGGAACACTTTTTTACTTGCCAATACTGCTGGGAACGGATCTCTATGGTCTTAGAGAGTGACGAAGAGGGTGGAGCTACAAACTATGTAGAGGATTGTGAAATATGCTGCCGTCCTATAGAGCTGAGTTTTGTAATTGAAGATGATTTGATCGTGCGGTTTGATGCGAAGAGGATGGAGGGGATATAGCCCAGACTCCCTATCTCGCAAGATAGGGATTTGCTGTCGTAGGTGCGACCTAGGCTGTCGAAAAATAGCTCATTTACCATATGCTTCATTTCTAATTTTTGGATTGTGTGGAATGGTAGGGGTCTGAAGTTGAGTGTTTTGTGAAGCGTAGCGGAATGAAACAGTCAACATCTGACCCTGACTATAACAAAGCTATGCTACAGCCGAGGCCAAGCCTTGAAAATCCACCCACCTCGTGAGTTGATTTTGCGACGCATACCCCTAAGCTTTAAATCACCATTTTTAAGTAAATCCATACATATGACCCTAAGGTTACTAAGGTTACGGCCTTATCTGACCCTTTTAATCTCAATAATAAATAAAATTAGAAAACCTATAGCTTCTAATATATATATT
>JAYEOM010000134.1:0-29485 GCA_034722955.1 Campylobacterota bacterium
CCTGGAACGTCTGTGTAGTTTACTCTACCGAGGGTTCGAATCCCTTCCTCTCAGCCAGAAGATCCCCATTTTTGATACTTTCAAAGCAAAAAACAACCTAAGCCCCATAAACAAACTTAGACACCAGTTTTTCGACATGCGGGCAAACAAGATGACGCTTATCTTATAATCGGCATTTAGCTATATTCCAACTGGTTCCACCTCTCTAAGGTGGAACAAGAAAAGGTTTTGCCGAAGAAAGTACAAGTACAAGCTCAAAGAAAGTGTATGCACAAGGAAGTAGCTTGGTGCACCGGTAGAAGAGTTACCATTGTCACCTGCTCCCTAATCTCCATAGCTATATTAACTTGATCAATGTTAAGAATTTCTCTCTTTTTATCCGTTATGATATGGCTCAATTTTAGCTAAAAGGAGAGGCTCAATATGAAAAGAGTTTTATCGGTAGTGGCACTGAGTGCCTGTTTGACATTGGGAGTACATGCAGAAGCAGCGAAAGCAGATGCACCAAGTGCACAAGATCAAGGAAAACAACAGAGTGGTAATGTTATCAACCTTGCCGGCAAGCAGAGAATGCTGACTCAAAAGATGAGTAAAGAGGCACTTTTTGTAGCCAAGGGTATCGATGCAGATGCCAACAAAGCCAATCTGGCCAAAACAGTCGCACTGTTTGACAAGACACTCAACGGTCTCATAAATGGTGATGAGAGCCTTGATCTCCCAAAGACAACAAATTCGGAGATAGTTGGACAGCTCAACAAAGTCAAGGATCTATGGGGGCCATTTAAGGCAAGCATCGAAAAGGGTGATCTCGAAGCGATCAGCAAGCAGAATATTCCTCTACTCAAAAATATGAATGCTGCAGTGCAGATGTATGCCAAAGCAAGTGGTTCAAAGCTCGACCCTGAGATGGCTCAAACGATAAATGTTGCGGGGAGACAGCGCATGTTGACTCAAAAGATGACAAAAGAGCTCCTTTTGGCAGCAAATGGTATCGATGCAGATGCAAACAAAGCAAACGCCAAGAAGACATTGAAACTCTTCGAAACTACACTCGTAGACCTCACGGCAAAAGCAAAAGATGCAAAGATCAAAGATCAGTTGGGTGCTATCAAGGGTATCATGGTTGAGTATCAGCCCATTATAGAGGGTGGCGACACTTCAGGCGCATCTCTCAAAAAAGCGGAAGCTCTCAATATAAAGCTGCTCAAAGAGTCAAACAATGCAGTCACAATGTATAAGGCTTCTATCAAGTAGTGTATTACCTGGTTCCACCTCTCCCGAGGTGTAACCCATAGGCACTCACAACCAAAACCACGCTTCCTGCAATCAAAAGAATCTGCTAAAATAATAAAAAAAGAGAAACTATCAACGGGAAGAAGTCGCTATAAAATATATGAACCGACATATCCGCATTTTGTCACTTGCACCATACTCCATTGGCTGCCGATATTTACAAGAAAAGAGAGTGTCGATATAGTCATACAGAGTTTAAAATTTCTACAAAAACAAGACAACCTCAAACTACACGCTTTTGTCATATTGGAAAATCACCTGCATACGGTGTTGCGTAGTGATGATTTGCAAAAAAGTATGGAGTCGTTCAAAAAGTTTACAGCCAGAGAAATACTGCAGCTACTCAAAAGAGAGAATACTGTAACTATACTCGATCAGCTGGCTTTTTATAAAAAAGCCCATAGAAAAGAGAAGAGTTACCAGGTATGGGAAGAGGGGTATCAGCCAAAACTGATGCAGACAGAAGCTATACTGCAGAACAAGGTTAACTATATTCATCAAAATCCTGTCAAAAGAGGCTATGTCGATGAGACCGTGCAATGGAGGTATTCCAGTGCACGCGATTATGAGGGTATTGACGGGGCATAGGGGTCAGGTGATGCTAATGCTACTATAAGTTATCTTCTGATATTCTCTGTAAAATAAAAGAATAAAGAAAAGGGTCAGATATCAAATCTTAAATGCTCTATATTACCAAATATACCCATAAAAAGATAGATGAATTGGAGGAGTTGTAAAGTGAACATAGAAGCGATAGCACTTGCGGTAGCCTTAGATGTGGCACTTTTTTCTATTATTTATAGCACTTATGAGATTATGCAAGACCATAAATAAGAACCAAGATAAAAACCTGATGTCGTCTAAAAACAACAAATGCTAGAGTTGACTTTGTAACTAAAATATGATACTATAAAAAATGAGTAAAAAAGAGAAGCTTTTAAGGCGATTTTTGGAATTACCTGCGAGAAAGGATTTAACTTTTCAAGAATTGGATCGCCTATTGAGTTCATGCGGTTACCGGAAAATCGAAGGTAGTGGCTCTGCTGTAAAGTTTTATCATCAGAAAAACGATAGTTTGATTAATCTGCACAAACCACACCCAGGAAATATTTTAAAAGTCTACCTTGTCAAACAGATACAGATAAAACTAAAGGAGGTTTGTGATGGCTAATACACTAGAATATGGCGGCTATATCGGCTCTTTGGAATATTCTCCCGAAGATAAGGTTTTTTATGGGAAGTTGGAGATGATCGATGACCTGGTAACATTTGAGGCTGATAATGCTTCGGAGTTGGAAGAAAATTTTCATACAGCCGTTAATGAGTATATTGATACTTGTAGAGAATTGGGACGCTCTCCTCAGAAGACATATAAGGGCATATTTAATGTGAGAGTTAATCCTGAATTGGAAGAAAAGGTGTCAGGTGATCGTAATCGTATCGTAACCAAATCTTCTTTGCTATATTTAACTTGCCGGCAAAAAAAGTAGGAGGCTAAGTGCATTGGCACTATCAGATTCACCTGCCGACTGGAACTCTTTGAGATAAGGCTACCCCAAGGAGATAAACACACAAATAGAAGCCACCAAGAGGGTAAGATTTGCAAAATATAATTCGTAGGACTAGCCATAGCTAATTGGAGAATTATATTTTGTGAAGATTGCCCTCTTGGTGACTTCCCTACGGGCTTTATGAGGTTTCCCATATACGGCGTTAATCGTTTTTGCACCCCAAGGGCATTTCCTACGGGCAATTAGCTAAGGCTAGTACTTCAAACGATTGCCTTGTCTATGAAAAACCTCATAAAGCTATTTGTGTGTTTATCTCCTTGGGGTAGCCTAATGAGAGTATAGGGGAAAAGTGCGAAATAAGGATGCCTGCCTTGCTCCGTCTGGTTTTAAATTTGTTCATTGGCTGTTATTTACTCTTTTGTACAAAGAAATAGATCAGTACCAGGAGACCAATGACGGGCACGAATGCGATTAGCATCAACAATCCTCTTTTTCCAATATCATGAAGCCTTCGCGCACCAAGGCTGTACTGAAAAATAAAGTGTTCTACAGGCGTATCTGACCACTACCATAGATCTTAAATTTATAAGTGGTAAAATTTCGGTGATGAAAATAAACTTTAAGAAAAAAATAGCCACAACACCAAACCCTAAAACAAGGAGCAACTAAATGGCAAGAAAGACCAAGGCTATATATGGCAGGTTTTCACCATATAGTGGACAGAGGAGTAGCAAGAGGCAATGTTTATAAGTGTGATGAGATCCAAAGTGGTCTGCCAAACACCATCACATCATCTACTCATCCTCTTCACAATCCCATTGACTATAGATTGTGCCAACCCCAATACCTTAGCAATCATATAGTCTTCTCTTTAGGCTACCCTTAACCATATACTTTTATAACATAAAACTACAGAGACGAGTGCCTATGTAGTGTAGATAGGGTGGGTTAGATATTAACCATTTCTCTTGACAATGATCTCTTTAGCAACATTTTGCGGAACTTCGTCATAGTGATCGAACTCCATCGCGTAAGTAGCACGACCTTGTGTCATAGATCTAAGATCTGTAGAGTAACCGAACATCTCGGAGAGAGGTACAAATGCATCTACTATCTTGTTTCCGGATCTGTCACCCATACCGCTGACTTGACCTCTTCTTTTGGAGATATCACCGATGACATCACCCATATAATCTTCAGGTACTTCAACTTCTACTTTCATCATAGGCTCTAGTATAACAGGATTAGCCTCTCTACATCCATCTCTGAATCCCATAGAACCAGCGAGTTTAAATGCCATCTCAGAGGAGTCAACATCGTGGAATGAACCATCATAAAGTGTAACTTTGACATCTTCGATAGGGTAGCCGGCTTGGATGCCTCTGCCCATCGCCTCTTTGATACCTTTATTGACAGCAGGGATGAACTCTTTTGGAATTACACCACCTTTGATAGAGTCGATAAACTCATATCCGTCACCTGGCTCTTGTGGCTCGATCTTGAGGTATACATGACCGAACTGACCACGACCACCAGACTGCTTGGCATACTTGTACTCTTTGTCTACCGCTTTTCTGATCGTCTCACGGTAAGCAACTTGCGGAGCACCTACTTCTGCTTCTACCTTGAACTCTCTCATCATTCTATCTACTAGGATCTCTAGGTGAAGTTCGCCCATTCCTGAGATGATAGTTTGACCAGACTCCTCATCGCTAGATACTCTAAATGATGGATCTTCCTGAGCTAGTTTGCCTAGTGCAACACCCATCTTCTCTTGGTCAGCTTTTGTCTTTGGCTCAACTGCTACAGAGATAACCGGATCTGGGAACTCCATTCTTTCAAGTATAACTTTGTCTTTCTCGCCTGCAAGCGTATCACCGGTAAGTGTCGTCTTGAGACCAACAACTGCACCGATCTCACCAGCATAAAGTGCACCTACCTCTTCTCTCTTGATAGCATGCATCTTGAGAAGTCTACCGATACGCTCTTTTTTGCCCTTGGTTGTGTTGTATACATAAGAACCGGACTCCAGAACACCACGGTAAACACGGATAAATGTCAACTGACCGACAAATGGATCTGTCATGATCTTAAATCCAAGAGCAGCAAACTCACCATCATCGGTAGACTCTACTGTAGTCTCGCTGCCATCTTCATACTCACCTCTGATCTCCTGAACCTCGGTAGGTGCAGGGAGATAAGAGATAACAGCATCGAGAAGAGTCTGAACACCTTTGTTTTTAAAGGCAGTACCACAAGTCATAGGGATCATAGTGATGGCAAGAGTAGCAGCTTTGATACCTGCTTTGATCTCAGCTTCAGTAAGCTCCTCACCCTCCATGAATTTCTCCATAAGAGTATCATCAGTTTCAGAGATAGCTTCGATCAACTTCTCTCTATATGCTTCAGATTTCTCAACCATATCTTCTGGGATATCTACTACTTCAAACTCTTGTCCCATTTTGCTCTGGTCGTCACCCCAAACAGTCGCTTTCATAGTAACGAGATCGATAACACCTTGAAAATCCTCTTCGGCACCGATAGGGAGCTGAATAGGTACAGCATTTGATTTCAATCTATCATTGATCTGCCTCTCAACTTCATAGAAATCAGAACCTGTTCTATCCATCTTGTTTACAAATACCATTCTTGGAACACGATATTTATTGGCTTGTCTCCATACAGTTTCAGACTGTGGCTGAACACCACCAACTGAACAAAATACTGCTACTGCACCATCAAGAACTCTCATAGATCGCTCAACTTCGATCGTGAAGTCAACGTGACCTGGAGTATCGATGATGTTGATCTGGTGACCTTCCCACTCACAAGTAGTCGCAGCAGAGGTAATAGTGATACCTCTCTCCTGCTCCTGCTCCATCCAGTCCATCGTTGCAGCACCATCATGTACTTCACCGATCTTATGTGATACACCAGTGTAGAAGAGGATTCTCTCAGTTGTTGTTGTCTTTCCTGCATCAATGTGAGCAGCGATACCGATATTTCTTACTTTTTCAAGTGGATGTGTTCTTCCCATAACTTACTCCTTTACCATCTATAGTGAGCAAAGGCTTTATTTGCTTCAGCCATTCTATATGTATCTTCTTTCTTCTTAAATGCAGAACCCTTATCTGTTGCAGCATCCATCAATTCGTTTGATAGTCGCTCAATCATAGTTCTCTCATTTCTTTTTCTCGCTGCTTCAACAATCCATCGAATACCCAATGATTGTTGTCTGACAGGGCGTACTTCGATAGGCACTTGATATGTAGCACCACCGACTCTACGACTCTTTACTTCCATTACAGGCTTGATATTATCCAACGCTTTGTTGAAAACTTCGATACCTTTTTCACCAGATTTTGATTCAATTCTCTCCAGCGCACCATACATTACTTTTTGCGCTGTACTCTTCTTGCCGTCTAACATGACAGCATTGATAAATTTTGTTAATACTATTGATCCATAAACTGGATCTGGGAGAACAGGTCTCTCGGGAGCTCTTCTTCTTCTCATTGATTTTCCTTCAATCGTTTATAACTATATTGATTTACTCAAGTCTTGTCCCCTAAGGATAACTGACAATACCTGCATACTCTCGACTCTACCTACTCTTTATGAAATGCTAAAGGCTATTTAGGCTTTTTAGCACCATATTTAGAACGAGCAACTCTTCTGTTGGCCACACCTGATGCATCCAATGCACCACGAACGATATGATACTTAACACCTGGCAAATCTTTTACTCTACCGCCTCTTACGAGTACAATCGAGTGCTCTTGAAGGTTGTGACCCTCTCCACCAATGTATGAGATAACTTCAAATCCACTTGTCAATCTAACTTTAGCAACTTTTCTCAAAGCTGAGTTAGGTTTTTTTGGTGT
Source organism: Campylobacterota bacterium (assembly GCA_034722955.1). Classification (GTDB taxonomy): domain Bacteria; phylum Campylobacterota; class Campylobacteria; order Campylobacterales; family Sulfurovaceae; genus SZUA-451. Next base: position 6,689 of record JAYEOM010000134.1, read on the forward strand.
TGTAGTATATACTCTTGTACATACTCCTCTTCTTTGTGGACACTTTACGAGTGCTGGTGATTTTGATTTTTTGATCACCTTCTTACGCTCTTTGCGAATCAACTGGTTAATGGTTGGCAAATCGTCTTCCTTTAAATTTATTTTTCATACTTTGAGTATGAGAATTGAAATCTGGGTTCTTACACCACAAAAAAAGACTTTTCCTCTGCAAGTTTGGTTCAGATATAGAGAAAAATAGTACTTTCTTGAGATGTAAAGTCAGAAAAATGGAGGCATATTATAGTAGAATTGGCTTTATTTAAGCTTAGGCTACCCCAAGGAGATAAACACCCAAATAGCTTTATGAGGTTTTTTATAAGAGAAGGCAATCGTTTATAGGGGCAGCCTTATACTCCTCTCCAAGAGAGAGGAGATAGAAACGAACTTCCTACTCGGCTTCCTCAAAAGAGATCATCTCAGAGTCAACCATACCTGTTCCCACAGGGATCAATCGACCTATAACTACATTCTCTTTCAAATCTTCAAGACCATCCACAGTACCTGCTATGGACGCTGATGTCAAAACTTTTGTCGTATCTTGGAAGGATGCAGCAGAGATGATACTATCTGCACCAACTGCTGAACGAGTGATACCCACAAGCATTGGCTCTGCAATAGCAGGCTCTCCACCCAACTTGATGACTCTTCTGTTCTCCAATTGGAACTTTCGCTTGGAGATGATATCGCCAGCGATAAAGTTACTATCACCACTCTCAACAATCCTGACCTGTCTCATCATCTGCGAAACAATGATCTCAATATGCTTATCTGAGATATTAACACCTTGTCGTCTATATACCTGCTGAACTTCAGAGACGATATACTCATATAGATCTCTCTCACCTAGTGCAGCCAAGATATCATGACTAGAGATGATTCCATCAGTCAGCTTTTCACCGGTATGCACAAATTCACCGGCATTAACCAAGGCTATTTTGCCCTTGTCAACAAACTGCTCATTTGTTTGACCACTTTCACCCGTGATGATCAACCGCTCTTTACCTCGTAGAGGCTTACCGAAACTCACAAGACCATCGATCTGTGCGATCAGAGCTATATCTTTGGGTCGTCTAGCTTCAAAGAGTTCTGAAACTCTCGGAAGACCACCGGTAATATCCTTGGATTTGATCGCTGCTTTTGGTGTCTTTGCCAAGATATCTGCGATACTAACCTCATCTCCATCTTTGACAAAGAGGATAGTCTTTGGATCGAGTTGATAACGGATCACTTCACCGCCATTTGTCGCTAATATGATAGATGGCTTATAGGCCGCAGGTATATACTCATGCAGCTCCAATCTAATATCACCTGTCACCTCATCAAACTGCTCTGCTACAGTGATACCCGGTATAATATCTTCAAACTTCAGAGTACCATCCTGCTCTGCGATAATCGGCTCTGAGTAGGGATCCCACTCTGCGATAACTATATGTGTCTCTTCGATAGGAGCAGAGATGATATCCCCTCTCTCTACTGTACCATCATTTGCAACCTTAACGATAGAACCTCTAGAGATATAGTGTCTAGCCGCCTCTCTGTTGCTATCATCGACGATCACAGCAAAGAGACCTTTCTCCTCTATCGGAGCCCCCTCAGAGATCGTATCAATAGCTTCAAGGTAGTCGCCTTTGAGGATGAAATATTTCACTCTACCTCTAGCATCAGCCACTACTTGCTGTGTCACCGGTGCACCATCTTCCACTTTCAGTTCACTGGCAAATGGTACACGACCCGGTACACTCCACCCCTCTTTGATCACCTCTACTATAGATTCGCCCTCTGTTACTCTCTCGCCATCTTTAAATGCCAAGTAGAGCTTGCCTTCGATTTTACCTGCAACACCTGCAAGCTCATTTGATTTGGCAACATCAGATTTTCTGAGATTATACTTGACCTCATCATCCCCTTTTGTGGCAACATAAATAACCACCTCATCATGCGTCACTGTTATAGATAATGTTCCGGAAGCAACCGCTTTGATTTTTGGCTCGACCAACAAAATACCGGCATTTCTTCTATTGGCAACGATCAGGTTATCCTCTCTATTTCGATAGACAGCAAGGTTGTAATATCGTATAAACCCCTCTTTGGTTGCTACAACCTGTCTCTCCTCTTTCCCTGCTGTTGCTGTACCACCTGTGTGGAAAGTACGAAGAGTCAGCTGAGTACCCGGTTCACCGATAGATTGTGCTGCGATAACACCAACTGCTTCACCTGTCTTGACCAGTTTGTTCTCTGCCATGTTCAAACCATAACATTTTGCACAGATCCCTTTTTCTGTTTTACATGTAGAAGGTGCACGCATAACTACAGATCTCACACCTGCATCTTTTACACGGGTTGCCATATCTTCATTGATCAGAGTCCCTTGACTTACAATCACTTCATTAGTGATAGGATCGATCACATCTTCGGCGATCACACGCCCGTAGATTCTGTCGCTGAGCGGCTCTATCATCTCGTTACCGACAATAATATCAGAAACTTCCACACCCTCATGTGTACCACAATCATCCATAATGACTTTGACATTTTGTGCGACATCGATCAGCTTACGCGTAAGGTAACCCGCATTTGCTGTCTTCAGTGCTGTATCTGCCAAACCTTTTCTAGCTCCGTGAGTAGAGATGAAGTACTCAAGAACATTCAGCCCCTCTCGGAAGTTAGAGGTGATCGGTGTTTCGATGATCGATCCATCAGATTTTGCCATCAAACCACGCATACCTGAGAGCTGTCTGATCTGAGCAGCAGAACCTCTCGCACCGGAATCTGCCATCATATGGACTGAGTTGAACCCCTCTTTATCTGAACGGATCAACTTCATCAACTCCTCTGCTATGGAGTTGTTAGCATCTGTCCATATATCAATAATCTTGTTATATCTCTCTTGCTCCGTCAAAAGACCTGCACTAAACTGCTGCTGAATCTCTTTTACGAGAGTTTTGGCATCTGCTACTCTCTGCTCTTTTAGATCAGGGATTTTGATATCATCTACCGAAATGGAGACACCTACTTTAGTCGCATACTTAAAACCAATATCTTTCAATTCGTCAAGGAATGTCGCAGTATCATTGATACCGCCGATCTTATATACATAATCAACCAGAGCACCGATATCTCTCTTTTTCAAGATTTTATTCCAGTACTTCTCGGGTACATAGTCAGGAATGATAGATTTCAAGATCAATCGTCCTGCTGTTGATGTAGTGATCTTCCCATCGATAACAGTTCTAAGCCTTGCATTTAGGTCAAGGGCTTCTTGGTCAAAAGCGATCTCAACCTCTTCAACATTGGCAAAAAGCTTATGCTCTCCCTTGACATCAGACTTCTCTAGCGTAAGGTAATAGAGTCCCAAAATCATATCCTGAGATGGAACTGCAATCGCTTTACCTGATGCAGGAAGCAAGATATTCATCGAAGAGAGCATCAACACTTTTGCTTCAGCTATAGCCTCATCTCCAAGTGGCACATGCACTGCCATCTGGTCACCATCGAAGTCAGCATTAAATGCTGAACATACCAGAGGATGCAGCTGAATAGCTTTTCCATCGATCAATCGAGGGTGAAAGGCTTGGATAGAGAGTTTATGCAGTGTTGGTGCACGGTTGAGGAGGATTGGATATGACTCAACTACCTCCTCTAGACACTCCCACACCTCATTGACCTTCATTTCGATCATTTTTTTGGCTTGTTTGAGAGTTGTTGCATACCCTTTATCTTCTAGTTTTGCCATAAGGTGCGGCTTGAAAAGTTCGATAGCCATCTTCTTTGGAAGTCCACATTGATCCATTCTGAGATCAGGACCAACGACAATAACCGAACGACCAGAGAAGTCAACACGCTTACCAAGCAGGTTTTGTCTAAATCGACCCTGCTTGCCTTTGATAACCTCAGAGAGTGACTTAAGAGGGCGTTTATTGGCACCTTTGACAGCATTGCCTCGACGACCATTGTCAAAGAGTGCATCTACGGACTCTTGGAGCATTCTCTTCTCATTTCTTACGATGATCTCAGGAGCATCCAACTCTGTCAATCGCTTCAATCGCTGGTTACGGTTGATCACTCTTCTATAGAGGTCATTGACATCTGAAACTGCAAATTTACCTCCATCCAAACTAACCAGTGGCCTCAAGTCAGGCGGCAGCACCGGCAGATGAATCAACATCATCCACTCTGGTCTGTTTCCTGAGTTTAGAAATGCTTCGATCACTTTGAGTCTCTTGATGATGGTCTTTCGTTTTGCCTCAGATTTTGTCGCTGCTATATCCTCTTTGAACTGTCCGAACATCTCTACTAGATCCAAATCACCCAATAGCTCACGGATCACTTCACCACCCATACGAGCATCAAAGTCACTATCACCAAACCGCTGAAGGATCTGCTGATACTGCTCTTCATTGAGTACATCAAATCTAGCCAGTGGAGTCAAACCTTCACTATCATAGCTCGCTTCACCTGGATTTTTAACGATATAGGCTTCATAATAGAGTACACGCTCCAGATCCTTCATCTTGACACCTAGCAGTGTACCGATACGAGAGGGCAGAGAACTCACATACCATATATGTGCTACAGGTGCGATTAGTGCTATATGTCCCATTCGGTTTCGTCTCACCTTTGAAGAGGTGACTTCAACTCCGCACTTTTCACATACTACACCCTTGTAACGCATCTTTTTGTATTTACCACAGAGACACTCATAGTCTCTGATAGGACCAAAGATTTTGGCACAAAATAGACCATCTCTCTCTGGCTTTAGGGTACGGTAATTGATCGTTTCAGGTTTTTTGACCTCTCCATAACTCCAAGATAGGACTTTCTCTGGACTCGCAACGCGAAGTTGCAGAGCCTCTATATCTTTGGGTCTCTCTTCACTATTGAGATCAATCGGTGTTAAATTTTCTATTTGACTACTCATCTTCACCCTCTACTTCTTTTTTCTTCTCATACAGCTCTACATCCAAACCTAGTGCTTGCAGCTCTTTGGTCAAGACAAACATTGTTTCAGGCACACCCGATTCGGGTACGCTCTCCCCTTTGGTGATGGCTCGATATGCCCTCGCTCTTCCCTCTACATCATCAGACTTGATCGTCAACATCTCTTTGAGGATATGTGCTGCTCCATAAGCTTCGAGTGCCCAAACCTCCATCTCTCCAAATCTCTGACCACCAAAGAGTGCTTTACCCCCAACAGGCTGTTGCGTCACTAGAGAGTATGGTCCGGTTGATCTCGCATGTACCTTCTCGTCAACAAGGTGATGCAGTTTCAACATATACATATATCCTACATTGACACGCTCTATCATCTTCTCGCCAGTCATACCATCATAGAGTTGTGTCTTTCCATCATCATCGATTTTGGCAAGCTCAAACAGCTTGGCAAACTCATCACGATTTGCCCCCTCAAAGACAGGTGCAGCAAATTTTACACCATCTGCCCAATCTCTAGCATAGACAAGAAGTTCATCATCACTCAGCTTCTCTAGTGTCTCTTTGGCATTCATTAGCTGAGTGATATCTGCGATCTCTGTCATTTTTGCTCTAAGCTCTTCTACGAGTCTCTCTTGCTCTGCTTCAAACATCTCTGTTATCTGCTCTCCTAGTTTTTTACCTACAAGTCCTAGGTGTACCTCAAGAATCTGACCGATATTCATACGACTTGGAACCCCTAGCGGATTCAAGATCAGATCAACCGGTCTTCCATCTTCCATATATGGCATATCTATCTCAGGAACAATATTGGAGACAATACCCTTGTTTCCATGGCGACCTGCCATCTTATCCCCAATCTTCAGCTTTCTTTTTGTTGCGATATATATCTTCACCAATTTAGTCACACCATTTGGAAGGATATCATCTTTCTCAAGGACACTTAGCTTATCTTCCAGCTCATTCTTGAGTCTTTTCTTCTGCTTTAGAAAGTAGTTTTTAAGAGATTCATACTCAGCTTGCACTTGGGTGTCAAAAGATTGGACAACACTCTTAAGAGCAAAACGATTTACCTCTTTGATAATATCTTCGGGTATAGAGTGACCCTCTTTATACTCTTCTCCATTGACCGAAACATCAGATACCAAGATATTTTTGGAGAGGAGTGAAGTGATTTGAAGCATCTCTTCTCTATCTACCATTCTGAGTTGATCATGGTGATCTCCATTGAGTATAAATTTCTCCTCTTCAAAGGCTTGCATTGCACGAGCATCTTTCTCGTAGCCTTTTTTAGTGAAGACTTTGATATCAACAACTACACCCTCCATAGTCGCAGGACAATATAGTGATTTATTTACTACATGACCAGCTTTTTCACCAAAAATAGCACGAAGCAGTCTCTCTTCTGGTGTAGGCTTTATCTCACCCTTTGGACTCACTTTGCCTACTAGAATCATCCCTGGTTTGACATGCACACCCATCTTGACAATACCGCTATCATCAAGGTGAAGCAACTCATCCTCTCGGATATTTGGAATATCACGCGTGATCTCCTCAGTACCATGCTTGAGCTCTCTAGCCTCTATCTCTTTCTCATAAGTGTGAACTGAGGTGAAGGTATCTTCACGGATCAGCTTTTCAGAGATGACAATCGCATCTTCATAGTTGTAGCCATACCAAGGCATAAAGGCAACAAGTACATTTTTACCGATAGCAAGTTCACCTTGATCCATATTTGGACCATCTGCGATCACTTGACCTTTTTTAACTTTTGCACCCAATTTCACGATAGGTGTTTGAGAAAAAGTAGTATTTTGGTTGGTTCTCATATTTTTCTCTAGCGGATAGTGGTCTATAAAAACTCCACTCTCATCTTCACCCATCACATAGATATTTTTAGCGTCAACTTTTTCGACTGTTCCTGATCGTCGTGCTTTGCTAGCCTCCCAAGCATCACGACTCACTATAGCCTCCATACCCGTACCTACAACAGGGGCATCTGTCCTTAACAGTGGAACTGCCTGTCGCTGCATATTTGATCCCATCAAAGCACGGTTGGCATCATCATGCTCCAAGAAAGGGATCAAAGCAGCAGCAGAACCTGAGATCATCAGGGGGGATATATCGATCAAATCCACACGAGAGACAGTGTTGAGTTCGATATTACCGTTAAGTCTTGTTTCGATCAAGTCTTCGACAATATGCCCCTCATCATCTACCTGCGTAGATGCAGGAGCGATACACTTATCCTCCTCTTGAGTAGCAGTGATATAGACGATCTCATCAGTTACTTTACCATCTTTTACGATCTTGTATGGTGCTTCGATAAATCCAAGTTCATTAACTTTTGCATAAGTTGCCAGAGTATTGATCAAACCAATATTTTGACCCTCCGGTGTCTCAATAGGACAGATCCGCCCATAGTGTGTCGGGTGTACATCACGAACTTCAAACCCTGCTCTCTCTTTGACTAGACCACCCTCTCCTAGAGCTGACAGTCTTCTCTTGTGAGTCACTTCAGATAACGGATTGGTCTGATCCATAAATTGACTCAACTGACCGCTAGAGAAAAATTCCAAAATTGTATTGGTTATCATCTTGGAGTTAACCAAATCATGAGGCATCAGCTCATCAAGTGCTCCACTAATAGTAGTCATCTTGTCTTTGATAGCTTTTTGCATCTTTGTCAAGCCGTTGTGAAGCTCATTTCCTAAAAGCTCACCGATAGCTCTGATTCTTCTATTTCCAAGGTGGTCACGATCATCTATATGACCTTGACCATTTTTGACCTTGATCAGGTACTTAACCGTATTGATGACATCTTCTGAAGTCATCACTGTAACATACTCAGGAATATCCTGGCCCAATTTATGATTCATCTTCATACGACCAACCTTGGTCAAGTCATATCTCTCAGGATCAAAAAATAGCTGTTTAAAGAAAGCTTTTGCGGCTTCGGGTGTAACAGGTTCACCTGGTCTCATCACTTTATAGATACGGATGACAGAGAGTAGGTTTTCATCTTCCAGCTCTTCAGTCTGCTTCAAAAGTCTCAAGCTCTCCTGGTCAGCAATAAAAGATTTGATAATAGAGCTATCTGTATCCTCTGCAAGATCATTTGCGATCTCAATAGTTTCGATACCCTGCTCTATCATCTTTTTGAGCTTTGCCTCATCGAGAGAGGAGACTGTATCGTAGAGTACTTCACCACTCTCTTGATCTATAACTGCTCTAGATAGATAGCGTTCCATCAAGAGTTCTACAGGGTACTCAACCCACTCAAGCCCTTCATCCACAAGCTTCTGTGCCCGTTTTTTAGTGAGACGCTTTCCAGCATTTACGATGACGCTGCCATCTATATCTTTGACATCATACTCTGTACGACCAGCAAAATCAAGAGGATCAAACTTAGTCATAAATCGACCATCTTTAATGCTGATCTCCTTGGTAGGGTAGAAGAGCTTCAGGATATCCTCTTTGGAGTAGTCAAATGCTCTAAAGAGGATAGTGACAGGGATCTTTCTTCTTTTATTGATACGGGCATAGAGAATATCTTTGGCATCATATTCAAAGTAGAGCCATGAACCTCTATCGGGTATGATCTGAGCAGAGTAGATGAGCTTATTGACAACTGTTGTAGCCTCCGCCTCTTTGAAGATGACACCGGGACTTCTATGTAGTTGATTGACGATAACTCTCTCTACACCGTTCACTACAAAAGATGTTCTGTCTGTCATGAGCGGGATATCTCTGACAAAAACTGCCTGCTCTTTGATCTCTTTAGGATCTAGTCTCTCTCCGGTCTTTTCATCTCTATTCCAAATAGTTAGAGCGATATTCATCTTGAGTGAGACTGAGTAGGTCAATCCTCTCTCCATACACTCTCTAACTGTATATTTCGGCTTGACTATTTCACTATTTTTATAAGTCAATGTCAAACGATTTTGTTGATCGTGGATAGGGAAAGAGGATCTAAATACCTTCTCTATCGTACTATTTCTTCTATCTTTTACACCCAACATCAAAAAGTTTTCGTAACTCTTCTGCTGAAGTTGTAATAAGTTTGGAATCTCAATCTCTCTAGGGGTTTTTGAAAAATCGACACGCAGTCTACTTCCGGAGTATAAAGAATTTAACATATGCTACCTTATAGGGTTTGTAGTGTGGTTTGTTTTATTATATAGATACACGAAAAAACTATTGCAAAAAGCGTAAATATTAGCTCTTAATAGCTCGTCTCTGTATCCATGGGATAGTTAGTATGTATCCAGAGATTTGAGACTCATAAGCCTCTAGTCTCTGAACCGAAAATTACTTAAGTTCGCAAGAAGCTCCAGCCTCTTCAATCTGCTTTTTGAAATCTTCTGCTTCATCTTTAGAGACACCCTCTTTAAGTACTGATGGTACCTCCTCAACTGCTGTCTTAGCCTCTTTGAGACCAAGACCAGTGATTGCTCTTACTACTTTGATCGCATTGATCTTCTTAGCACCTGCATCTGTCAATACTACTGTAAATTCAGTCTGCTCTTCAACGGCTTCTGCTGCTTCACCACCACCAGCTACTACTGTAGCTTGGGCAGATACGCCAAATTTTTCTTCAAATTCTTTTACAAGCTCAGATAGCTCAAGAACAGACATGTTAGAGATAAATTCAATTACATCTTCTTTAGTTGTTGCCATTTTATTTCCTTAATTATTTATATTTAAACAAGGGTACCCACAAGAGGTACCACTACTACACGCATACCGCAGAGGTAATCCCTCATGGTTGCCCTACCTACGCTTCCTCTTCTCTCTTCGTAGCTAGTGCTGAAAGACCGATAGTAAAGTTCTGTACCGGAGCATTCCAAACATTGAGTAGCATACCGAGAAGCTCTTCTCTGCCAGGAAGTTTCGCCATTGCATTGATCGTAGCCAACTCAACAACTTTTCCTTCGAGAAGACCTGTTTTGATTGTAAAGTTATCTTGATTGTCAGCCGCAGCTGTATCAGCAACTTTACAAGTAGCGATTTGATCATCTCCCCAGATGACTAAGTTAGTATCTGAAAATGTCACTGCCTCTTGACCGGCATTTTTCAATGCTATAGCTGCCAATGTATTTTTGACAACTTTTACTCCTGCATCACTCTCGCGTGCATTGACTCTTACTGCTTCTAACTCAGCAACTGTCATACCTTTGTAATCACAAACGATAATAGCTGCAGTATCTGTAAATGACTCAGTCATCTGTGCAACGAGTTCAACTTTTTCTGTTCTTGTCATATTTTCTCCTTCCGACTTCTAACCGGGCTGCTGTTATATTATCATAACAACTATCGTCTATAGACGAATTTTGTTTAAGCTTTCGCCCCTATTATCTTTAGCCTAAGATTGATGAATCTTATGATTCTTCTATTTTATTTCAGCTAGCTCAGATAGATCGAGCGTTATAGATGGACTCATAGTTAGAGATATAGCTGCATTTGTTACATATCTACCTTTTGCAGATGCCGGTTTTGCCTTATTGATAGTCTCTATAAATTTGATAAAATTCTCTTTGATTTTTGAAATTTCAAAACTAGCTTTACCTATACCTGCGTGAATATTGCCTTTTTTATCTACTCTGAAGTTAACCTGTCCGCCTTTTGCATTCTCTATAGCTTTAGTAACATCCATTGTAACTGTACCTGTCTTAGGGTTTGGCATCAAACCTTTTGGTCCCAATATCCTAGCTACCTTGCCAAGTACACCCATCATATCAGGCGTAGAGATCACTGTATCAAAGTCAAGATTTCCTGCTTGGATCATTTCGATAAGCTCATCAGAACCTACTAGATCAGCACCGGCAGCTTTAGCCTCATCGACCTTCTCTCCCTTTGCAAAAACTGCAACACGAACTTTTTTACCTGTTCCATTCGGAAGGACTACAGATCCTCTGACCATCTGATCTGCATGTCTTGGATCTACATTAAGATTTAGTGCCACTTCAACAGTCTCATCAAACTTTGCAGATTTGAGATCTGCTAGTGTAGTAAATGCTTCATCAACACTATATGATTTGCTGTTATCAATCTTTTCTAATAATTTTGCTGTTCTTTTAGTTATTTTTTTCGCCATTGTTTTCTCCGCTAATTTGCTCCCACACTCTTTTGAATCTATGTGGTATAAAAGATTTAGTCCGTGATCTCTACACCCATACTTCGACATGAACCTGCAATAATTCTTGCTGCCATCTCCTTGTCATCAGTATTTAGATCTGAAATTTTCTGATCAATAATCTCATCAAGTTTAGCTTTGCTGATAGAGCCTACTTTAGTAGTGATAGGGTTATCTGTACCTTTTTTGATACCTGCTGCTTTCATGATCAAGTCACTTGCCGGTGGTTGCTTTGTTTCAAAAGTAAAACTTCTGTCAGTGTATACTGTCACAATTACAGGGATCTTGAACCCCATCTTATCTTTTGTCGTCTCGTTAAATGCTTTACAAAATTCCATGATGTTTACACCACGCTGTCCCAATGCAGGGCCAACCGGAGGTGATGGATTTGCAGATCCGGCAGGGATCATCATTTTGAATTTATCAGCGATTTTTTTTGCCATCTTATTTCCTTTGTTTGATTTGTTGCGTTAGATAATCTTCTCTACTTGAGTGTAGAGTATCTCTACTGGTGTATTACGACCAAAGATAGAGACATTTAGCTTGAGTTTCCCATGATCTAAGTCATACTCTTCAACCATACCTGTGAAGTTGGCAAATGGTCCATCAACTATACGAACCATCTCTCCATTCTCGAAGTCAACCTTTGGACGAGGAGCAGCTTTTCTCTCCATCTTTTCAAGGATCACTTTGATGTCAGCTTCAGTTAAAGCTGTAGGTGTTTTCTGTTCACCGATAAAGCGTGAGACTCTCGGCAGACTCTGGATCTTATGCCAAAGATCTGTATCCAATGCAATAGAAGCAAAAGCATAACCTGGATAGAGAGATCGTTCTGTGATCTTCTTCTCACCATTTTTTACCTCTATCACCTCTTCTGTAGGAACGACTATTCTATCAATCTTCTCTTCGATACCATAATCGATCGCAAGTTGCTCTATCGCTCTTTTGACCGACTGTTCACTGCCTGCATAAGTTTGGATTGCATACCATTGATAGGTCATTATTTATCCTATAAAAATAGTGAGATGGTGGATGACATAAAGAGATCAACCAGTGCTAAAAATATTGATATAACAGTCACTACGAGGATAACTGCCAAAAATGCTTGTCTTACTTGTACTTTAGTCGGAAATATAACTTTATGAATCTCTTCTCTAGCATGTGCTATAAATATTGAAAGTTTTCCCATTGTTGTTTACCTTAATTGTGGCAGGCCAAGAGGGACTCGAACCCCCGGCACCTGGTTTTGGAGACCAGTGCTCTACCAACTGAGCTATTGGCCTAAATATTATTTAGGTTGTTATTTGAGAAGTATCTCAAATAACGGTATCATCATAGAGGTGAAGCTTACAGTTTCATCTCTTTGTGAGCAGTATGAACTTTACACCATTTACAATACTTCTTTAGTGTAAGTTTACCTGTTGTTGTCTTCTTATTTTTTGTTGTGTGATAGTTGCGTCTAGTGCACTGTTCACATCCCAAATGTATAGTTTCTCTCATAGTTTTCCTTAGTTTCGCGATAGATTGCCAGAGCAGAAGCTCTTAGCAATTTACAATTATGCGATTACCTTACTAACAACACCGGCACCAACAGTTCTACCACCTTCACGGATAGCAAATCTAGTACCCTCTTCAAGTGCAACTGGTGCGATAAGCTCTACATCAATCTTGACATTATCGCCTGGCATAACCATCTCAGTACCCTCTTGGAGTTGAACTGAACCTGTTACATCTGTTGTTCTTACATAAAACTGTGGTCTATAGTTGTTGAAGAATGGAGTGTGTCTACCACCCTCCTCTTTAGTCAATACATAAACTTCAGCTTCAAACTTAGTGTGTGGCGTGATAGAGCCTGGCTTACAAAGAACCATACCTCTCTGTACAGCCTCTTTGTCGATACCACGGATAAGAACACCACAGTTGTCGCCAGCTTGACCACAATCCATCTCTTTACGGAACATCTCAACACCAGTTACTGTAGTAGTCTGAGTATCTTTGATACCTACGATTTCAACAGTTTCACCTACACATACCGTACCTCTGTCTATCTTGCCGGTTACAACTGTACCACGACCCTGTATAGAGAAGATATCTTCGATAGGCATCAAGAACTCTTGATCAGTCTCTCTGACAGGCTCAGGGATATACTCATCTACTTGACTCATGAGTTCAATAATTTTTTCTGACCACTCACCAAGAGTACCAGATTTGGCCTCTTCAAGTGCTTGGAATGCAGATCCGGCTATGATAGGAGTATCATCACCTGGGAACTCATACTCAGAGAGAAGCTCTCTTACTTCCATCTCTACAAGCTCTAGCATCTCCTCTTTATCTTCTTCATCAAGCTGATCTTCTTTGTTTAAGAATACAACGATATATGGTACACCAACCTGGCGAGAAAGAAGGATATGCTCTCTAGTTTGTGCCATTGGTCCATCAGTAGCAGCGATAACAAGAATAGCACCATCCATTTGAGCAGCACCGGTAATCATGTTCTTAACATAGTCAGCGTGACCTGGACAATCTACATGAGCATAGTGACGACCTTCAGTTTCATACTCTACGTGTGATGTAGCGATTGTGATCCCTCTTTCTCTCTCTTCAGGAGCGTTATCAATCGCATCATAATCCATAAGAGCTGTATCATTTTTCGTTGCAAGTACAGCAGTGATCGCTGCTGTTAGCGTAGTTTTACCGTGGTCAACATGTCCGATTGTACCAATGTTAACATGTGGTTTGGTTCGTTCAAATTTTTCTTTAGCCATTTGTGTTCTCCTAGCTTTATTTTAAATTATGGCTGATATTATATCAGCTTTTTCTCAAGAGTTCTTGAGAGCATCTTCAGAATACTCTTTTTATGTACCCATTACCCTCGATATGGACAGAACTACTACCATATAAATATGTAGCACTTTTGTCCATATTTGAGTGGAGCCCAGAAGCGGAATTGAACCGCCGACCTCTTCCTTACCAAGGAAGTGCTCTGCCTCTGAGCTATCTGGGCATTATCTATTTTATTATATTATTAATTTCAGGTTTGGAAAGCTTTTGAATGTGAAGTTTTTATCTTAAAGTATTAATGATAATTCACACAGCTCCCAGTATGTATGGAGCGGGAAACGAGACTCGAACTCGCGACCCTCAGCTTGGAAGGCTGACGCTCTAGCCAACTGAGCTATTCCCGCATCTTTATATTTATGATCTGACATGGTGGTGAGTGAAGGATTCGAACCTTCGAAGACATAGTCAGCAGATTTACAGTCTGCCCTCGTTGGCCACTTGAGTAACTCACCTTAATGCTTTGATCGTATTACTGGTCAAACACTGATAATTATTTTATGGAGCTGGTGAAGGGACTCGAACCCCCGACCTGCTGATTACAAATCAGCTGCTCTAGCCAGCTGAGCTACACCAGCACCATCACATTTGAAGTCATTCAACTAAAAATGGAGTGCAATTATAGGCAAAAAATTATAAAATGTCAAGGGTTATTGAAAATTTTTTGAAAATTTTATATTTTTCTCTCTTTATAAATCGATGTATTATATTTGTGTGCCAAAAACATTCCACTATTTATTGCTAACTCTTCTACTTTAGCTATATGTTAGTCAATATTTTATAGAATATTCCTAATATCTCTTGTATAAGGTGGTTTCATTATGTTATATTTTTTCAAATCTCTCTTTTTTGCACTACTCATTGTCCTGACTTTGGGATTCCTGATGTGAGCAATATCCACGATAGATCATATGGTCAATATATCAATGATATGGAGGAGAGTCTACGCAACACTATCACACAGTTTGAGCCTAGATTGAGTGGAGTAGAGGTGAAGCATATCGAAGAGGATGGAGAGAAAACAGTCATGCACTTCAGGATAGAGGCAGAGCTGACTGAGCATAGTGAAACTCCTGTTTTGTTCGAGACAGTCATCAATCCAAATGGCAAGATAGTTATCCAGAAGAGCTTATAGATGAGTAACAAAGCATTCAAATACTATTTTCAAGAGGAGTTGAGCAAACTCCACAAGCTAGCAGGAGAGTTTAGCAGAGAGCATCCTGCTATCGCTCCACTCCTAGACGCTACTACAGCAGACCCCGATGCACAGCGACTTCTGGAGGGTGTGGCGTTTCTCACTGGTCTCCTCCAGCAGAAGCTAGACAAGGAGTTCCCCGAAGTCACCTATACCCTCTGCAACACACTCTTCCCTCACTATCTACGACCTATACCAGCACTCTCTATAGTAGAATTCACACCCAAGCCAAGTATGCGAGAGATGATAGATATCCCTGCAGGCACACAGCTCAATGCCACACCTATAGATGGAGCTTCTTGTAGCTTCTCGACGAGTACTCCTCTAGAGATCTACCCTCTCCAGATCACACAGTCACAGCATCTGCTAGAGAGCTCCAAGAGGGGCAAACTAGAGCTGGATATAGAGATGCTCAACACCTCCCTCTCTACGCTCAAGATGCAGAAGCTCAGCTTCTATCTCAACGACAACTACAGCAACGCCTCCAATCTCTTCATGCTGCTAGAGCACTACTTAGAGTATATATCTATTCTACTGCCTGACAAGCAGAGCTTTAGAGTTGATAGAGAGTTACTCTCTTGTGATGGCTTCGATGAGGAGTGTTCGCTCTTTCCCTATCCATCGCAATCTTTTAGTGGATATAGAGTCCTCCAAGAGTACTTTGTCTTGCCTCAGAAGTTTCTCTTTTTTACTCTAAATGGACTTGAGAGACTCTACCAAAAGAGTAGTGCCAA
Source organism: Campylobacterota bacterium (assembly GCA_034722955.1). Classification (GTDB taxonomy): domain Bacteria; phylum Campylobacterota; class Campylobacteria; order Campylobacterales; family Sulfurovaceae; genus SZUA-451. The sequence continues at coordinate 22,560 of JAYEOM010000134.1, forward strand.
GGAGTTCAAGATACTCTTTCACTTCAAGCCTACACCACTAGAGCTGATGCCACTCTCTCATAATGCTATCAAACTCTTCTGCTCGCCCGTGAGCAATATCTTTGATAGTCAAGCAGAGCCGATACTCCTCACCCACACAAAAGAGATGATGCTTATACGCCCCACACTCCGCTATAGCAAACAGCACAAAATCTATGATGTACAGCGAGTCTCTAGCTACACCCAGGGAGAGCATCAACCCAAGAGCTACTCTCCTTTTGAGTCTTTTGAGACTAGGCAAGAGGAGAAAAACATCTACCAAGTACATCGCAAACGCTCCATCGTCGATAACCAAGAGGAGATCTATCTCCAGCTCCACTACAAAGAGCATCTCCCGCAAAAAAAAGAGGTACTCTCTATAGATATAGCTTGCACCAACGGTAGCTTGCCTGAGAGGCTCAAACTCGGAGAGATATCACTCCATAGCGATAACTCCCCTGAACTCACTTCGTTCAAAAACATCATACCCTGCACGATGCAGATAGATGCAAATATTGATGAGCATACGCTATGGCAACTCATCTCTCATCTGAGTATCAACCTCATGACTCTAGCTGATATGGAGGCGTTTAAGCAGATGCTCACTCTCTATATGTTTCCACACAGTAGAGACAAGAGCAGAGTCGCAAGAAACAAAAAAAAGCTAGATGCTATAGGGAGTTTCTCCATAGAGAGTGTAGATAGAGTGAGTCGTGGCTATCTCCTCAAGGGGCATAGAGTTTTGATAGATATGAGACAAGACTACTTCGCTTCACTCGGTGATCTCTATCTATTTTGTACGATTATATTACGCTTTTTGGCTAGTTATACCTCTATCAATAGTTTTGTAGCTCTGGAGGTTAGAGAAGAGATTACAGGGGAGGTTTTGAGATGGAAGCCACTATTGGGCGACAAGAGATTGATCTAAAAGAGCAACTCCTCACACAGAGTTCTGAGTTTTCATTTGTGCAGGCATTGCGTCTCTTGCTACTACAGTATGACGATAAAGAGCAAGCCCTACGAGATGCTATCCGTGTACGCCCTCGCCTCTCTCTGGATTTTCCACATAGTGATATCATAGATATTGTGCAGAGGGGTGATATCTATCAACTGACTGTGACTTTCTTGGGACTCTACGGGGAGTCTTCGCCTCTGCCTACTTTTTACACAGAGACACTGCTCGAAGAGGAGGCTCGCGACACATCTGTCATGCGAGACTTTATAGATATCTTCAATGGTCCTATCTATGAGAGCTACTTTAAGGTATGGCTCAAAAATAGATTGGGTGTTCGTTTTGACGAGTTTGGCGACCAATCAATCATAGAACTTTTTCATGTTTTTTCTGGTATGCCGACGAGAGAGCTGAGAGACAAACACAAAGTCTCATATGCACTACTCAAATATGCAGGACTCACACTCCACAACTCCCACTCGGCTCTAGGACTCTCTATACTCATCAGAGATGTTGTCTCTTGGGAACAGGTGCATATAGTCCAGTGTGTAGAGCAGATGGTAGCTATACCCCAAGAGCAGTACTGCTTGCTCGGAGAGAGTAACTCTATACTTGATGAGACACTGCATCTAGGAGAGAAGATCAGAGACAGGATGGGGAAGTTTCGTATAGTGATAGAGGAGTTGGATGCCGATAGATTCAACCATCTCCTCCCAGGGGGTGAGCTCTTTGATACTCTGGTTCAAGCTATTGTCTTATACCTCAACGAGCCACTCGATTGGGATATCCAACTCATCTTGGCTAGAGATGCCTACCACACAGTGACACTGGGTAAAAAACCATTCGCTAGCTTGGGATACAACACTTGGCTAGGCGTAGAGGACAATAGAGAGGAGTACTCTATCATCTTGCATAGGGATTACTATAGAGGGGTGTATGATGATAAGGCTACACCAAATAGCGATTTGCCATCAATATGAGGATAGTTTCGCTACAATAAAACCAAAGGAGAAGCCATGGACGCTATAAAATATGATAATTTTCAGTACTTTACTTATGATGACTATGTGCAGTGGGAGGAGTCATGGGAGTTGATAGATGGGGTTGCCTATGCGATGTCTCCTGCTCCCTATCCCAAACACCAAAAAATTGTCTTTAGGGTAGGTAAAGAGCTAGACAAGAACCTCTCCTGTGCCACGAGTGAGTGCGAAGTCTATATCGCTCCTGTGGATTGGAAAGTGTCAGAAAATACAGTCGTGCAACCTGATGTAGCGATATTTTGCGAAGATACGCAGAGGCAATATTTTTCTAAAACTCCACTACTAGTCGTAGAGATACTCTCTCGCTCTACAGCACTCAAAGATGTCACAAGCAAATACAAACTCTATGAAAAAGAGGAAGTACCCTACTACATCATCATCGAGCCAAATAGTGAGACCAGTGATATCTTCCAACTCATAGATGGAGAGTATATACTCATACAAAAAGCTACGAGAGAGGATAGCTATGCGTTTGAACTCTCCGATGACTGCAAGTCGGCTATAGACTTTTCGACGGTTTTTTAGGGTTTAGTATCTCTTTTTTCTCCATAATAAGCCTTTTCTTTTTTAATCATCTCTTATTTAATTATATTTTTTATTACATCTTGCAAAAGCAAAAAGTTCCCATCACTGTAAACTATGAGACCCTTGACCCTGAAGTGGCATTAAATGCAATCAAAGACAAGGAGCTCTCTATGCCTATTAGGTATATCCTCAAAATCAACTCCGCCTTTGGTGGACAAAACTCTGCATTGGTGGTAAAGAGATATAGTAGAAAAAATATGAATAGAAAAGTAGTAATAACTGGTGCAAGCTCTGAGATGGGTCAAGCCATTATCAAAAAGGTAGCCAAAGCAGATGACCAACTCATTGTGCAAGGGTATCAAAATAGTGAGAATTTACGCTCACTTAAAAGCACTTATCCCCATTGCGAACTGCTCTCACTTGATTTTACAAAAAGTGAAGAGCTAGAGGAGTTTTGTAGTTATCTTGATGATGTCGATATCTTTATCAACCTATCAGCAGTAACGGTTACAGATATATTACCTGCTATCAAAGAGAGTTCTATAGATACGATGCTTAGTGTCAACATCCAAGCACTTATCCTCATAACCCAAAGTCTCATCCCCTCGATGGTAGCCAAAAGGGCAGGTATCATAGTCAACCTCTCCTCCATCGCAGCCTCTCGGGGCAATAGGGGGCAGTCGGTCTATGCAGGAACCAAAGGATTTGTAGAGTCCTTCTCTAGGTCAGTTGCTAGTGAGTATGGAGGCAAAGGGGTACGAATCAACTGCGTAGCCCCTGGTCCTATAGATGCAGGAAGCCTCAAACCCCTCTACGCTCAAGCACCCAAAGAGCTTTTGCAGAGTATCGTATCACCTAAAATAGGGAGCGTTGAAGATGTCGCCAATATGATAGCGTTTTTATGTGGCAAAGAGTCAGAGTTTATCAATGGGCAAGTGTTGCATATAGATGGAGGGTTTTGTAAAGGTGTTTGATATGTATGAGTCATTTAGAGAGTTATCACTGAGCCGTCATAGCACACGGGAGTTTAGCGAAACAAAAGTACCACAAGATAGGGTCGAGAAGATTTTGGAGTTAGCTGCCACTTCTCCCTATGCATCGGTCAAAAGCAACTGGGATATCAAGGTGATAGATGACCCTCAAATTATCAAAGAGATAGCAAGCAGGGTCAAAGAGTATACAGATGAACTCACACCCAAAATACGAGATGATTTTCGAGATGGGTTTATGGAGTATAGCAAAAGTTTCGTAGCTTTTGAAGATGCTCCGCTTATACTTATCCCCACTTTTAAAGTAAACTACTCACTCTCACTGATGGTAGAGGATGAAGATATCAAGAACTGGGAAAGAGAGAGCTATGTCAAATCTATCTCCTGTCTGAGTATGATCATCCACCAAACTGCCCACTCTTTGGGGTTGGGGAGTTGCTATATGACAGGTCCTGTGATTGCACAAGAGGCAATTAAACAAATTATCAAAGTAAAACCCAGACACGATATTGCAGCGATTATACCTATTGGGTTCAAAAAGGAGAAATAGATATGAGTGTATTAGAGAGATTACAAGAGTTACTGTTGCCTGTTTTTGGTTTGGATAGTATCGAAGAGGTACAACCTCAGTTTGCCCTAGTCAATGATTTGGGAGCAGATAGTATAGACTTTGTCGAGATAGTCTATCTCATAGAGAAGAACTTCAGCGTTTCACTCAAAACCGATGAGATGATACTCGGTGGTGTAGTCATCAGCTCTGATACGCTCTTTGAGAATGGGCTTTTGAGTGCCGAAGGTGTGGAGCATCTCAAAAGTGCATTTCCCGATAGAGCCGATGAGTTCCAAGCAGATACCAGCAAAGTAAATCTCTTTGCCAAGCTCACAATAGCTGATTTAGCACAAGTGATAGAGTATAAACAAAATGAAATCTAAAGTATTTGAAAACAAAACGGTGTTAGTCTCAGGTGGTACAGGATATATCGGCTCAGCTATCTGTAGAGAGTTCTATGAGCAAGGAGCGACGCTATACTTCACCTATCATAAGAACAGCGAAAAAGCAGATGAGCTCATCGCACAGATGCCCGATGCCAAGGCTCTACACTTAGACCTACGAGATACAGCCTCTATCAATACCACGATAGAGAAGCTCTACAAAGAGGGTGTCTCCATAGATATCTTGGTCAACAATGCGGCGATGAGTCAAGTGATGCCACTACCGATGCTCGATGAGGAGGATGTCGATATGATACTCGATATCAACATCAAGAGTGTTATTTTCCTCACCAAAGCGGTGATGCGATTAAGGGGTCAGGTAACAACTACAACTAATTAGTTGTAGTTGTTACCTGACCCCTACTGAGTAATATGCTTTTATGCCAAAAGCTATGGTATTTTATCTATAGTTCATCAATAAGTTTTTGAATATTATCTTTTAGAGGTAGTAGATGAAACTGAATAATACTCCAAATCTCATCTGCATCAATTCCAAAGTAGTCATGGGTGATAATATTTCTAAAGTCTTTGATCTGTTGCCAAGGGATATTGTCGTGAGTTGCTTTATACTCATCATTCAAGCGAGATATAAGCTCACCTATAACCACAAACTGCATCATAGAAGCATCAAAACTTTTGGTATCATAATAAAAATTCTCACCATTATCAAATTCAAGAGAGTAGGTCTCTATCTTATCAATTGCTTCCATAAAAGCAAGTAGATTATATCTGATTTTTGAAATATTAGACATAGATGGCGTCTTGTAGTATCTGCTCTTTTATATAGGGCTTGAGATACTTTTCTCTAGCCAAATCCACAGATTTATTAAAAGTTTGGGAGAGATATTTTTTTAGTTCTATCTTGAGGGTATATATGTCAGCTACATTATCTTGAAAATCAAAGATAATATCTATATCACTATCTTTTGTTGCTTCATCACGAGAAAATGAACCAAAAAGACCTATTTTACTAAGATGAAACTTTGATAATAGTTCGTTTTTATTTTCACTTAAAAAGCTAAGTATCTCTTCTTTTGTATTCATACTTTAATTCTATCGTAAGAATATTTGAATTTGCTTATTTAGTTTAGGTTAAGAAGAGGTTCATTAGTAGATGATTGCTAATCTATTGGGTATAATACAGTAGGTTGTATTTTGTGTGATAAAACAGTATGTAATGATGTTGCTATCTCGTATAGAGAAACTATGCTAAGATAGATAAACATGAGGTATGCAATGGAGTTCTTACAAAACTCATCAGAAACGATGGCTTTAGCACTACTTCCGAGTTTTGCAAGATATGGGATAAAAGGTAAATAGAGCTATGGAAAAATTTTTTAATACAGCAGGACCGATGAAGAGGGATATGAACTACTATATCTCCTCTTTTGATAGATTTAATTATGATGATATAGAGAATTTAATTCATAAAGAGAGGTATTTTGTTCTCCACGCCCCAAGGCAAACAGGAAAAACTTCTGCACTTTTCGAGATGATGGAGCGAATCAACAGTGAGGGTAGATATGATTGTCTCTATGCCAATATCGAATCGGCACAAGCCTCCCGTTCGGATGTCACTCGTGGGATCAGAACTATCTGTGAATCTATTGCAAGTGCAGCATTTATATATCTCAAAAATGATACTCTTAAAAAATGGGTTTTGGAGTATAAACACAAGGTTGAAGCTGAAAAACTACTATTTGAACTGCTTCAATATTGGACTATCAACAACCCAAAACCCATCGTTCTTTTTATCGATGAAGTAGATGCTTTGGTAGGGGATACTTTGATATCGCTTCTACGACAGATACGAACAGGTTACAACCAAAGACCCAATGCTTTCCCCCAATCCATAGTCTTGTGTGGTGTTAGAGATGTGCGAGATTATCGAATCCATACCAAAGATAATGAGATTATCACAGGTGGGAGTGCATTTAATATCAAAGCCAAATCGCTAACGCTAGATAATTTCACCTACGATGAGTCAAAAAAACTACTACTTCAACACACTATAGAGACAGGACAAAAGTTTGAAGAGAAGATATTTGATAAGTTATGGTCTGACACCAAAGGACAGCCGTGGTTGGTCAATGCTTTGGCTAGTGAGATGACTTGGGAGAACAAAACACTCAGAAATGATAGAGCAAGAGTGATAATGCTAGAGGATTACAAAGCGGCGAGAGAGGTTTTGATACACTCTCGTGCAACCCACCTCGACCAGCTCATAGATAAACTACAAGAGCCGAGAGTCAAAAGGGTTATCATACCTATTTTGGCAAACAAAAGCTCTGAAGAGTCCGATTTTAGCGATAGAGATTTAGAGTATGTTAGTGATTTGGGTTTGATCACACGAAGACCATCTGTTGCTATCTCCAATGATATCTACAGAGAGAGCATTCCACGAGAACT
>JAYEOM010000135.1:0-5480 GCA_034722955.1 Campylobacterota bacterium
GTTGGTACAGAAAATGAAGTAGTAGCAGGTATCTATCCAGTTTATGTTCGACAAAGCGGAGAAGTGGACGATACTCTCATCCCCCAAAATGTCATCCTCACTATCGATGTACCAGGTGCACAAGAAGCTATGGTTTTTGACTTTGATATAACAACTGCGGGGATGCTCAATATAGGACATGTAGCAAATATAGAAATCAAGGAAGATCAACAAGTAGTTTTGACTTCAACAGTTTCAAGTGTACACACTCAGCCAAGAATCACACAATATAGTAGTAGCAGTGGAGGAGGTGGTGGAGTATCAAGCTATGAAAACTTTGTATACCTCATTCACTCCAAGCTCAAACAAGCCCTGCTAGGACCACTTAGCAGTGCAAGTATAGAACTCCTAGAAGCAAATAATCATCAAACAAATACACCGATCTATATCAGTAACACCTCAGGTGGTACTTCTCTTGAAACAAGTGGACTGCTCTACTTTCCCAATGATATATTAGGTTCACTAGATGATGAAAAACTCTATGTACTTTCCGTGAGAGGAGGTGTCGATATAGATACTAACGATGATGGTATACTAGACACTACACCAACACAAAACAGTGGTAGTATCCGTGCGATACTCAGTGGCAAACGACTCAAAAATGAGAACTTCAAGGTCAATATCCTGACAGAAGTAGTCTATCAGCTCGTCAAAGAACAGCTAAGTAGTGAAAACAACACAAGTAAAATCAATGCGATGATGGATGTCATCACCCAAAAGCTCCTCACAGAAGATGTAAGTGGTGATGGTATCATCAACTACAATGATGCCTTATGGTGGCTACCTACCTTTGATAAAGATAAACTTCTCAAAGCATATGATACGCATTATCAACCTATAGTAGAGAAGATTTATATAGATGAGGCTATCTATGATGAGGCTTACGCACTCGTAGAAAACTTATGGCATATTTCTCTCAATCCATTTGATAACTCTATAGATGAAAATACCTCTATCGATACACTTGTAGGAAAACTTAGCTTTGATGGTCTCACAGGTACGGTTCTCTCTATGAAGTTGAGTGGTGAGGGGAGTGAGTACTTTAGGGTTGAGAGTAATGGTAGTATTTATACTACAAGCACTTTTGATTATGAAAATAAAATAGCGTATATCTTTCAAGCTAAGGCATCGAATAGTGTTATGGAAAGTAGTGAGATGAATGTAACCATCACTATCAATAATATTATCGAAGAAGTTCCTACTCTTGTAAGTCAGACCAATAGTAGGCTCTATGAAAATATCACGGTGGGATCTCAAGTCGCAACTATCAAAACTAATGCAGAGACAATAGATGCAAATACCATAAATAGCTATCAGATAGTTAGTGGTGATGATAATGGTGACTTTAGTATAGATGATGAGGGAAAGGTCTATCTCAACAAGACATTAGATCCTACAGTAATTTCTCGCTATATTTTAGGAATTATCGCAACCAATGATGCAGGTGATAGCTCTGTAGTGACACTCGTCATAACCACAGGAGAAGTCTTCAACCCTTTCCTTATATCTAAATCAGTAGCATCCGATACAAAAGCAGGAGATGCTTTGGGTAGTAGTGTGGCAGTAGATGGTAACTATATTGTAGTAGGTGCTAGTGGGAAAAATGCTACTTATCTCTTCGAGAGACAAGATGATGGAAGTGTGCTAGAGATTGCTCAATTGACTCCATCAGATGATAGCAGTGGTTGGTTTGGTGATGCTGTGGCTATTAGTGGTAACACAATTGTAATAGGTTCGTATGGGGATGATAGTCTCGGCACAGATGCAGGAGCTGTCTATCTATTTGAGATACAAAGTGACAAAAGTGTAGTACAACGAGCTAAAATCACTTCATCAGATGGAGAAGCTTATGATAACTTTGGAAAATCTATAGCTATAGATGGAAATCTTATCATCATAGGAGCTTATAGAAAAGGAGAAAATGGAGCAGCCTATCTCTTTGAAAAGCAGAGTGATGGGAGTGTGCTAGAGTTATCCAAACTCACTGCATTGGATGGAGAAGTGGGAGGTAGTTTTGGATGGGATGTAGAGATTGATGGAAACTTGATTGTGATAGGAACTTTTAGCTTGGAAACTGTCTATCTCTTTGAAAAACACTCAGATGGTATTACGAGAGAGGTTGGTCAGATAATAGCTTCTGATATAAGTGAATATGATAATTTTGGAATTAAGATTGCTATTGATGGGAACTTTATACTTGTATCAAATAGTAAACAAGCTGTTTATCTCTTTGAAAGATTAGAAGATGGTACGATAGTAGAACACACCAAGATTACTGCCTCGGATACTCAATCCAATGATAGCTTTGGCTACTCCACTGCTATAGAGGGGGATATTATAACGGTTGGTGCATACAACAAAGAGGATAAAGGAGCTATCTATCTATTTAAGAAACAAGCAGATGGAAGTGTTAGTGGGATATTAGATATTATAGCCTATGATGGTCAAGCATCTGATACTTTTGGTATGTCTGTTGCTATGAGTGGTAGACTCATCGTCTCAGGAGCCAAAGGAGAAGATAATAGGGGAGATCAAGCAGGAGCTGCTTATATCTATGATACAGATCCTATGGAAAGAATCTATATCTATAGTGATAAAACATTGCATATGAAAATAGATGAAGGGATAAGTGGAGGATTGAAGCATATCTACGCTGCAAGTCCTGTAGGTACTCTCTCTTATACTTTGGAGGGGTCAGATGCGAGCCATTTTTCTATAGAAGATGGCAACCTCTCTCTTCCTTTAGCTTTGGACTTTGAGTATCCTCAAGATGAAGATATGAACAACAGTTATCACGCAACTATACAAATCGAAGATAGTTATGCCAATATTGCAACAATACCTGTAGATTTGACTATTGATGATATCTATACCACTGAACTGAGTCACTATAGACTACCTAGTAAAGATACAGTGGCAATAGATGGCAATCTTATCGTCGTAGGTTCATCAGGTGAAGAGGCAGCATATCTCCTAGAAAAACAGATTGATGGAACTATGATGATGATTCAAAAGCTCAAAGCCTTTAATGGGGAGGTGAACAATCTCATCTTAGTAGGTACACCTTATAGAGATGAGGGCTATACTAATACAGGAGCAGCTTATCTCTATGAGAAACAGAGTGATGGAAGTATCACAAGAGTTGCAAAGATAGTGGCTTCTGATAGAACTTTTAATGATTACTTTGCGTGGCATCTTTCAATAGAGGGGAATTTAATCGCTATAGGGGCAGCAGATGCAGGTGAGGGAGGAAAAGTATACTTTTTTGAAAAACAAGCAGATAATAGTGTCGTAGAGTATGGATCCATACATTCAATAAATACACAATCAGGAGATGGATTTGGACACTCAGTAGATATGAGTGGTGAGTCAATTATTGTAGGTGCATTTAATGCTAATGCGGTTTATTTATTTGAGAAAGAGTAATATATAAATCCTGCATAAATGATACCAGCAGTAACACTCATCAGCAAAATCAGCAAAATTCTTGCTGATTTCTTCTGATATACTACTTTTATACCATTTCATCACACTTCATCACACTCTTCTATTATACTTGGGTAAACAATATAACCTAAGGGGATAGAATGAAAAAATTAATTTTTATACTTATCGCTTTTTATGCTATGATATCAGTGTTTGCACCTGATAGAGCAGTATAGAGCAGTTGCTATCAAGAGATATATCAACAATCTATATGAATCTCTCTCTGAAACTTTTGGGATTATTTTTTCAATTTTTCTCGATTTTGTAAAAATAATGGTAATTCTCTCTCCAACACTATGGATATTTTTCCATTTTATAGACAATGACAATATCAATAAAACAAAGAAAAAGATTACTACCAATGTTTGCAATCAAATATGTACAGATAGTGAGGATGAAGATTTTGTTGATAATTCTGAAACACTGTTGAGGTATGAGAAGATGAAAAAGAGATTTTTTACACGAATTGAATAGTATCTACTGTAACATGATAAAATTCATAAAAAATTTATAAAATCGGATAAAAGGAGTGGAGTGATGAGGAGATTTTTGTTAAGTTTTATAGTGGTCTTTATGACACTATCTACAGGTCTATATGCAGAGGATAACCCTAGAGCTGTTATCATCTTTGATGCGTCTGGGAGTATGTGGGGGCAGATCAACGGTGTGACAAAGATAGAGATAGCCAGAGATACTTTGAAAAATGTAGTCAAAGAGTGGAATCCTGATGTAGAGCTGGGGTTAACTATCTATGGACACAGAAGCAAAGGTGACTGTGATGATATAGAGACGGTGATCCCTGTAGGCAAAATAGATCAAAATAGAGTTATCTCTACGGTTATGGAGATCAAACCAAAGGGTAAAACTCCTATCAGCCGCTCTTTGAAGAGAGTAGCAGAGGAGATCAAATATACCGAAGAGAGAGCTACTATCATCCTCATCTCGGACGGGAAAGAGACTTGTGATCCTGATCCTTGCGGTACAGCCAAAGCACTAGAGAGAGATGGTATAGATTTTGTGGTACATGTCGTCGGATTTAATGTTGACAAAAGCACTGATAGAGAGTTGGAGTGTATAGCTGCTGCTACAGGCGGTGAGTACTTCTCTGCCAAGAGTGCTGCAGCACTAAATAGTGCTATGAAGGTGATCGCCAAGAAGGTTGAAGTGGCCAAACCTGAGCCAAAACCAAAACCTGTAGCTAAAGAGCTCAAAAATAACTTAGAGGCTACTGCCTCAGAAAAAGAAGGTGGCAAGTGGATAAAGGCATACCACCGTATATATAGAGCAGAAAATGGTCAAAAAAGTGACAAACAATTGACTAGTGTCAACTCTACCAAAAAAGATGCAGGTATTACAAAACTGCCTACTGGTCACTATATACTTCAGTCAGAATATAATAAATTTAAAAAGTTGACACCATTTGAAATCAAAGCCGGTGAAGTAGCAAAAGTACATGCCGTTATGGGAGAGACAGGTACTGTAGAGATCATAGCTTCCGAAACCAAGGGAGGAGAGTGGATCAAGGCAGGCAACTATATCTTATATGATGATGATGGCAAGCCGGGAAAACCTGTCACATCGGCACACTCTAGCAAAAAAGAGGCAGGAGTAGCCAGAATACCTGCGGGTAAGTATATCGTCAGATCAAACTACAACAAATTTAAAAAGTTGACACCATTTGAGATCAAGCCGGGCGAAGTGACTAAGGTCAATATCGTATTTGGAGAGACAGGTACTGTAGAGATCATAGCTTCCGAAACCAAGGGAGGAGAGTGGATCAAGGCAGGCAACTATATTTCACAAGATGATGATGGCAAGCTGGGAAGATCTGTCACATCGGCACACTCTAGCAAAAAAGAGGCAGGAGTAGCCAGAATACCTGCGGGTAAGTATATCGTCAGATCAAACTACAACAAATTTAAAAAGTTGACACCATTTGAGATCAAGCCGGGCGA
>JAYEOM010000135.1:5580-7636 GCA_034722955.1 Campylobacterota bacterium
CTGTCACATCGGCACACTCTAGCAAAAAAGAGGCAGGAGTAGCCAGAATACCTGCGGGTAAGTATATCGTCAGATCAAACTACAACAAATTTAAAAAGTTGACACCATTTGAGATCAAGCCGGGCGAAGTGACTAAGGTCAATATCGTATTTGGAGAGACAGGTACCGTAGAGATCACAGCTTCCGAAACTGATGGAGGGAGATGGGTCAGAGTAAGCAACTATATTTCACAAGATGATGATGGCAAGCTGGGAAGATCTGTCACATCGGCACACTCTAGCAAAAAAGAGGCAGGAGTAGCTAAGATACCTGCAGGTAAGTATATCATCAGGTCAAGCTATAACAAATTTAAAAAGTTGACACCATTTGAGGTTAAGCCGGGCGAAGTGACTAAGATACATCTTACATTCAGTCAATTTTCCATTGAAGCCAAATGCCCCGATATGAGCCAAAAAGTAAATTATGAAATCTATGCAAGTAACGGTCGGCTTGTTTATGAGAAGGAGACCAAGTGTTCTGATCTATCGAGAGTGACACTTGACAACGATAACTACACCATTGAAGCCAAGATCGACAGTGGGTCTAGTGAAGCTAAATTCACTGTAGGCGGTGATCATCCCAATAGGATGATGATGGATTTAACAAACCTCGATCACGAAGAGGAAAAAAAGGAGTTGAGATGAAAAAAATAGTAAAGATAGGTATAGTTGCCATGTTGGGAAGTACCCTTTTGATGGCTAGTGGAAATCAGATGCAAATATACGAGATCAAAAGCGGAAAGATCGACTACAAGATGACAGGCTCTACTGATATGATGGGCATGAAGATCAAATCAGTTGGAAAAAAAAGAGTCTCATTCGATAACTATGGCATACAAAACTTGACAGAAGAGAATAGAGTTTCAAAACAGACGATGGGTGAAAATAGTAAGATCACTAAAAGCCATACAATGGTCTATATGAAAGATAGTATATTGTATCAGGTTGATTTTGATAGTAAGCGTATAGTTCGCATGGAAAATCCTATGGCTGTCATGGCGATGCTCTCTAGTAGCAAAGGAGGCAAGCATAGCACAGAAGATATGATGAAAAAGATGGGTGCCAAAAAGGTTGGCAGTGACAAGGTATTGGGCTACAGCTGTGACATTTGGGACCTTATGGGAACAAAACAGTCTATCTACAAAGGCATACCTCTCAAAGTAGAGTCCAATATAATGGGAGTAAAAAGCACAAATGTAGCAATCAAAGCGGAGTTTGATATCTCACTCTCGGAGGATGATTTTAAACTGCCTGACTTTCCTGTATATACAATTGATGGAGAGAAGATCGACAGAAGCAAACTAGAGAGTATGGATAAAAACTCTCAGAGAGAAGCAGCACAAGCAGGCGAAGAGATGGCGACATTAGGGGCATCTATGGCAGCTGCGATGCAGAGTGCAGGTATCAAAAAAGGTGAGAAACCTACCAAAGCTCAAGAGAAAGCAATGGAGGATGCGATGATGGCATCTATGCTGCCACAGATAAAGCAGAAGATACTCTCTCAGGAGAAAACAATGCTATCTGCAAAAAGCTGCTTTAGCGGAGCTGATACTCTCAAAGAGGCAAATGTATGCAGTCACAGGATGGATGAGATGAGTGGTGAGCAAGAGGAGGATCTCGATGAGTGGAGTCCAAAAACAAAAAAAGAGATACTTGGTTTTATAGATCAAAGCTTGAGAGGGATGGAGTGTATCAAAAAAGCTAAAACAATGGATGCTATAGAGAGCTGCATGCCAGAGGAGTAGAAGCACTCTGCAAGATGGCATGACAATGTCTCTTGTAGCAAAAGAAAATTTTAGATAAAATACATAAATTCAAATCACAAGGTATTGCAAAATGGTTATTTCAAACAAACAGATATACTCTATACTCCTCTCTGCTTCTCTACTCGTTCTATCCGGTTGCGGTGAAGAGAAAAAGACGGAAGCACCGAAAGCACCGCCACCGCTCGTCGTCGAGACAGTAACTGTTCAGAAAAAGATATTTCCATTTTGGGTGCAGTATACCGGTATGACCAA
>JAYEOM010000136.1:0-7622 GCA_034722955.1 Campylobacterota bacterium
GTCAGGTAACAACTACAACTATGTAGTTGTTACCTGACCCCTACAGCACTACAGCAGTCCCAACATCATTGATATATGCTCCCAGCAGTATGGGTACAAAAAGAGGTGTTCCAATTTCTCTCCCGATGATAAGATATAATAATTTTGTGGTACAATTATAACAATTTTTTATAAGGAATAGACAATGAAACGAATAATAACAGGTATGATCATAGGTGCAGCTTTGCTCATGGCGACAGAGAGCAAGATAGACGGAGAGCAGGTTTTTGATAAAGCATGTGCATCTTGTCATATCAAAATGATCAAAAAATCAGAGCTTACCAAGGTGATAAAGACTCTCAAAGCTCCCCCTATGGTAGAGGTATCAAATCAGATAAAAAACAATATCAAAATCGTAGAGGATATAGATGATGAGATACATAGAGCTGTTGTGGTTGCATTTATCAAAGACTATGTGATCTATCCTCATCTGGACAAGAGTATGTGCGAAGGTATGGCACTAGAGAAGTTTGGCTTGATGCCATCCCAAAAAGGCAAACTGACTCAAGAGGAGCTCAATGCTGTATCTGATTGGGTTTATGACTTCTATATAGGTAAGAGTTTCAAGTAGTCTAGAGATGGGGCTTAGGCTACCCCAAGGAGATAAACACTATTTTATCAACTCTATTGTATAATCTAGGATTATATTAGAGAGGTTTACAACATGAAAAGAGTGTCATCAATCATAGAACATTTCGAAACCATCACAACTATACCCCATTGCAGTAGAGCAGCAGATAAGCTATTCAGCTATTTAACTGAATTTGCTAAAGATAGAGGGTATGATGTAGAGGTTGACGCAACAAAAAATATCCTGATCCGTAGAGGTGCCCCCAAGCTCTGTCTCCAGGCACACTACGATATGGTATGTATGGGGGATGCACCCCAGATCAAAACTTATGAAGAGGATGGGTGGCTCAAGGCTAAGAACTCTTCACTCGGTGCAGATAATGGTGTAGCAGTTGCTATGATGATGCAGTTGATGGATGAGGGAGCTGTGCTGGAGTTTCTCGTGACAGCAGATGAGGAGATAGGACTCATAGGAGCCAATGCTCTCTCCTTTGACCTACAGTCGTCTATGATGCTCAATCTAGATAGTGAAGATAAAGCAGAGGTGTATATCGGCTGTGCCGGCGGTGTGGATATCGTAGCTACAAAACCATATGCTCTCCTGAAGGACAGCAGACCTGCCTATCGTGTTACTGTTTCAGGATTACCCGGCGGTCACTCTGGTGTAGATATAGACAAAGATATACCAAATGCTTTGAAGTTGCTGGCTGGCTACCTAAAGAGTAGAGAAGTAGGTATCGTATCTCTAGAGGGTGGTGAACGACGCAATTCGATTCCGGTAGAAGCCTCTGCTATAGTCAAAAGTGACACTCCACCAAAGAGCCAAGATCATATTCAGATAGAAGCTGTTGAGTGCAGTGACCCTATACTCTATGCAGGAGATGAGATCATAGACTTGATGAGAGGGTTTAGCCATGGGGTACAGGAGATGAGTGAAGCCTTCAAGATACCTGAGAGGAGTATCAATCTAGCGATAGTATCTACACAAGGAGCTCTATGCAAAATCCAAACCAATGCTCGTGCTATGAGTGCTGATGGGTTGACACGGATCAGTGGTGAGACACTCTATTTTTTTGAATCTTACGGTTTCGATGTGGAGATGGCAGATAAGTACCCATCTTGGAGACCTGAAGTCAATGAGTTCACCAAAGAGGTGAGCCTATGTATGGAGGAGGTCTTTGGTGAGAGCAGGATGATGGCGATGCATGCCGGTCTAGAGTGTGGTCTCCTCTCCGAAAAGTACCCTGCTATCAAGATAGCCTCTATAGGTCCTACGATTCGATATCCGCACTCTACAAGAGAAGAGGTAGATATAGATTCGATAGATAAGACCTTTGAAGTACTCAAAAGAGTGGTAGAGAGGGTTGGATAGATCTATCCGCCCTCTATTTTGAGAGTTGTTTGATAGCATTCTCTAGTTCGCTCTCAGGCAGCATGCCCGCTTGAACGAGTTGGACATTGCCTTTCTGGTCAAGTATCACGAGAAATGGGATACTACCTTGCCACTGTGCTCTTGCAGAGATATATGGTATGAGATTGCCGGCTTTCTCTTGAGAGATGGTAACATAGTTGATCCCTCTTGATTTGACAAATGCCTTCAACTCGGCATCATCATAACCCTGAACTTCGATAGCGATGATAGCAAGTCTATCTCTATATTTTTTCTGTAGATTTTTATAGTGACTGATTGACTTCAGGCATGGTGGACATCTGTGACCGAAAAACTCTAGAAAGATAATTTTTCCTCTGTACTCATCAAAGATCAGCCCATTGGTTGTTCCTCTCACATGGATCGTTTTTCCATCTACGGAAGTCATGGTAAATTTGTCATCTTCTGCCTGAGAAGTGGTAAAGAGCGATGCCAAGAGTAGTGTTAGTATGAAGATTTTTTTCATGTATTTGTGCCTTGTGATGTTAAAATTTTGTTATTATACACAACTTATGATGTGATAATTGTGTAGTATATGATAGAAGATGAATTTTTGTAAGTTCTTGTGTGTATAATGGATAGAAATTTACTCTCTAGGAAGTATAAATGATAAAACCTTTTTTAATCGGCACAACCATACTCTTCTCTTCGCACCTGTCTCTACAGGCATCATCATTGGAAAAAATGGCAGGCAATATGCTGATGGTTGGATTTCATGGTACTAGTGCCAAACCGAAAAGTCAAATATGCCATGATATCAAGAGATATGATTTGGCAGGGGTGATCCTCTTTGATTATAATCCTGTAGATAAGAGCAAGCCAAAAAATATCGCTACAAAATCACAGCTGAAAAAGTTGACCGGTGAACTTCAAGCTTGCAGTCATGACGGAAAACTCCTCATCGCTGTGGATCAGGAGGGTGGCCGTGTACAGAGACTCAAAAGCAAATATGGTTTTTATGGGAAGTTCCCTAAGGCTTCAGATGTAGCCCGAATGGATCAGAGTCAAATCAAATCAACTTATATCAAAATGAGTAAAGAGCTTAAAGGAGTAGGGGTCAATTATAACTTGGCACCTGTAGTAGACTTGGATATCAACCAGCAAAACCATGTCATACATGGTCTCGGTCGCTCCTATGGAAAAGATCCTAAAGTGGTAGCCAAATATGCCGCTGCTTTCATCGATGCGATGCACCACTACGGTGTACTCACCTCTCTCAAACATTTTCCCGGACATGGCTCCTCTGTGGGTGATACACACAAAGGCTTTGTCGATGTGACCAATCTCTGGAAGAGAGTGGAGCTGGAACCATATAGACTGCTGCATAAAAAAGCAGATACAGTGATGGTGGCACATGTCTTCAATAAAAATCTGGATGCAAACTACCCTGCGACCCTCTCAGTCAAAACGGTCAATGGGATATTGCGAAAAAAACTTGGCTTCCAAGGTGCAGTTATCACCGATGACCTTCAGATGGGTGCGATCAGCAAAAAGTACGGATTGAAAAATACGATCAAACTGGCTGTCAATGCTGGTGATGATATCCTGCTCTTTGGCAATCAACTCGATCCCAACAAGACAGTATCTACCAAAAAGCTAGTAGATATAATGGTATCACTAGTTAAATCTGGTGAGATCAAGATCGATACCATCAAAAGAGCCAACAGTAGAGTCGATAGATTGAAGCAAAGATTATAATCCTCCATTCTTTGTCGAAGTTAAATCAAGTTATAACATATTATGGTGACAATTTAGATACTTCATGTTATAATCTGGATTAGATTTAGTTCTGCAAAGAGTCTCTATCCCTAAAATTCAACTTTCATAAAATGGATCACTACATGAAGAAAACTATAATTATCTTTTTTTTAGTCGCAACAGCTGTGCTTAATGCAACTTCGCCAACTTATAAAAATGTCACCAAGCTCTATGTGGCTACTTTTGATAGGGCACCTAGTGCAGCAGGGTTGAGATATTGGGTGGATGATTCCAATTTGGATCTTGAAGGTATTGCCAAGAGCTTCTTTGACCAGGATGAGACAAAAAGAAAATACCCGTCAGATGCATCGATAGGAGACTTTATCAGTGCTGTATATATCAACCTTTTTGATCGATTTCCTGATGATGAGGGGTATAGATATTGGTACAATGAGATCTCCTCAGGAAGGATTGACCAATCTGCATTTATTCTTGCTACTATCAATGGAAGTGGCGGAGATGATGCTCTTGTTTTGGCACAAAAGACAGATGCCGCCTTCGATGAGATCTCTGGTAAATTAGCTCCATCCCAGCTAGACCTTCCGGGATATAGTTTGCCGACAAACAAACAGGGACTCTCTGATAGAAACTATGCCCTATTGGGAGATGCACGCTATGAAGTCTTTGAAAATAAGCTGGAGTTTGGTATCCAAAAGTACAACTACTACTGGTATCAGGCTGAGGATCTATCTCCCTCAACTCCATCACCTCAAGCCTGTGCAAACGGTTATACGCTTTTTCCAGAAGATGAAAATCAAAAAAAGCTACTAGGCATACACTCTTACCACTGCTACAAAGAAAGCTTTATAAAGAGTAAAGAGAAGAGATTTGAGCAGAATACCAATCACCATATGCAAGTAGCCGTTGTACTGTGGACTACTCCAGAGTTCTATAGAGATCCTGGCTGTGAAGGGTTCTGCTTTCCACTACAGGAAAAACATCTGATGGAGGGGTGCTACCCAACTGCATCTCATTATGATGATTATGAAGATTGGATTCGCTTCACGGCATATCGCTTTGGTAAGTATATAGATCACTATATCGTCTGGAATGAGGTTGACTCGACAAACTGGGCGGACAGCTCTACTACGAGGTACACCAAGGAGGTGATGTCAAAAGATATTAAATTTCATATGAATAGATCATTTGACATCTATGCCAATCTACTCAAAAGAACCATTAATTCGGTAAACTCTATTGACAAAACCTGCCTAGATTATAGTGGAAAGTGTAAGAATTTAGTCTATGTGCCCATAGATAGAGGATGGTACTCACAGGATCCGATTGTGAACAGATATGAAGATCAAGATCGTTCTCTCCGTATTCGCTGGCAAAATATGAATCTGCTTGATTATATCTGGGAACGACTTGGATTGAAATATACTTGGTCTATCGCTGTGCATCCCTATGGTAGAGTCTATGAAGATAGTAGTAATTCTCTGAGATTCTCTACACTAAAAGATCTTTCTGCTTATCAAAAAGAGCAGATAGATATACGAAAATCCAAACACCGCTCTTGGCTCTCTTACCCTCAGTCTAGACTATTTGCAAGTGAACAAAATGTAAATGATCCGAACAATTATGAGGCGAAGGCCAAGTTTATATGCGAATCTTATGATGTCTCTATGCAGATGCCTGAGATCATCGCCATTTCGCACAACCATTTCCAGGATTATACCAAAAGAGATGATGATGGATCCTCATACCATCATATGTTACCATCAACAGTCAGAGAGGATCTCAGTAATGCTGACAAATACAGCACATTTCGTGCTTATATGTCAACTGCTACCTCAGTATGGAATAGAGACGATGATCACTACTGTTGTGATAACTATGGTTTAGGCTGCAAGCTATCGTGGTGATATTTTAAATTTTTAAAATCTCCCTCAATATCTCTCCAGCATTATCTCTACCTCCTCTTCCAGTGAAGAGTCTTTGAGGTTTTTCCACTCATACTTTCGTACTTCATAAAATGAGTTTGCCAACGCTTCACCCATAGAGTCCAAGATCACACTATCTGTATGTAGGCACTCCAACGCTTCGCCCAAGCTTTGAGGCAGTCTCTCTATGCCTTTGGCACTGCACTCATCTCTGCTCGCATAAGCTGGGTCTATAGTTGTCTCATCAGGTAAGCTCATCTTGTTAGCTATACCATCCAGCCCACACGCTATCAATGCACCAAGGGCTAGATATGGATTTGATGAAGCATCATTTACCTTGAGTTCAAATCTTTGGGCTTTGGTCTGTGCTGAGTTTTTAGAGACTCTGATAGAGGCTTCTCTATTGTAGTATCCCCATGAGGTATAAGCCCCTGCCCAGTAGTGTGGCATGATGCGTCTATATGAGTTGATGCTAGGTATAGTGACACCACACAAAGCCTTGAGATGCTGCAATATACCTGCGAGAAAGTATGAGGATATCTCAGATATACCATTTTTACTATCTTCATCTCCGCTGATATTGGCAGCACCACTCCATAGAGAGAAGTTTAGATGTGTTCCGCTGCCACCTGAGTCCTCGAAAATCTTCGGCATAAATGAGGCTATAAATCCATACTTGGAGGCTACAGCTCTTACTGTCTCTCTATATGTGATCTGGTTATCTGCTGATGCTAGAGCATCACTATATCGTATATTGAACTCCTGTTGACCTTGACCTGACTCACTATAGTAGCTCTCTACTTTTAGATTTTGCCTCTCTAGTGCATCCTCCAAATCCAATAAAAAATCTGCATGTCTGTTGGCAAATCCCGTCATAGCAAATAGAGTATTGTCACTTCTGACTAACTCTCCATCTCCATCTCTACTGAGTAGATAAAACTCATTTTCAAAGACAGACTTTATCGTGATACCTTGCTGAGACAATCTACCTATCTGCCTCTTTAGATACTCTCTAGGGCAGTTATCCCACGGATCCAAGCTCCCCAAGATCTTCATATCGCCCATCATAGATGCTTGACCTTTGGCAAATGGCAAGATTTTGAGCGTATCTGTATCTGGCACCAGTGTCACTTCACCCACCGCACTGAGACCTGTACTCGGCACTACGACATCATACATCACAGGTATTGCCATCTGTCCTTTGGCTATCTTGATGCCATCTTTGAGTATATTTTCTAGATACTCTATATGGATAGATTTGGCTCTTATGATATTGGCATTGTCACACCAGAGCACTCTTATAAATTTGACACCATTGTGTCTTAAATATTCTAAAGTTTTTTTCATATCAATCTCCTCTCGCAGCTAATGATCTACTCATATTGTAGTACACCATATGAAAAATGTCAATATATCATAGATAACAGGCTATAATGCATCATAGAGATCCAGAGGAGATAAAGATGCAATTTGACAAAGATATAAATAGTAGATTTGCAAAAAACTTTCTAAAGATAAGAGAGATACTCCTAAGCTACGAAGAGATACGAGAGCAGAAAAATGCCAAACAGACAGCATATTATGGTCCCTACTCCTCTATCTGCTTCTTAAGAGCCAATAAACAGAGATTGACTCTAGCATTTGCTCAAGGCTATAAGCTGCAAGAGAAATACCCTCTTTTGCAGGGAGATGGAAAGATAGTTAGACATCTATATTTTAAAGAGGATTGCGTAGTTGATAAGATCCTTTTGCGTGAAATGATAGAGGAGTCTATAGTTCTCACACTAGAGGCTCATGAGATGAGACTGCTCAAGAGGAGTCAAAATAGAGTCAAAACTTAAGTACCGTGGTGTGCATACAATAAGGCTTTAGATAGTGATTAAATTGAGGTTTAATGGATGTTATTAGACTATATCAAATTGTGTGATTGGTGGAGGCGACGG
>JAYEOM010000137.1:0-28841 GCA_034722955.1 Campylobacterota bacterium
TCTAAGGATGAAACCTTTTCTAGATGTCCAGAACTCTGGTAATGTATGTTGTAATTTAATATCAGCTGGCTTTGGATAAGCAGCAGTATGACAAAATGATTGCATAGTCATATCAGCACCAAAAGAGAGTGCAGCAAGCTCTTTGACTTCATCTCTAGTCATAGGTCCAGTTGTATCTTGAGAACCTACTGTAGTAGCTATTGGCTCACAGTACATACCAGGCTTCACACCCTCAACACCACAAGCTTTTCCTAGCATTTTTTGAGCTAGCGTATATCCAGCACCATCATCTTCAGGCTGTGCAGGAACTATGAAGATATCTCCCGCATCCATACCTAAAGCTTCTCTAGCTTTTGCAGTCAAACCTTTACCGATGATAAGTGGGATACGACCCCCCGCTCTCATCTCATCAGGTAGCGTGTTTGGAGATAGTTCAAATTCAGATACAACTTTACCATCTTTTTCTATTACTCCCTCAATTGGTTTAACAGTAATAACATCACCAGTCTCTAAGTCACCTACTGGAGCTTGGATTGGTAAACATCCTGAATCTTCTGCTGTATTAAAGAAGATTGGAGCGATAATATCACCAATAACCATACCACCAGTTCTTTTACCAGGAATACCATCAATATCAACACCCATGTGCCACTGAACAGAGTTAATCCCTGATTTTCTACTAGATCCAGTACCTACAACATCACCAACATATACTAAAGGGTGACCTTTTGCTTTAAGCTCTTCCATTGTTGGAAGTGGATTGTCCATTCTGTTTATCAAAAATGAGTTAGCATGTAAAGGGATATCTGCTCTTGTAAATGCTTCGGAAGCTGGAGATAAATCATCTGTGTTTGTTTCACCTGGTATTTTATATACAGTTACTGTAGATTCAGCAGCTATTGGTGCTTTGTTTGTAAACCACTCAGCATTTGCCCAAGACTCGATAATCTCTTTTGCCAAAGCGTTACCATCATCCATCAATGCTTTCACATCATTGAATGAATCATAAACCAATAGAGTATTTTTCAACTCATTTGCAGCAGCGTCAGCTACATCACCACCTAATTTAAGTGCTTCAACCAACGGAGTAACATTAAATCCACCAAGCATTTTTCCTAGGATAGTACATGCTTTTACTGCATCAATAGTTTCACAAGATACGCTACCTTGAACTACATCATTCAAAAATGCTGCTTTAACATACGCAGCATCATCAACACCTGCTGGGATTTTGTTTTCAAACATATCCATAACAAAATCTGCTTCAACGACTGGAGATGCCTTTAATAATTCAACTAAATCAGCAACTTGCTCTGCTGTTAAGGCTAAAGGTGGAACACCTAGCTCTGCTCTCTCTTGTGTGTGTGCTTTATAATTTGCAACTAATGACATAAAGTCTCCTACTAATTAAAATAATTTTGTGACAATATAATAGCTAAAATGGCAGAAAAAAAAGTTTAAATAGTTAGGAGATAAAAATAGTTATTTTTGATGTATCGGATAGTTACAGGTAAAATAAAATCTCTTACAAGATC
This sequence comes from Campylobacterota bacterium, assembly GCA_034722955.1. GTDB lineage: Bacteria > Campylobacterota > Campylobacteria > Campylobacterales > Sulfurovaceae > SZUA-451. The sequence continues at coordinate 1,536 of JAYEOM010000137.1, forward strand.
TCTCGATTGCCTTTGTTGTTGGGTGCACTAAGTATACCTGTTTTCTCTAGCTGATCTATAATATTTGCCGACCTGTTGTAGCCTATCTGTAGTCTCCTCTGAAGATAGGATATCGATGTTTTTTTATCACTTATGATTATCTCTTTTGCTTGGGTATAGAGTGGATCAAGATCTCCGCTACTCTCTACTCCTGCAGCACTCCCATCGGCACTGCCTGCCTCTAGATAGCTCTCATCATACTCTGGATCTCTCTGTGCTTTGAGAAACTCTACAACCTTCTCTATCTCCTCTTCGGTATTCCACGGGGCATGCAGTCTTACTAAACCTGTCGCACCAGGAGGGGTGAAGAGTGCATCACCACGCCCTAGAAGTGACTCTGCACCCATCGCATCCAGGATTACCTTGGAGTCTATTCGCTGTCCTACACGATAACTGAGTCTTGATGGGAGATTTGCCTTGATCAATCCTGTCACTACATCTACACTTGGTCGCTGTGTAGCCACTACTAGATGTATCCCGGCAGCACGAGCCATCTGAGCTAACCTAGCGATAGAGTACTCTACCTCTTTACCGCCATTCATCATCAAATCAGCCAATTCATCGATAACAATAACGATAAAAGGCATAGATTCTCCATCCTCTTTTTTCACCTTATCATTATAGTTATCGATATTTTTCACCCTATTGTCCGCCATAAGCTTATAACGCTGCTCCATCTCTAGAACCATATTTGCCAAAGCTGCTATAGCCTTTTTGGGCTCGATGATGACAGGTGTCAGCAGGTGTGGGATATCATTATATATAGAAAACTCCAGCATCTTTGGATCGATCAATATAAGCTTGAGATGGTCAGGGTCATTACGATAGAGTAGAGAGAGAAGCATGGCATTGATCCCTACTGATTTACCGCTGCCTGTTGTACCTGCTATCAAGAGATGTGGTAGCTTTTTCAAATCTGTCACAAATGGTTTGCCCACTATATCTTTGCCCAATGCTATCGTCAATGGTGACTTGGACTCTCTGAAAAGATCACTCTCAAGTATATCTCTCAGGTAGATAGTATCGAAGGTATCATTGGGTATCTCTATACCGACCACATCTCGTCCTGGTATTGGAGCTTGGATACGGATAGTCTCTGCACTCAGTGCCATTGCCAAATCATCCTGAAGACTTAAGATCTTGGAGACTTTGACATTGGGTGCTGGCTTGAACTCAAAAGTAGTTACCAGAGGACCAGAGTAAGTTCTGACTACATCACCCTCTATCTTGAAGCGACCCAATTTGTCCAGTAGTTCACCAATCTTTCTATCTATCTCTACCTCATTTATCTTTTTGGATACTCTGATAGCCTTTTTCAGAAAATCCATCTTTGGAAGTTTGAAATTTTTGGGTTTATCTACTTTGCCCTTCTCTAATGCATTGAGTATTTTAGAGTTCTCCTCTAACTCATCAACGATCTGGACATTATGATTGGAGGAGAGAGTCTGGTCTGCTTTGGCTTCTAACTCCGAAATCTCATCCAAAACAGGCTCTTTTGCCTTCTCTGTATCTTTGCTGACAGTTTCTGCATGACCTTTGTCATCAGTGCTCTGAGTCTCGATGCTCTTTTTTCTCTTTTGTACTCTTTTTCGTTTAGGAGCAGGCTTGGAAGTTCTCGTTTTTGCCTTGCTCTCATCAAGAGATGGCATCAACACATCATCGTATGCGGATCTAAAAGGGTTGGAAAAGATCTTTTTTATCATATTGCTAAGCGGTTCAAATGATATCTTCGGGAGTGAGGAACTCTCTCTTGAAGATCGTCTCTCTATCAGAGAGTAAAAACTAAAATCATCATCTACAACCAATACGAGTGAAAGTATAAGTGTCATAAACCAAAAGAGCCACACTCCTGCCTTCCCTATATAAGGTAGTAAAAAAGTAGATATTTCATCTGAGAGCATACCGCTAGCCGGTGGATCAAAGATCAAGGCAGGCAAGATTATCATAGAGACAAAAAATAGCAACCAACCCACATAAAAGTCAAGTTGTTTAGCAAATGCAGGGCGTTTATATATCTTATATAGAGGATAAAATAGAATAAAGACATTGATATAGGCTAGGTAACCAAAGAGTTTGATATTGGTACTCCCAACAATACTACCTATATTTCCTGCCAATTTTGTATCTTGAAAAATCGTTGAAAATGCCAAATAGATAAAAACAATAGAAAGAATAATAATCACAACTTTCAAACAATCTCCTCATTTTATTTTTTAATATTATAACAAATTAATCTAAGGAGGCTTTGAATTATATCTAATATGAGATATAATTCTCAACAACTAGCAAAGGATACAAGATGACAAAAGCAGAATTTATAGTAAAAGTAGCAAAAAAAAGTGGTCTCTCCCAAAAAGATAGCAACGAGGTGATACAAGCAGCACTAGAGACTCTCTCCGAGCTTCTTAAAGAGAGAGACTCTATTAGCTTTATAGGATTTGGCTCTTTTTCTACTGTAGAAAAAGCAGCTAGAGATGTGAGAATCCCATCTAGCGGCAAGATAGTCAGCGTACCTGCTAAGGTAGCTGTCAAATTTAAAGTTGGTAAAGCTCTCAAAGAGTCAGTAGAGTAATTTGGACTTTTTTATTATGGTTTAACTTAATGTTAAGGTTACAGTGAGTATTATGCCACTCACATTTCACAATGTCTATGCCGCAGTGATGGAACTGGTAGACTTGGTAGACTCAAAATCTTCTGCCTTCGGGCGTGGCGGTTCGAATCCGCCCTGCGGTACCATTTTATAATAACTTCGGCAGTTTGCTAAAGATATTTGATTTAAATATTGCCTTTAAAATGCGGGAATAGCTCAGTTGGCTAGAGCATCAGCCTTCCAAGCTGAGGGTCGCGAGTTCGAGTCTCGTTTCCCGCTCCATTTATATGTAATACTCTTCGATATAGGTGCGGGCGTAGCTCAGCGGTAGAGCATAACCTTGCCAAGGTTAGGGTCGACGGTTCGATCCCGTTCGCCCGCTCCATATTTTCTCTCATCATCTCATAAAGTACAAATAGATATAATAAATTAACGATAGAGCTTCGATAAACAGAATGAAGCTAAAAGAGATTTGGGTGTTGAAAAATAATACAATTAGGAAAAACCTATGGACAGATATAAACTAAACAGAGTTCTCAGAAGCCATATGCGGCAAATCCACACTTATGGATTATCAACAACTGAGATCTTGGTTGAGGGGTAGTTCTACTCAATGAATAAAAAACAGAGCCTATTAGATCCTCCCTCAACAGACTTCTCTATGCTCGACTATGAGTGTGCCTACCTTCCTGAGAAGAAGGTTCGTATGAATTATAAATATGTACCCAATGCCAGTAAGGCTTTTTCTACGGCAGTTATACATCGAGGATGGAGACGATTTGGCAAATACTATTTTCATCCTATATGCGAAGGGTGCAATGAGTGCAAAAGTATCCGTATCAATGTAGATGAGTATCACTATACAAAATCTCAAAGACGCACTATAAAACGAAACAAAGAGACTAAAATCATCATCCAGAAACCAACACTAACGCAAGCTCATGTCGATCTATACAATAAATACCATGCCTACAAACATGGCAAAGATGAGTGGAAATTTATGGAAATTTCACAAAGAGAGTATAATGAAAACTTTGTTGATGGTGCTCAAGATTTTGGTAAAGAGGTTCTCTATATTAGAGATGAAAAGTTGATCGGTGTTGATCTTATAGATATACTAGATGATGGTATTTCATCTATCTACTTCTACTATGACCCCGACTACAATAGACTATCCCTAGGAACATACTCTCTGCTATATCAAATCAACCTTGCTAACATTCTCGATCTCAAATGGGTATACTTGGGCTATTGGGTTGATGGATGCAAAGCTTTTGCCTATAAACCCAATTTTCAACCTCAAGAGCTACTCGATGGCTTTCCCGCTATAACAGAAAAGGCAGATTGGAACCTTACATAAAATTATGGTAGAATATCAAATAATTTAAAATAAGGGGTAGAAACTGCTATGCGTCATTTTATTATACTGTTGCTATTGACTCTCCTACCTACGCTCCTGCTCTCTAATATTTCAAAATCATCTTACTTTATCGAGAAAGAGAGTAACATATCTACTAAAATCATCATGGATAATGAAGATGAACTTTTTTCCAGTGACCCTGCTCTCTTGGTAGAAGCTATATCACCAAACACTACACTATGGGTCAAAGAGACTCTATCAAATAAACATCTTTTTCATGCATCGATACTAGGTACTACTACACGCCATGAAAATGGTCAAGAGATCTTTTATCGTCTACAAAATCCTTCACTAAGCCTCCTGATCAATCTAGATTCACTTATAGGTTCAGAGACTCAAAGTTATCTTTTGGCATGGATCAGCGGCAATGCATTTTACTATGGGATGATACTCCTTTTGCTCTTCTACACTATCTTTTTCAGTTTTATCTTTAACCACAAGAGCTTTCGATACTATCTCTATTTTCATATTGCACTTATCATTCTGCTACTAGATACAGATGGATGGCTACAGAAGATCATATGGTTAGATTACCCATCACTGAGTTCAACCACAACTCCTATAGAGATGGTCATCACTACCTCATTTATGATACTATTCTCTAGAAAACTTCTCTCTACCAAACACTCACTAAAAGTGCTTGACACTATATTGATCTTGTTTAATGCAATTATTATCTCATCTCTGTTGCTATTTTTCTTTATGCCTATAGAGTTCACTATGCAGGTCATCTTGATGCTCTCACTTGTTATCACTAGTATAATTTTTATAGCAGTACTCTATATGTTTGTGGCTAGGAAAACAAAAAGTCAAACATATTACCTGATCGCTTGGATGTCGCTGCTTATAGCGATGGTGATCGAATATTTAAGATATATGGGGTATATTCCATCCAATATAGTCACAATACTTCTACTAAAGATTGTACTCTTCTTTGAACTTCTTATCGTTTCAACTATGACCATATCGCAACGCTTCTCATATTTGGAAGCAGAACAAAAAAATATTAAAGCTCTTGCAAAAGAGAGTGAACATGCACTATCACAAAAGAAGTTTGATACAAAAAATCTTCAAAAAAAGCATGATCTCCTAAACAAACTAGCAGGTACAGATAGCTTGACAGGTCTTGTAAATAGGCGAGAATTTTTTAACACTTCTGAATCACTCATCTTCCGATCAAAAAACAATTTTACCCCTTACGCCTTGATGATGTTAGATCTCGACCATTTTAAAAATGTCAATGATACTTATGGTCATGACATAGGAGATGTTGTACTCAAAGATGTAACACATGCTATCAACAATCAAACGCGTCCAGATGATGTCTTTGGACGGATTGGTGGTGAAGAGTTTGCTATCTATATGCCTGATATCACCTCTGAAGAGGCAGAAGCTATAGCCAATAAGTTTTGTAAGATTGTTAGAGAATTAGTTATAGATGCAGGAGTAGAGACCATCACTGTCACCATGAGTGTAGGTCTTGTGACGGATTCAAATCGTGAATTTACACTCTCTGAACTTATGAAATCTAGTGATGTAGCTCTATATGAAGCCAAAAAAACCGGTAGAGATCGTGTTGTAACAGTCGAAGGACTTCCTAGATAGTATGATATATCTTGGGTATCTTCAGCTTAGATAGAGATCTCTTTGATATCTGCAATATCCCTAAAAGTTCTATAGATAGAACCGATCATATGTTGTCTATTTCTCTGCAACTCTTCATCTTCAATATTTACCATGACCTTGTCAAAATAGATATCAAGCTCCAGCTTAAGAGCAAACAGTGCTTCTAGACGGCTATGATAATCATCGTATGATCTGTTGATGACTCTCTCGTAGGCATTGTAGAGGCTCACCTCTGCATCCTCTTCAAATAGAGTCGTATCTATTGTCAAGAGAGTATTCAAATCAAGATCCTTTGAGATATTGGCTACACGCTTAAAGGTACTGAACTGCTCCTTGAAAGTATGGCTAGATACGATCCTTTCAAGTGCGGAGACTTTTTTGGCGATCTCATTAATATCTCTCTCACCAGAAGAGAGCACTGCGGATATAACTGATGGGTTGGCATCCAGTGATTTGTTGATACGCTCTACAATGAAATCTTTTAGTTTCACTATATCAAAAGCTGCATACCTCTCTTTGAGCAGATCGAGTATCTCATCGATCTCAAAAGAGAGATCATATGTAGTCACGATACGAATGATACCATTGACAGCTCGTCTCAAGGCAAAAGGATCTTTTGAACCAGTAGGGATCTTGCCGATACTAAAAAGACCTAAAAGTGTATCTAGCTTGATCGACATCGCAACAATAGAGGAGAATATAGAGCTGGGCAGCTCTGCACCCTCACCCACTGGCATATACTGCTCCTTTATAGCAGTATATACCAGAGGATCTTCACCTAAAGCTTTGGCATAATAGTAACCCATCAACCCTTGTAACTCTGTAAATTCATAAACCATTTCACTTGTGAGGTCTGCTTTTGCCAGCTTGACAGCTCTATCTATCAATATCTCAAGATCTGCACTATTGACCCCTGTCTCTTTTTCGACCTGATCTATATAGCGTGTCAGTAGACGAATAGCGATATCACTCTCACGAAGTATCTTCTCATGCAGAGAACCCAATCCATCCATAAACTGAATCTTCTCCAATCCATCTATAGATAAACCTCTTCTCAAGTCATTATAGTAAAAAAACATTCCATCTGCCAATCTAGGCTTTAATACACGCTCATTTCCTGCTATGACTTTACTATAATCCTCAGTAAAAGCATTACTAACAACAACAAATTTATTGGAGAGTGCAGCCCCTTCATAGACTGCAAAATAACGCTGATGCTCCTTCATAGAGGTGATGATCACTTCGGGAGGAAGCTCAAGAAAACTCTCGTCAAAACTTCCAAGAAGTGCTTTTGGATTTTCAGTGATAGCTACTATCTCAGATAGTAGAGCTTGATCTCTCTCTATCTTGATACTGTTTGTCTCCTCAAGTAGATCAAATTGTGCCAATATCTTCGCTTCTCTCTCTGATGGATAGAGTGTAACCGCCCCATCCTGCAAGAGTTTATCATAGAGATCAATACGCTCTACCTCAACAGGATCGAAATCCACCATACGATGTACAAAAGTTTTAGTACTGCTCTCTACACCAAATAGTTCAACTGCCACAGACTCATCACCTAGTCGCACCTGAAGCCAACGAATAGGACGGATAAACTCATCACTGCCACTTCCCCAACGCATCATCTTTCCAAATGCCATAGACTCTATCCAACTGCTCAGCATCTCTTGGAGTAGCTCTGAGGTCTCTCTACCCTCCTCCTCTCTCTTGAAGTATAATACCTCTCGACCTCCATTATCTGCACGCTCCAATCTCTCGAATGGAACACCGCATTTTCTGGCAAATCCCTCACCGGCTTTAGTCACTTCACCATCTCTCAAAGCTGCAGATACAGGAGGACCCATCAACTCAACAGTACGATCCTCTTGTTTTATAAGCATAGCTTTATGCTTTAACACCAATCTTCTAGGTGTATAGATAAATTCAAAATCTGTATTCAATTGGTAGGATTTAAGTATATTTTTCCAAGACTTCTCAATACTGTTAACTATCTTTAGTAGTGGTATCGCTGGGAGCTCTTCTACGCCGATCTCTATAAGCATGGGTTGTGTCATCTGTAATAATCCTATATTTAAGTCCTATGATTTTATCTAATCTTAGGTAAATAGGTGGTTAACTGCTACTCTCCACCTACTCATCTTCCTTCTCATACTCATCCAACATATCCATCCTCTCTCCTCTATCGTTAAACTTACTACGATAGTAGTTTCTGATAATAGCAAATGTCATGATAGAAAAAAGTATCATAGCTATAATATAAAGTATATCTCCTATAGTCACTATCTCTCCTTTAGTTTAGGGTAGCCTTATTGGCTATCGTGATCTTCTCAAATCCATCATAGTTTTGACGAAGTGCCTCATAGGTCACTATACCGACACTGACACCAAGGTTGAGACTTCTTCCGGCACCACCCATAGGGATAGTGATACATCTAGATGGATTTTCTAGCAGTACTCTCTCATCTATCCCTTTGGTCTCAGAACCAAATAGAATATAGTCATCTTTTTCAAACAGGGTATCAAAATAGAGTCTATCTGTTTTGGTAGTCGCTAAATGTGTATGCTCATCTATGGGGTGTTGATCCAAAAATTCTTCAAAGTTATCCCATACAATGAGCTTGAGCTTATCCCAATAGTCCAATCCTGCTCTCTTGACTGCTTTGTCATCTATATCAAATCCTAGAGGTTTGATGAGATGCAGAGTCGCATCAAGATTGACACAGAGGCGACCAATTGTGCCTGTATTGGGTGGGATTTGTGGATTTACAAGTACTATATTGAACATAATCGACCTAAAATACTATCGTTTTATTGCCATTGACAAAAACACGGTCATTTAGTACAAGAGAGAGTGCTCTAGCCAAAACTATCTTCTCCACATCCTGCCCTGCTCTCTGCATATCCCTCCACTCTAGGCGGTGGTTGACAGGTATGACATCTTGTGATATGATCGGACCCTCGTCTAGGTCTGTTGTAACATAGTGTGCTGTAGCCCCTATGATCTTGACACCTCTGGCATGAGCCTGCTTGTATGGATTGGCTCCGATAAATGCCGGTAGAAAAGAGTGGTGTATATTGATGATCTGTTCAGGATATTGATGGACAAAATCTGCACTTAGAATCCTCATATATTTAGCCAAAACTATATAATCAAACTCTAACCCTCTAAGCACATCAAGTATATCCTCTTCATGCTCTTCTCTCTCCAGATCATCAGATGGTATATAGATAAAAGGTATATCAAAACGACGAGTCAAATCTCTGAGATTATCACGGTTGGAGATCACTGCTTCGATATCTGCTTCAAGTTCACCAGCTACCCAACGAATCAAAATATCACCTAGACAGTGTGACTCCTTTGTTGCCATCAAAACTATTTTTTTTGGTTGTGGCTCAATCACTCTGATATGTGCATCGTCCGGAGCTATCGATAGAAGCTCTTGATATAGTTCATCTGCATCAAACAGACCACTCACAACACTACGCATAAAAAACTTATCTCTCTCTTTATCCACAAACTCACGGTTATTGTCTATATTTAGACCACGATCATAAAAGACCTTGCTAAAATGATAAACCAAACCCATAGCATCTCTACAATCGATCAATACACGCGCTCTTTTTACCATTGATTATCCAACTTTGCTTTTTTTGACATTATACCAAATACCGATTTAAGTCTCTATTTAGCTCTCTCTTCTGCTCTTTGTGACATACCGCTCTGGAGAGGTTTTTTTGGGGTTTGAGCTGCAGGTTTAGTTGATAAAAATCCACCCGGAGGTCCCTCTGGTCCCCCAGTGTTATCAGCCATAGCACTTATAGGTTTCGATAACTGTCCCAGTGTCATCAATACTGGTGCAGAGTAGGCTAGTTTTTTGATGAAAATACGCCGTGAGAGGGTAGGATCCACTCTGCTATGCTTATTGTTACTATTTTTCATTACTATAGTCCTGCTCTATCATAGGTGGTCTGCTTAGGTCAAATAACCCTGCACTCTTTGACTTCATTATCTTTGCATCTTTCTGAAGTGCTCTTGCCTGAAGCGTAGACAATCTGCTCACTGTTTCTGATACGGTTACCTGAGTTGTCTGAACTACCCACTCAAAGTCACGCTCTTTTTGACCACTCATATTGAAAGTATAAATCTGCACCTTACCGTTAACTAGAGCAGGAATCTCTACTCCATTGCTGGAGTCTACCAACTTCATCTGCTTTATAAGTGGGTTGGTTGTGGATTGATATTCACTATATCGTGTGCGATTCTGCTGATCTACATATGGACTCAAGAGATATATCCCACGCCAAGTTAAAAGAATAGTGGCACTACTATCATCTGTCTTTACCGTAAATCTCCAACGATCTTCCGATCTTGGACTGTAAGAGTGGAAATTTACTTTATAGTTCCCAGCCGCAACTCCATCGGGATTGACAAAAATGATATCTATATAACTTCCGCCAAAGGGATCGAGTGCTTTGAGTGTATATCTGCTAACGACATCATCTCCCTCCAGCTCTCCCAACTGTGTACTCTCTGTTTTCATTCCTCTAGCAGGGTTCTCTGCAATAAGTCTGATATACCAGTTTGATGGCTTAGGCTCTGGTGTTGGGGAGTATGGTCTATCTGAGGGCTCAGAAGGATCTGGTCCCAATCCATACTTGAAGAGTGCCTCAGCTACACTATAAGGATCTGCTGTGATACCACTCATGATATCCCTAGCATCATCTATGTCATTCATGCCTGCGTTGGCAAAAGCCAAACCTACTATGGTTTTATTATCCAAGATAACTGCATCATCTCCCAATGCACCATTGATAACTGCCAAGATAAATATATCCCTAGAGATTGAGCCAGAGTCAAGCTCTGTCAACCAATATGCGACTCCAGCCTTATCGCCTGAACGGTTAAATAGATTTCGGTATACCGCCTCTATGAACCTCTCATTACTATAATCTTCCGGATATAGTGCCTTAGTCTCCTTCTGGTCGAAAAAGCTCTGAGCGATCTCCTCTAGTGTAAGCTTGGAGTCATTGAGCCAATACTCTAGACCATCTGCATCAGGTGCACGATCAAAAGTAGCGATATATAGTTTGACGACACTCTCTCTCTCGGGAGTTGTTGCATATAGAGAGAGAGTAAAAAATAGTATCAATATCATAAGTTTTTTTAACATCTTAACTCCTTTACTCTTGAGGTATCAACAGTTTGACTGTTCTGTTTTTTGTAGGACCATGTAGTTCGACCCAAAATCCTTTGAAGGGTACCAGCTTGCACTCACCCGGAGTAACATCATCACAGGTGATATAGGAGTTACTCTTGTCTGTTCCTGTACCGTTGTAGAGCCATATCTGTTTGCTGGCATACCCTGCTGCATCAGCAGCACTGGGAGTGTAAGCTACTCCATCTATGAGAAATCTGCAATCAGACCAGTTGACAGGCACCCTCACCCCTATAAAGCCACTCATATTATAACGATATGGTCCTGTACCATCATCAAAATCATTTGTAACAGATCTCAAATCTATCTCAACACAAGCATCAGCAGTACAGGCACCGCTTGTCGAATCATAATCAACAGTCGATGCACCACTTACATACCACTCGCTATAGAGTTTGCTTCCTAGCCAATAGCCCTGTCCAAACTCAAGAGGATCACTTAATCCCAGTGATAGATAACTGCTGCTGTTGTCAGTAGAGCTATATGTTCGCTTATAGACTACCCAGTCTGTACCGATACTCCCACTCATATCATCACCAAATATATCATCAACTGTCAACGGCGTAGTCCGACTATCTGCCGGGATGCCTACTAGATCCCAACTATCTGCAGTGATAGATGATCCGTCACACGCTCTGCACTCTCTTGAGGTTCCATCATAGTTGAGACCACTATTTTCATTGTTATAGATAGTACTTATTTCACTTGAACTCAAAGCACGATGCCAAATCTTTACCTCATCTATATTTCCCTCCCATCGATCATCTATAGAGCTTCCTGCGATATCATCTCCTATTGAGACAGCGAGTGCTCCAGGTGAATAGCTACTCTGTGCTTGGATATCGACAAGTACTCCATTTTTGTAGATACGAATTGTATTTCCATTATAAGTTCCTACGATATGAGTCCATGTACGACTTGAGAGTGATGCTCTTGCATAAGTACCAAAATGTCCAACAAAAAAATCGATATTTGATTTTGACTTCTCTTTGTGCACAAGTCCCCATCCATCACTCCAGCTATCATCACTAGATTTAATAACTGCTGCCATCCACTTGTTGCTATTGTGTCGATAGAGCCATGCAGAGACACTAAATGGCTCACCGCTTCCTATATCAACTTCTGCTGCTGTACTGTTGGGATAGTAGACAGCATCACTCTTGTTGGGATCACTATAAGTGTTTACAAAGTTACCTGCACGACAAATCTTATATATGGATGGTATATTGTTAGCTTTATTGCGAGATTGTGCATCTAGACCATTGCCTGAGCTATCTTTGACATCATCTGTCATACCATTGGCACCACCCAGCCAATAACACTCATCCATCCGAAAGTCAACTTGCAAATCACTCCCTATAGGTGGTGGAGGTGAGCCATAGATATGCAGTATAGCATAGTTAAAATTCCCTTTATCTTTAGCAGTATCATCACAAATTTCAAGTCTCCAAGAACCATATCCATCTTCAGTGTCAAATAGACTTAGTGGTGATTCCGGTCTACGCTCTACCATAGCTGTATGAGCACTCGTATCATCCACTATAGATATAGCTGCAGAGTCATTGAACTCTACATATAGATTATCTGCACTTCCGCCATTGTCACTAGTCAAATCAACAGAGGCACCCTCTGGAGAGTAGAGAGTAACATCTAAGTCAGCTCTATATGGATGAGTGATATTTACCTCTATTATAATATCTGTCACGATACTCGATGATGTCATCTCAAATATCTTATCAATACACTTCTTATCTTTTATTTCTTCAGAATCATCATTTAATATTGTTGTTACACCTGCAACTATCTGTAGAGTAAAAATATAGATTATGAAACCTATGCCAATGATAAATCTACCCATTCTCTTCTCCTTTCTACTTCTAATAAATCAACTCCTATACATTATGCTACACAAAATATACTTAAAATAAATTAAATCCTCTATTGAAAAAAATTTTATGTTATAATAATGTTATTTAAATTAATTTTATATATGAGGTTGTAGATGAACGGGACTAAAGACAACAGCAGTGAGATGGACTTCAAAGAGATCATCTCTGTCCTATCAAAATATAAAGCAATGATCATCTCTATAGCTATTTTATTTATCATTTTATCTGCTATTTTTGCCTATCTAAGACCAAGTATTTACCAATCAAGCACCCTGCTGAAAATTGACCCTAGAGGCAGCAACTATCAGCAATATGATCTTATGTCAGTCTCCATGGGGTATGGTGGCAATATTTTGGATGATGAGATTGTTATTTTGCAGACCAAAGAGACTGCCAATAGAGCACTCAAATACCTTGATCTAGGAACTAGATACTTTGTCAATAAAAACTTCAAAACTTATGAACTATACAAGGATTCCCCTTTTGTGGTCACCTACGAGAGGATGGATCCTATGCTTGAGGGGAGACTTTTTGAGTTATCTCCTTTAGATGATGAGAGATTTAGACTTAAAATTAAACTGCCCAATAGAGAGTATGATCAGATACACTACTACTCAAAAGAGATAGAGACTCCTAGATTTACACTAAATATAGAAAAAATCTATCCTTTGAGCGACAGAGAGTATACCTTCTCCATAGAGCCAAACGAGACAATGGGTGGTATGATCTTAAGTGGTTTGTCAGCCTCTGCTTATACAAAATCAGGAAATATCATACAGCTAAATTTTAGAGATCAAGTTCCACTGCGTGCCAAAGATATACTCGATGCTATCGCTAAAGCATATGTCGATAGTCGCCTTGAACTCAAATCTGAGGGGGCTAAAAGAAAGCTATATTTTATAGATTTACAACTCAAAAAAATCAACAAAACTCTACAAGGCTCTTCTGATAAACTGCAAGATTACAAAGTGACCAATACAGTAGTAAACTTAGACAATAAAGTACTATTGACAAGTACCAAGATCAGTGCACTAGAGAGTAGAATGTATGAGATCGATATGCATGGTGACCTCCTGAATAACATCCTTATGCATATCAAAAGCAACAGAGATATAAAGGGTATCAATATGGGTTCTATGCAAAACTTGAGCCCTGTTATAACAGGGCTTGTCAATCAAATCCAAACAGCTACATCACAACTCGATACTCTCTCTGTCAACTATACCAAAGCTCATCCTGATGCAATAAAGATAAGAAAACGCTTAACATCACTCAAGAGCTCTCTAGAGGATGCTATCAACAACTCTATACGCATCCTTGAGAAGCGTAAACTGCTACTTGGTGAAGTGATAGCAGAGCAGGAAGAGAGACTCAAAAGCCTGCCCGAACAGGAGCAGGAGCTAGAGAAGCTAACACGCAACTTTATCGTAAATGAGAAGATATACTCTATGCTTCTTGAGGAGAGAGCAGAGACCTCTATCATAGAGTCATCAGCTGTCTCTGACACTAGAGTTATAAATAGTGCTTATATACCAAGCATCGCCTCAACACCAAAAAGAAAACTGATAGTAGCCATAGGATTTGTACTAGGATTGATATTGGGTATTGCATTGGCTTTCTTGAGGTACATTCTGGATACAACTATCACTACTATAGAGGATATAGAGAGTCTCACAACTATCCCAATCTATGGTGCCATTCCGCATATAAACTCCAAACAGAGTGTCGCCAACTATAAAGAGTCGATGCGTGCTATATGGATAAATTTAGAATTTTCAAATATAAATAAGGGTTCTATGCTGTTAACATTTACCTCCTCTGTTGCCGGAGAGGGTAAAAGCATGGCTATTTCACAGCTAGGTAAGACTATCTCTAGGAGTCACAAATCTGCTATTATTATCGACCTAGATATGAGAAAAGCAACACTGCACAAGGTATTTGGACTATCCAATGATATCGGAGCTAGCACACTGCTCTCTGGACAAGATAGTCTCAATGATGTAGTACAAGATAGTTTATATGATCAACTCCAAGTCATTACCAGTGGACCAAAACCACCTAACCCTACAGAGCTAATCATGGCAGGCAAACTTGATCTCATCATCAAAGAGCTCAAAAAGGAGTATGACTATATACTCTTGGACTCCCCTCCTGTAGGGCTTGTAGCTGATGCCTTAAAGATTATGCATATGTCAGATATCACAATATTTATGATAAAGTCCAACTTCTCAAAAAAAGAGTTCATTAAAAATATCAACAGTTTTATAGAACATGAAGATATAAATATAGGTATTATTGTCAATGATCTAGAGGAAAATAGGTATTATGGGTATGGGTACGGATATGGAGGGTATGGAGATTATTGACAGATCTATCATACTGTTTTCGGGACTTTAGTCCCTGCTCCAAAAAAGATATTTTATTTTGAAGCGTAGTCAGCTATGATATCGCCCATCTCTGAACAAGTCACTATCTCTTTAGCATCATAGTCACCTATATCAGCTGTACGATAGCCATCACGAAGTGCTTTTTTGATAGCATCATCAACTTTGTCTGCAGCATCACACTCACCAAGAGCATATCTAAGCATCATACTTGCACTTGAGATGGTAGCTAGTGGGTTGGCTATACCTTGACCTGCAATATCAGGTGCAGAGCCATGTATAGGCTCAAAAAGACCTACACCTCTACCTGTACTAGCACTAGGGAGCAGACCTATAGATCCACTAAGCATACTGGCCGCATCTGAGAGTATATCACCAAAGATGTTACCAGTCAAAATCACACCAAACTGCCTGGGATCACGGATGAGTTGCATCGCAGCATTGTCTACATACATATGAGAGAGTTCAACTTCAGGATACTCAAGAGCCATCTTCTCTACTGTTTCACGCCAAAACTGACTCACTTCAAGTACATTTGCTTTATCTACAGAACAGATCCTCTTCTCCCTTTTCATAGCTATATCAAATGCTACTTTAGCGATGCGCTCTACCTCTTCTCTGGTATAAACCATAGTATTATAAGCTCTATCCTCTAGCATCTCTCTTGGTTGACCAAAGTATATACCACCTGTAAGTTCACGAACCACCATGATATCAACACCCTCGATCACTGATGCTTTAAGTGATGATGCATTGACAAGTTCATCATAAACAGTAGCAGGACGGAGATTGGCAAAAGTACCCATCTCTTTACGCAAACCAAGCAGTCCACTCTCTGGTCTCAAGTGTCTCTCTAGATTATCCCATTTTGGTCCGCCGATAGCACCAAATAGTACTGAATCACACTTTTTTACCCCTTGGATAGTCTCATCAGGAAGCGGGACACCAGTCTCATCTATAGCAGAACCACCCAAAAGAAACTCTGTATATTTCAGATTAAAGCCTTGAGCTACAGAGATGGCATCCAAAACCTTAATCGCCTCATCCACAATCTCTGGACCAATACCATCACCTTTGATGACACCGATTTTATAACTTTTACTCATGAATTATCCTTTACTTTTTTGACTTGCGATCTCATTTTTGGCAAACTCTATGAGTCCACCTGCATCGACTAACTCTTGCATAAATTCAGGAATCGGAGCAAACTGATAAGTTTCTGCTTGTGTGATGTTGATAATCACACCTGCATCCATATCCACTTTGACAACATCACCCTCATCTATCTTGGCCGACTCTTCCAATTCAAAGATAGGAAGTCCCATATTAAATGCATTACGATAAAAAATTCTCGCAAATGTCGGTGCAATGACAGCATTGACACCTGCAGCTTTGAGTGCAATAGGGGCGTGTTCACGACTGCTGCCACAGCCGAAGTTTTCACCGGCTACGATGATATCTCCTACCTGCATCTTCTCTACAAATGAAGGATCTGCATCCTCCATCACATGTTTTGCCAACTCTTCTGCATCACTAGTATTGAGATATCTTGCTGCGATGATCAAATCTGTATCGATATTGTCACCAAATTTCCAAACATTACCTTGCAAATCAATTCCTTTTTTAATGGTAAAACGATCATTACCACAAAGTTAATTTTTCGCATTTTAGCTAAAAAGTTGAAAATAAACAAATTTTACTGCTATTTTACAACAAAAAGAGAAAGTATTTCGGTATAATCCTTTTCTAATATTTACTTGCAATTAGAGACCAAGCAGAGACCAAGCAGAAAGTGATGCTTGTATCCTAAAAACACAAGGACCTCATTTATGGCAGCAAAAGATAGTATCAAACGAACAGAAGAGCTCTTCAGTGTCAAGAAAAAGGGTGATGTTATAACCTTTGAGAATATTGCAAAAGAGTATAATAAACAGATTACTGCATCTCAAGCAAAAAAGATCAAAACCTATTCTGAAAAATACAATATTAAGATGATTTCAGCTTCTGAATATGCCAAATATCTCTCTGCCAAAGAGGCAAAAAGACGAGAAGCCTCTAGAAAAAAGATGACAGAGAACAACTTGGATGAGGAGTTTGACTTCACCAAAGAGAAAGAGCTGCTTGAGTGGAGCCGTAGTGACAGTCCTGTGCGTATGTATCTTCGTGAAATGGGTAAAATCCCTCTCCTCACCAAAGAGGAGGAGGTGTATCTCAGTAAACAGATCGAAGAGGGTGAAGATGTTATCATCGATGCTATATGCTCTGTGCCATACCTCATAGACTACATCATCAACTATCGTGAACCTCTTCTAAACAGAGAACGGCGCGTAAAGGAGCTCTTCAAGAGCTTTGAGGATGCCGGCAATAGTGATGATAGTGATGGAGATGAAGAGGTTAGTGACAGCAGTGAATCTGCCAAAGACAACAAACGCGTCAAGCAAGTTGTCGATAGCTTCAAACTGCTTGAAAAAAATAAAAAAGAGTGGATGAGAGCAAGAGAAGAACTTCATAAACTCCAAGATAGTGATACAGATGATAACGCCATTATCCATGAAAGGCTAAAGATAGCCTTCAGAAAAGAGCAGCTCAAAAATGCACTGCTTGATCTAGGTCCTACTAGTAAACTGATCAATGAACTAGTCAAAGCGATGGAGACAGCACTCAAGAGTGATGACTCTTTTGACAAAGAGCTCAAACGACTAGAGTATAAACTTCCGCTGTTTAACGATATACTCAAAGCAAATCACCAAAAAATTCTTGACAATATTATCAAGATGAATAAAGAGGATATATCCAACTCTGTCCCTGAGACTACAATGGTCAGCACTTATGTTGAGATCAAAAAACTCTTTGAGACACGCGAAGCTAGTAAAGATAGTTTCGACCTTGATCCCGCAAAACTTGAAGAGATCCTCAATCAGATCCGTCAAGGTAAAGCTCAAAGTGAAAAAGCTAAAACCAGAATGGCAAAATCAAATCTTAGACTTGTCGTCTCTATAGCCAAACGATATACCAATCGCGGACTCCCTTTCCTAGATCTGATACAGGAGGGAAATATTGGTTTGATGAAAGCTGTTGATAAGTTTGAATACCAAAAGGGTTATAAATTTTCTACCTACGCAACATGGTGGATTCGCCAAGCTATCTCTAGAGCTATTGCCGATCAGGCACGCACAATCCGTATCCCGATCCATATGATAGAGACGATCAATCGTATCAACAAAATCATCAGAAAATATCTCCAAGAGACAGGTAAAGAGCCCGATATAGATACTATAGCAAAAGAGGTTGGTCTCTCTGTCGATAAGGTCAAAAATGTCATCAAGATCACAAAAGAACCAGTCTCACTAGAGACACCTGTCGGAGATGAGGATGATGGAAGATTTGGTGATTTCATAGAGGACAAAGATACTCTCAGTCCTACAGATGTAGTCCTAAAAGATGACTTAAACAACCAGATCGACGAGGTACTTGATCAGCTCAACGAGAGAGAGAAAGCTGTAGTTCGTATGCGATTTGGTCTTTTGGATGACGAGAGTGATCGCACCCTCGAAGAGATAGGCAAAGCACTCAATGTCACAAGAGAACGAGTTAGACAGATAGAGTCCTCAGCGATAAAAAAACTCAAACATCCAAAAGTTGGACGAAAACTTAAAAACTATATAGAGGAGTAGTTAATAGTTTTGTTGACTATTAGTCGAGGTCAGGTATCGACTGTTTCATTCAGCTACGCTTCACAAAACACTCAACACCAGACCCCTAGTATCTATAAATAGAGAGGTGAACCATGTCCAAACCGAAAATATTTGCCCTTATCATAGGTACAGAGATACTCAATCGCCGCAGGATAGACAAACATTTTGATTTTGTCTCTAGTACAGTAGCCTCCTATGGTCAAAAACTCTCTGGTTCACTTATCATAGAGGATGATCCCGCACTGATAGTGCAGACGCTTCGTTTTCTATCATCTCAACCCAATGCTATCATCTTTAGTTTTGGAGGTATCGGCTCTACTCCAGATGACTATACACGCAAGTGTGCGGCTATCGCACTGAGGGATGGACAACTGCATACACACCCTCAAGCCAAGACAATCATAGAGGAGAGACTAGGCAAAGATGCTTATCCACACCCTATCATGATGGCAGAGTTGCCAAAAGGTGCAGAACTTCTGTATAATCCTATCAACAATATGCCTGCCTTCTCACTGGATGAACGCTACTTTTTTATGCCTGGATTTCCTGAGATGAGTCATCCTATGGTAACAGAGATACTAGAGAGACTATTTGAGACCAAAGAGAGTTATCATAGATATACCATGACAGCACTATGCAGAGAGAATGAACTCATCGATGTGATGAGGCAGATGCCCCAAAGTGTAGAGTTCTCATCCCTTCCCAAGCTCTACAGCGATGGGTGGAGAGTCTCCATATCTGTTGCATCTCATGATGACAAAGAGGCAAAGAGAGCATTTCAAATGTATATCGATAGAGTAGAAGATCAAGCAATCCCCTACTCTTTGATAGATGAATCCAACTATTAAGTATCTAAAACTTTGAGCTATATCGATACACTAAAACACCCTATCATAGGTAGACTTTCACTTATCCAGCTGATATCCTATTTTGGAACTTGGTTTTCTCAAGTTGCTATCTTCTCTATGCTGGTTGCCTACGGAGCAGATGAGGTGACGATAGCACTTGTTGCGGCTATGGGGATGCTCCCTGCTGTTGTGTTGGCACCTGTTATTGGGATCATAATAGATCGCATTCCCTTCAAAAAACTGATGATGATACTACTCATCATAGAGATAGTGATAACACTATCTTTTATACTGATCGACTCTTTAGAGTATGTTTGGGTATTGATGATCTTGATCTTCATCCGTTCATCTGCTGCCTCTATGCTATTCTCGGCAGAGATGGCACTCTTCCCCAAAATACTAAAAGGCAAAATGCTCAAAAACACCAATGAGATACACTCTATCATCTGGTCACTCTGCTACGCTTCTGGGATGGCAGTGGGTGGATTGGCGACCTACTATATGGGATTTGACACTGCTTTTCTCATAGATGCACTTCTCTACACTATAGCTCTGTTTATCCTGCTTGGACTTCAACTATCCCTAGATCAGGAGATCCATCGTGACTCCAACTGGGTGATGTTCAAAGAGGGATTTGCCTACTTTTTATCACATAAAAAAATCATACATCTCGTACTCCTGCATGCAGCACTAGGTTTTACCTCTTTCGATGCACTGGTCACACTATTGGCAGATTTTGACTACAAAGAGATCATAGCTGTCCCACTGGCTATCGGGTGGATGAATGCCACGCGTGCAGTTGCACTGATGATCGGTCCATTTTTTGTCACAAATATTATCAACAAAAAGACTCTACACTACTTTTTCATACTTGAGGGGTTGGGGATCATACTATGGTCACAGCTACAGTTCAACTTCTATCTGGGTCTCATTGGACTCTTTGCCGCAGGCTTCTTCACCACAACTCTATGGTCATACACCTATCTACTCATCCAAGAGGAGATCAATCCTAGATTTATGGGTCGTGTCATCTCCTATAATGATATGTTTTTTATGCTTGTCAATGTCTTTGTAGCACTCTTTATAGGTTATGGTGCAGAGTGGGGATTGAGTCTGGAGAGTATTACTATTATTTTAGGGATGGGGTTCATAGCAACAGCTGGATACTATAGATGGTTTCAAAAGCACTATCTCTAACGAATCTTTCCAGCCAAAATTTAGTATCTATATGGTTTTATTGCTAACACTATCTTCTCTTCTCTTCATACGCATTTTATGTTTTGCCACCTCTCTCATATCGGCATCACTGTCACTCTCATCAACGATCTCAACACCCAATATAGTCTCAACACAATCCTCTAGTGTCACAATACCTTCAGTCTGATCATAGCTGTCAAGCACCAAAAACATATGCTCTTTTTTCTTTATAAAGAGGTCTAGTGCTACTGAAACAGGAATATTTTCATTGATCTTAAAAATAATTTTTTGAATACTTTTCAGTTGTACACTATCATCAATGAGTGCCTCTTTGAAAATTTTCTTTGTCATCACCATACCTGTAATATTTTCAATATTTCCATCATATACAGGTACTCTTGAGAATTTAAAAATCTCCTCTTCATTATACATGATATCTTTGATGGTTCGACTACCATCCAAGCCGAATACTACGGTTCGAGGGGTGAGTATCTTATCTACTTTTATCCTGTCTAGTAGCAAAATATTCTCTATGATATCAGACTCTTTCTCATCCAATACACCTTCATCTTCACTCATGAGTGTACTCTCGATAAGTTCGGCTTTAGTGAGACTCGTATGCTCATCAAGTTTTTTGATACGATTTGTTACAAAAAGTGTCATCAGTATGATGGGGTATGTTATCCAGATAAAAAATCTTATCACATAGCTAGCGACAGGTGCTAGAGACTTCCAGTGGGTCGCCCCTATTGTCTTGGGAATAATCTCTGAAATAAACAAAATAGCGAATGTAAGTACAATAGAGACATAAAATACAGCACCCGTACCATAAATACTCTCTGCTTGTGCCCCGACAGCAGCTGCACCAAGTGTATTGGCAATGGTATTTAGGATCAAGATAGATGCTATCGATTTATTGATACCTATCTTCTGGGCTCTCAAGAGTGCCCCAGCACGAGGACTATCTTTTTCCAGTACTGAGACATAAGCCATATTGACTGAGAGCAGAACAGACTCCAAAACAGAGCAGATGAACGATATCATTACGGCTAGCGTAAAATATAGAATTAATAGATCCATTGTGTGTAAACTTATCCTTTAGAATTTAGAGTTAAAATCGTGTCCGATTGAAATAAAACAGTAGTATATCAAAAATATTAAAAATTATAGAGAATAGTTTAAAAATACAAAGTCAACAACCTTTATATAAGATTTGGGTAAAATATCTTTCAAAAATTCGGGGCAATCTCTGAGGTCTCTTCTATTCCTCAAATCCCCCTCGATAAAGTATAGGATATACCAATGTTTACAAGCATCACAAAGATTTTTAGTTCTGCCAATGACAAGACAGTCAAAAGATATCTCAAGAGAGCCAAACTTATCAATCAACTAGAGTCAACCTATGAGGTGATGAGTGATGAGGAGCTACAAGCCTCTTTTTCTACACTCAGATCAGCAGTATATGATGGAGAGAAATCTCTCGATGATGTCCTCAATGACTCTTTTGCTATCACTAGAGAAGCATCCAAGAGAGTCTTGGGATTACGCCATTACGATGTACAGTTAGTAGGAGGGATGGTGCTAAATGACTGCGACATTGCCGAGATGAAAACAGGTGAGGGTAAGACCCTAGTAGCAACCCTCGCTGTATGCCTCAATGCTATGAGAGGAAAAGGTGTCCATGTTATAACAGTCAATGATTATCTAGCGAGTCGTGATGCCCAAGAGATGGGTGTGCTTTATGAGTTTCTAGGATATAGTGTTGGCTGTATCACTGCCGATGTACATGATGAGATGAGTCGAAAAGCTCAATACGCTTCAGATATCGTCTATGGTACAAATAATGAGTATGGATTTGACTATCTTCGTGACAATATGAAAGTCCGTGAAGATGAAAAGGTACAGAGAGAGCACTACTATGCTATCGTCGATGAAGTGGACTCCATCCTCATCGATGAGGCACGAACGCCACTTATCATCTCAGGACCTACACAGAGAGATGCCAACCACTATCCAAAAGCCAATGCCATAGCCATACAGATGGAAAAGGGTGAAAAGGGGGAGACAAAAGCAGGTGAACCAGAGGTCACAACAGGTGACTTTATCGTAGATGAAAAAAACAGAACTATCGTAATGACAGAACAGGGACTTGAAAAAGCACAAGATCTTTTTGAGGTGGAAAATCTCTATAGCCTCGAAAATGCTGTCCTATCGCACCATCTTGACCAAGCCCTAAAAGCACAATATCTTTTTGAAAAAGATGTAGATTATGTAGTCAATAACAATGAAGTTGTTATAGTTGATGAGTTTACAGGTCGTCTATCTGAGGGACGACGCTATAGCGAAGGACTGCACCAAGCTCTCGAAGCAAAAGAGGGTGTAGAGATCCAGGAGGAGTCACAGACACTAGCAGAGATCACTTACCAAAACTACTTTAGGCACTACGAGAAGCTTGCGGGTATGACAGGAACAGCACAGACAGAGGCGACAGAGTTTGCACAGATTTACAGCTTGGATGTTGTCTCTATCCCTACCAACCTTCCGCTTATCAGGTTTGACAAAAACGACCTCATATACAATACTGAGAAAGAGAAACTAGATGCAGTTGTAGCTAAAGTCAAAGAGTTGCACAAAAAAGGGCAGCCCGTCCTCATCGGAACAGCCTCTATCGAAAAGAGTGAAATGATCGATGCCCGTCTCAAAAAAGAGAAGATCCCTCACAATATGCTCAATGCCAAAAATCATGAACAAGAGGCACAGATCATTATGGATGCAGGTCAACAGGCAGCTGTGACAGTCGCTACCAATATGGCAGGAAGGGGTGTGGATATCAAGATAGATGACAGAGTCCGCAACCTTGGTGGTCTCTATATCCTCGGTACAGAACGCCATGAGAGTCGTAGAATAGACAACCAGCTAAGAGGACGGAGTGGTCGTCAGGGTGATGCTGGTGAGAGTCAGTTTTATCTCAGTCTCGATGACAATCTTTTGCGTATCTTTGGTGGAGACAAGATCAGAAACATTATGAATAAACTTGGCGTTGAAGAGGGTGAATTTATCGACTCCAAAATCGTCACTAGAAGTGTCGAAAAGGCACAGAAGAAAGTCGAAAATATGCACTACGAATCAAGAAAAAATATTCTTGAGTATGATGATGTTGCAAACCACCAACGAAAAGCGATCTATGCCTTTAGAAATCAACTACTCGATCCTGAGTATGATATGGCATCAAAGATCAAAGAGAATAGAGCAGAGTACCTCAATAACCATATGTTTGAGTGTGAAATCTTTGATGGTGCCCCGCAAGAGGACTACAATCTAGAAAAACTCACCGCTATGATCAAGGAGGAGTTGACTATTGAGATCGATACAACAATACTAGAGAACAAAGAGCAAAATGAGATTTTTGATACTATCACAGAGATACTTGAAAATCAGTATGAAGATAAGATGTCTGCTATCCATCCTGATCATCGTGCAGAGATAGAGAGTGTCCTATACCTCAGAGTTCTAGATCCTGAGTGGAGAGATCACCTATATGAGATGGATGTACTCAAGACAGGTATCGGGCTGAGAGGGTATAACCAGAAAGATCCACTCACTGAGTACAAGCAGGATAGCTACAAACTTTTCCAAGACCTGATAGTGCGTATCAAATTTGAAGCGATCAAGATACTCCATCTTGTTCAGTTTGATTTTGGCAGTCAAGAGGAGGAGGAGCAAGCAGTAGAAGAGAT
Source organism: Campylobacterota bacterium (assembly GCA_034722955.1). Taxonomy (GTDB): domain Bacteria; phylum Campylobacterota; class Campylobacteria; order Campylobacterales; family Sulfurovaceae; genus SZUA-451. The sequence goes on from JAYEOM010000137.1 coordinate 26,177, forward strand.
CAAAAATGAACTTGAAACATCAGTAGAGGAGACCACTCTCAATCAATCTTTTGAAGAGGGTGCGATCAATGATCAAGTTACAAAGCCTATCACCGGTACAAAAAAACCAAAACGAAATGATCCTTGTCCTTGCGGAAGTGGCAAAAAATACAAAAATTGCTGCGGCAGAAGCGGACCAAAAAAAGGACTGCTTGCCTAAATGAGTAGGAGTACCCCTGATAGACGACTGATCTATAAAATCATCCGACACTATCTTCGTTATGACAAGGACAATCCCTTTATCTTTGTCTCAGCACTCTTGGCATTTTTTGGGATTGCAGCAGGGGTTATGGTGCTGATGGTCGCTATGGGGATTATGAATGGAACACAAAAAGAGTTTGCTCAGAGACTCTTTGTGATGAACTATCCACTCACCATACTTCCCATGGATGAGGATGTCGTCAACGATACACTTATAGTGAAACTTAAAGAGCAGTTTCCGCATTTACAATTTAGCCCCTACTACTCAACTCAAGTTATTACCAAAAATGATGGATTTGTGCAGGGAAGCCTTCTCTATGGTATAGATTTTGCACAAGAGAGCCGTATCAATCCGGTATTTGCCAAAGCCAAAGGTCAAAATAGCAGTAGATTCAAAGTGGTCATAGGTGACTCTCTTGCCAATGATATGAATGCATACCAAGATGATAAAGTAACACTCTACTTCTCCGAGCAGCAGGCGATCGGGTTTGGGACTATGCCGCTTCAAAAACGCTTTGTTATCGATGCTATATTTGACTCGGGACTCAATGCATATGATAAAGCTATCATGTATACAACACTAGAGGCATTTGAAAAACTTCTCAAACGCAAAAAAGGTTTTTATGATGGCTTGCATATCTTTACTGATGAGCCTCTAGAAGAGATAGATGCCATACGAAAAGCTCTGCCTGAGACCATCATCATAGAGGGATGGTGGCAACAAAATGGCAGTTTTTTTGCAGCTATGGAGATGGAGAAAAAAGCCCTTTTTCTAGTACTGCTCTTGATCATTCTCGTTGCTTCACTCAATATCATCTCTTCACTCTTGATGACTGTGATGAGCAGGAGAAGTGAAATAGCTCTTATGCGTACTCTAGGAGCAACAAAAAATGAGATCAAAGGTATATTCTTTCGTTTGGGTGTGATCATAGGTATAGGAGGTATTATCGCAGGTACACTGCTGGGAGTTTTGGGTATATGGCTATTGAAAACTTTTGATATCATCTCTCTGCCCGCCGATGTATACGGAACTAGTAAACTCCCTGTAGAACTCACGATGAGTGATTTTGGACTGATCATACTAGGTACAACTATCATTATCCTCCTCTCCTCTCTATATCCTGCCAAAAAAGCAGCCCAGACGGATCCTCTGCATGTATTGAGAAATGAGTAGTTAGGATTATCTCTTCTTGTTTTTTAATTTTGAAGGAATATCAAGGGTTCTCTGAATCATCTTGAAAGGTAGAGTCAGTGTATCTTTGATTGGGCTTATTTTGACTCTTGGATTATCTAGAGTGCCAGAGATATGAAGTCCTATTGTTATGATACTTTTCTTTTCACCAGCCAATACATATCCTACTACCGGTAGACTACCCAATATCTGTCCTACAGGTTTAGCAGCTTGGATTGCCAAGTCAATATTGACTTTTTTTGTATCTAGATCGATCACACCATCTCCGGATATTGTAGCAGACCCTCCCTCTATCAGTACAGAATCAAAGTGAAGTTTTTTATTATTTAAAATTGTGAACTCTATAGTACCTCTCTTTATCTTAAATCCTCTACTGCTAAACCCTGGAGAGTTTAGTGTTGCAAGTGCCGGAATGGTATTGATAAATGCCAAAGCATTATTGTATGCTTTAAAGTTACTCATCACTCCACCATCCAAAGTGATCACACCTTTCATCTTTTTTTTAGGTATGCCAGACATCATAACAGAGTATCGTCCTCTCTGAAGACCATCAAAATTGATCAAAGGGTGCAGCATTTTATCATGGATGCGATCTGCCCTGATCTCTAATTTTGTTTTTCTCTTTCTAACTGTAACCGCGTCAGATCCTAATGTACCTCTAAAGTAAAAATCACCGCCTGGTAAAATATCCAAATCATATCTATCAGTCAAAAGCTTATGTGTATCATATCTCAAGGTACTCTTTTTGGCGATAACCTTTATCTTTTGTGATATACCACTATCACTATCTGAGCGATTTTTCTGATCCTTATCGACCGTTTCAAAATACTGTTTTAGATCAAGATTGAGGTGATTGAGTTTGACTGTAGATGTACTGGAATTAAATACAAAACGATCCTGGAATGCTTTTAAGATCAAATTATCTTTCGAAAAATAGCCATCTATAGGTATCTGAGTCAAACAAGCTGAATCCTTTTCATAAATAAAGCAGTCATATCGTTTAAGTAACCCTTGAAATGTATAACGCTTATAGTTATCTGTCTGGATCTTCAGATTCCCACCATCAAGAGTAAGTGGTAAATTTTTTAGACTTCTCTTGATCTTGGATAGATCTCTCATATTTATCACTGCTGATCCATTTTTCTGAGAGATATTGATCGATGTTTTCAGTGTAGGCATAGAGATCTTTATACTATTTTTATACTCTATCTTCATAGGAAGTTTACTCTTTTT
>JAYEOM010000138.1:0-7573 GCA_034722955.1 Campylobacterota bacterium
TAGCATCCTGTGCCACCAAGATAATGCGACCAGAGTTCGTCGGTGCTGTAGGACTCAACAGAGTAGTGCGATTCTCCATAGACCCTATGATGAGCGAAGAGACTCCGACTACTACGAACTCATCGGTGATGATGATGGGATATTCGGCTGTATGAGTCTCATGGGCTGCGAAGACCACTGCCCCAAAGAACTCCCCCTCCAAGAGAAGATCGCCTTTATGCGTAGAAAGATGGTAAATCAGAGGGATACATAGGGATCATTTAGGATTGGCATTTATGTAGGGTGGGAACATCCCACCACATGCCAGTTTCGTATTAATTATTGAAGATATTCGTCGGGTTTTTTGTAATTTTTTAAATCATCCAAGAAACCCAAAAGGAATAGCATACATTCTATCATCAAGTCTCAAAAAATCCTCTCCTCCATACAAGACAATGCCTTTATCAAATGCATTTGGCATCTCTTTTTGTAGATGATACATATGTTTGAAGTCACTTTTGGAGACAGCCTTTGAGGATTTTACCTCTATGGCTATAGCCTTTTCTCCAAACTCTAAGATAAAATCTATCTCTTTTTTATCAGATGTCCTATAATAAAAAACAGCTGCTTTATTGAGTGCAGAGGTATTGGCTTTGAGTAGTTCATCATAGATAAATGTCTCCATAATATCCCCCTTGTAGTGTGACTGCTCAAACTGTTCTGGGCTAGTTATCTGTAGTAGATGAGTCAAAACTCCTGTATCAGTAGCATATATTTTTGGAGTTTTTACAAGCCTTTTGAGTTGGTTTCTAAAAAATGGTTGTAGCTTTGTGATCTGATAAGTATGCTCCATGACAGCAAAATAACTATCAAAAGTTTTATTATCAACTCCTGCCTCTTTTTGAAGTTCATTTTTATTAAACATATTACCACTGCGTATCATACTGAGCCTATACATATTTATAAACTTATCAATATTTCTGATATTTGCCAACTCTCGTGCATCTGATTCGATATAGGTTCGTATATAAGAACTAAACCAAAGGTATTTTGCTTTTTGGCTATCTATCTTTAAAATCTCTGGATAACCTCCATCCATCATAGAGTCTATGATCGTAGCATTATCATATCTTTTCAATATATACTCATCCAAAGAACCCATAAATAGGTCTATAATATTCTGCTCTTTTTGATATTTCTCTTTGAGTGAGAGAGGATATAACTCTACGATCCCGACACGACCTGCCAATGAATCAGATATATCTTTAAACCCTTGGAGAGATGCAGAACCAGTGAGTACAAACTGCCCATTTATTCGGTCTCTATCTATATACTCCTTGATAGTTATCATCAACTGCGGCAATCGCTGAGCCTCATCAATAATCACAGGCTTTCCCAAATTTGCTATAAATGCCTTCGGGTCACTCTTTGCCATCTCATAGATATTTATATCATCCAGTGTAATATAGTTTTCAATATCCAAATGCAGAGCAAGAGTAGATTTACCCACTTGTCTAGCTCCACTTATCAGTAGTACAGGGAAATATTTTAGATACTCCTCCAAGTCTTCTCTTATAGCTCTTTTTAGATATTTCATTTATACTCCTTAAATATTAAGGATTATAATACTATATTTTAAATATAAATCCTATGAAAAAGGCGAAAAGTTAATGAATTATGACTCTGATGGAACATAACTCAATTTAATCATGCAAAAAACTAATAGTTACTAATTAGTAACTATTAGTTTTTTTATGGTATCATTCAGTCAAATAAGAAAAAAAGAGGGGGAGATTATGGTTGAAATATTAAATCGTATATTGGAAAATTCAAAAGTAGCCTATAGAGAGAGTATAATTATGGACAATGAACTTGCTGAAGATAAATTATTGTCTATCATTAGTGATTCTAAGTATCTCATTGATATGTTGGAAAATACTCAGATTAAAAAAACAACTAAGATAAGAAATGCTATGCATAGTGACAATAGAAGTGAAGCAGAAGAAGTTCAAAGAATATATAGAAGAGTTCCATTATGGTTAAATCGTCCTCACCAATATAACCACAAAATTTTAGTAGCATATATGATGTTATCGGATAATAATGAAACCCATATAAGCGTATCATCGCTAGAAAAGCATTCAGATATTAAAGATAGCAGTAAATTTTATTCTCATTACAATCAAATGAAGATAATATCTGAAAAAAATCATGCTAAGGTTTTCACAGAAGAAAATGGAAATGTACAATTATGGAAGCCAGTTTCCGAGTTTATTATAAATGAATATAATAAAAAATTTAACTAAAATGAATTATGTATGAGTGAACTTAGCTTATTAAAATTTGGGTATTATAAAGTGATATGAATTTGACAAACAACAAATACTTAGCTAATATTAGCTAAGTAGTTTCAAATGATGACAGTCAATATTCATGAAGCAAAAACAAATCTCTCTAAACTTATAGCTTTGCTGGATAAAGGTGAAGATATTATCATCGCTAAAGCAGGTAACCCCGTTGCAAAACTTGTCTCATATATATCCGCCGAAAAGAGAGTACCAAATAGCTTGAAAGGCAAAGTGATATTTCACGAAGAGTTCGACCGTTCAAATGATGAAATCATCATGCTTTTTGGGGGTGATTTTGATGGCTAAATATCTACTGGATACCCATATATTTTTATGGTGGATGAGTGATGCTGACCAACTAAGGAACCTCCCAAAAACAATTCTACCCACCTAACTTGCCCTTTTGCTCCTAGTTGGATTCTCTCAATCGTCGCATAGAATCACTATGCTCCTCATGAGGCAATCCAACTAGAAACAAAATTCCTTCGTCATCTTGGTAGAATTGTTCTTGTGAAGTTCCTAAGTCAAGAGGTTTTGATATTATTTCCAATACCTCAAATCAAATCTATATCTCATCAGCAAGCATTTGGGAGATAGCGATCAAAGAATTCCTAGGGAAACTGAAAGTAGATGCTGACTTGAGCAGTGCCATAGAAGCCAATGGTTTTATAGAGCTAAAGATCTCTGCCATTTGTGCGAATGCTACTAAAAAATTGGAACAGATACACCGTGACCCTTTCGACAGGATGTTGATAGCACAAGCTATAGAGGGAGATATGACACTTATTACGGTTGATAGATATATTGTGCAATACAAAGATGTGAATGTTTTGAGTTTTAGGAGATAATGGATGGGGATTTTGTGGTATTGTATCACAAGCTCTTCTACCCTTTGGTGTTTAGGAGTTTGAATGATTGGTAGTTTGTGTCCTGACCCTAAGGTTCCTAAGGTTCTTAAGAGGACAAAGGATAGCATTAGCATCACCTGACCCCTCTAGCTAGCCTCTAGCCTCTAGCTGCATTATAATCTTAAGAAATTATTACCTCTTGACAAATCGTACGACATTTAGTACAATATGGAAAATAAGCTGAAAGGTTGCCTATGACAAAAGTTATGTCAGTAAGTCAAGTTAGAGCGGATATTTATAATGTTATGGATGAAACAGCACAAACTCATGAACCGATACTTATCACTGGAAAAAGAAATAATGTTGTAATGGTTTCACAAGAAGACTGGAATGCAATAGAAGAAACATTATATTTAAATTCTATACCAAATATGGTATCTTCAATACAAGATTCAATGAATGCACCAGATAGTGAATTTAGTGAAAATATTGAATGGTAGAATATAAAATACTTTACAGTAAATTAGCATTGAAAGATGCAAAAAAACTATCAAGTGCCAATTTAGCAATCAAAGCTAAAGAATTAATTGAAATTATTAGAAAAAATCCATTTCAAAATCCACCACCTTATGAAAAGTTGGTTGGTAATTTAAATGGCTCATATTCAAGAAGAATAAATATTAAACATAGAATTGTATATGAAGTAAGAGAAATAGATAAAGTTGTAAGAATCTCTAGAATGTGGTCACATTACGGAGAGTAAGATAACAAATCAGAGGAGAGGAACAAGGCTATAGACGGCGATTAACCAATCTTTTAAGTTTCGTATAAAGAAATCTGAAAGACCAAATAGCCAAGCCATTAAATCGCCATGTCCCTCACTTCAAACGTTATGTTAAGTATCCCAACTTTTTCTTGGGAGTAAAGGGGTGATAGTAATAGCATTTACAACTCGAAGACTAGGTAACAACCTATGGACTTTATGGTTAGATGATGAAGATGTACTTTTATAATATGTAAGTACAATAACTAAGAATCAATAGAAGTAGATACTTAACGCCTAACCTGTAAAGTGAAGCACAAGATAAATGGGGACAGGCTAAATAAAAACCATTAAAATTCTTAAAAAATCAAATATTTTAACGATTTTATTTAATTTATCATTAAAATATGTTAATATACTACTATGTTAACGAAAAAACAAATAACCAAAATCAATACTTTAAGAGAAGAGTATTTCCAAAACTCTGTAGGTAAAGAACAACTGCTCAAACTTATATCAGAGACTGAAGTTTTTGAACAAGTTTATAATTCAAATGCCATTGAAAACTCAACCCTTAGCATAGAAGAGACAGAAAAAATTCTTTTACAGATAGATTTAGATAGATATGTGTCGGAACGAGAGATTTACGAAGCAAAAAATTTAGCACGCGTGACCGAATACATAGATAGCAATGCCAAAGATAAAGAACTAGCCTCAGAGATGATGCTCTTTTTACATAAAATCCTTATCTCTAACATAAGAGATGATATTGCAGGCAGATTTAGGATGGGAGATGAATATGTTCGTGTGGGCAATCACATTGCTTCTGCTCCATCGAAGATAGCAGAAGGTTTGGAAAATACTTTTATGACATACAAGGCTGATGCTTCTAAAAGTATAGTAGAGAGAATAGCACGATTTCATTTGGACTTTGAGACACTTCATCCTTTCATAGATGGTAACGGACGAATAGGACGAAGTCTTAACAACTACCTGCTGATACGAGAAGAGTATGTGCCTATAAACATCAGATTTTTAGATAGGCAAGAGTACTATAAAGCTTTTCAAGAGTTCAATATGTTGGGAAAAACGGAGATTATGGAGAAGCTAATCTATGGAGCCTTGGTAAATAGCTACTACAAGCGATTAGCATATCTAAAGAGTTTGAAGATAGTAACTCTCAATACTTACGCAAAAACCCATAAACTTTCACACCCAAACCTCATAAATAAAGCAAAAAGACATACCATACCTGCATTTATGGAAAAAGGGGTTTGGATGATTGGAGATGAAGAGGAATAGGTTAATGTATAAGTATACGAGGTGATAATGTTGATGTGTGTTTATCTCCTTGGGGTAGCCTTATCTAGCCTCTTGTTACCCCTACTGCTTGTTTCACTAATTTAATCTTTAGGAGCTTTAAATGATTTTGATACTTTAGAGACTATATTATTATAATCATTTTTATATCTAGCAGGATATTGTATATACAGATGATAAAATATATCTCCACGCATAAGAGTCTTTTTGTAGATAATATCTGCTCCTTTGTACCCTGAAACTACATACCATCCATTTTTTATCACTTGATATGTAACTTGGTCCAAATTGTTTTTGTCTTCTGTCATCTGTTCTCTTAAACTATACGATAGAGCATTATATGAGCCATAAACACTTAGAGAAAAACCTGCATCATCGTAAAACCTTCTTCCGTCATTGTTCGTAGGTGCTGGAGCTATACCTAAGTCTACAGGGTATTGGATACAAAAGCCATATCTAGCATTACAATACTTTGTATAGCTCTGTTGTGCTTGTAGGTGTGTCATAAATCCAAAAAATAAAATAGTTATTACAGTAATAAATCTTTTCATCTCATCCTCCTTATATTGAATCTTTAGTATTGTAATCTCATTTTACTTTAACCCCTATTGTGCATTAGGATTACTGAAAATAGCATTCGTAATCTCTATTGCATAATGCGGATTCAGCTCAAGCAATTTTGTGCTGCTTTTACTATGGGGTATGTGGTCGGGGCTGCTGTAAGTAGGGGTTGTGTCGCTACTTGGAGTGAGATGATATTGTGTATCGTAAGTCCTGCTTCTATAGCTAAACCAATAATATTGATAATCTCTCCAGCCTCTTTGCTCCCAACTACTTGCCCACCTATGATCTTGCCACTATTTTTCATAGCGATCAACTTGACAGATTGTTTGCTTGCATCTGCTATCGTTCCTGGGTGTCGATTTAATCCTTGGAAATATCCCGTGACATACTCTAGGTTCTCATCTTTTGCTCTCTGCTCAGTCACGCCAGCACTAGCAAATGCACAGTCTCCTATCATGGTCGAGAATATAGCTATAGTTCCATTGAAACCTTTAAGATTTTTGAGGCTATAGAGACTACTCCCCGCTACTCTCGCTTCGGCAGCAGAGGTAGATGCCAGCATGACCTTGGATGGATCTCTCGTGATAAAATCTCGTCGTCCACTACAGTCGCCTATAGCAAATATATCTTTATTTTTTGTTCTCATATACTCATCTACCCAGATACCTCCGTAGCGGGCGAGTTTCAATCCTGCATCTTTGGCGAGAGTCGTGTTGGCTCTATAGCCCGTCGCGAGGATGATCATATCTGCATCGATGACAGTACCATCACAGAGTTTTATAGCCGTTGCTCTATTCTCTACCTCTAGCACTTCACTTGCATGTTGACCAAGTGCAAGTTTGACACCCTTCTCTGCCATAATCTCCTCTGCCATGATCGCCATATCTTCATCAAAAGAGTTCGCTAAAATATGTCCACCACCTACTATCGTGACATCTTTTCCACTACTCTTAAGCTGTTCTGCTAACTCAACACCTATAAATCCTGTACCTATCACAACCACTCTATCGTTGCCTGCCTGATCTAAGTACTCTTTTAGTTTTTTCACCTCATCATACTGTTTCTCAACAGTAAAAACATTTTCTAATTGAAGAGAGTTTACAAAATTGTTATGAACAAATGGTACAGAACCCGTAGCGAATATGAGTTTATCAAATCTGAAATTATGCACTCCACCTGTGGCTCTTTTTTCATCTATATTTACTTGATGTATCGTATCTACGACTTTAGTGATATTTGCTACATCTCCACCACATGGCATTGCATTTTTCTCTACATCACCCAAGACTTGACCAAATACATAAGGAATACCACAAGGCACTTGCCCCTTCTCAAACTCTTTCACTACAACAACACTTTTGTTTTTGTAGTTTTCACTTGCTGTCGCTGCAGCCACAAGTCCTGCGGGACCTGCACCTATTATCAAAATATCACAATTTATATCTTTCATCTATTCTCTACCTTATTTATTGAGTTTTTCTAGTGTGCGGAGCAAGTTCCGCTGTTGATTTGTGGGAGTTGCTTGTTTAATTAGTGTTGGATGGTATAGCTATCTTCATTTTTGCTCCTTAATTTGAACATATATTCGCAATTATAGTAAACATATGTTCAAAAGTCAAGAGCAAGAAAGGGGTCAGGTAACAACTACAACTCATCTCCTACTCCTCTTGATCGCAGCAAACACAGCTTGTTGTGTTATTCCCAATACTTTAGCAATCATCTGTTGAGAATACCCATCTTTGTAGGCTTGC
>JAYEOM010000139.1:0-28711 GCA_034722955.1 Campylobacterota bacterium
TTAGTTTTAGTTGTTACCTGACCCCTTAGTTTCTTATTGGCTCTGCCTTGTCTGCGTTTGAGTGATTTAAACTTCTGTTTTGCCCATCGTTCTAGTCGTCTATCAAGGTATCTCATCACATCGAAAAACTTATATCGTGCAAAGATAGAGTAGTAATTTACCCAACCTCTACTTGCATAGTGATATCGGTAGACCTACTACCATCTCTTATATAGCCAGGCTTTTGCAATCCTCCTAATTTACATTAGGCTACCCCAAGGAGATAAACACACAAATAGCTTTATGAGGTTTTTCATAGACAAGGCAATCGTTTGAAGGACTAGCCTTAGTTGTTACGCCTTCTTGGCACACTCTGACCTCGGCTAAACAGACAACAGAGGCTAATAGGAACTGTGGATTTAGCCTCAGCCATAAGGTGGAGCTAAAACACCATTTCCAAAAACTCTTATTTCATTGGCATTGCCAAGGACGAGTGGGAACGAGCAATATATCATTGTCTCTCTTTTGTTTTGTAATGCTCATGTTATAATGCAGGAATTCAGAAATTACAAAAGGAGTATCTTGTGGAAAATAAGTTGGTTTTAAAACAGGGCGTTAAGAAGTATGGAGTCTCCATCGTATTGTTACTTTTTCTAATCTTACTTTTGGCTAGTATAGCTATGCCAAAACTTGCTGCTACCCGTGAGGATGCAGAAAATGCAAGAGCATACTATGAAGCGAAAAATAATGCAAGTAAAGCTACACAGAGAGATACAACAGCAAAGAGTTACAAAATGGACTCTTCACTTTTTGAAATCAAGCATTATAAAGTAACTTACGAAAGTAGCGAAACTGAAACTTTGCAAAAACAGATAAAAACACTCAAAGAGAAAGACTATATACTGTTCGACAAATATAGTGAATCTAGAGATAAAAGCACCTATACACTTAAAGTCAAAAGAGAAAAAAGTGGGGAAGTGCTGGAGTTTTTAGAAAAGTTATCTCCAAAAAGTGTACATCTTGATGTAGAAAATATCAAAAAAACTATTGACTCCAGTATAAACCAAGAACAACTACTTGAAGATAAATTGAAAAAACTAGAAACTATCTTGACAGACGCTACGCAATCCTACAGTAGTCTGCTGCTCTTGGCGAAAGAAAAAAACAATGTTGATGCGTTGACTAAACTTGTTGACCTAAAAATCAATACACTCAATCGTTTGAGTAGTGAACGCAACATAATACTATCTCAAATTCACGATATTAAGAAAAACAAGAAAGATCTTTTTGATAGTCTAAATTATGTAATTTTTACTATAACTATAAAAGAGTTTCTCTATATAGATATGCAGAGATTAAAAGATAGCTGGAGATATGATTTCAAAGCACTTATAGAAAATTTTAATTCATTAGGACAAAGCTTAACAACTACATTGGTCTCATTTATTATTAAACTTTTAGAGTTCTTTATCTATTTTGTTTTGATGTTATTTATCTTGAAAGTCATTATATTTATAGTGAAAAAAGTTTTTTCGCTAGAGGCAGTAAGTCTGTTTGAACAAAAGAAAGAGGATGCAGAATAGTAATGTTCATTAGCAATTGATTCTTAAATCAGATATATAAAGTGAAAATAGACAAAGTGCTTGCAGTGCATTAGGTATGGAAAGTGATAATACAAAAATAATGTTCGCATCAATGGATGTTTTGATTGACCCTAGAGATAAAACCCCAACAACACCCCATCCATAAACTGCTCATCAGACTTCTCAGGTAGATCGGAGCTCTTTAACTTCTCTTGTACTATTGTTAGCTTCTTATCTATATACTCCATGACATCTTCTAGTGATTCGTGACCATCTTTGATGGATTTGACATAGCTGGCATTTGGGAGTGGGAATGTGATGAAGTTGTCATCGAGGAGCTCTTCTACTTCGGAGATGACGCGTACGGCATGGGAGAGGGCTTTGAAATCTACTCCTGTGGCACTTGCTTTTGAGCGGTTGCCGAACTGCTCTTGCATAGTTGTGATCTTCTCTACGAAATAACCTATAGTGACCATCTCGGAGAAGCGTTTGCCAAGCACTTCGATATACTCACCCTCTCTATAGCTATCGTTGCCCCGCGAAGTCGCTGCGGTAATAAATCGGATATATTTATATCTATGTGCATCAAAGAGTGCTTGGACTTGAGGGAAGAGGGTCTGTAGCTTCTGTACACCCAAATCCTGCACTAGTGGGCTAAACTCCGTCACAAAGGAGAGCAACTCTTTGTAGCGTTCGCCTTTGACATTGTACATCTTGCTCTGCCCTACACAGTAGCCGATAAATGAGTGGAGATTGCGATTGTAAAATCTATGGTGGTTTTGCATCATCATCTGTGTAAACTCTCTATCATTGACTATCTGCGTATCTTCACGATAGAGAGAGAAGAGTATATCCAAGGCTCCAGTCTCTCCCTTTTTGAGTAGGGCAAACCACTTGTAGATACTGTAGAGCTGGAGGTCTATATCCTCTTTGGAGTTTTTGGTATTGCTAGAGTTGCTGTTGTGGTTGTAGTGCTCTATATCCCTCTTGAGTAGTAGGTCTCTTCTACTCGGGATGAAGATACCCTTATAGTCTCTGTCGGAGTTGGGATTGTCTGTACCGTATAGCTTGGAGCCGTACTGTGTGATATAGACGATACGATACCCATACTGCTCTTCAAACTCTTGGATGATTGTGCTGAGACTGTTTTGATCCATCTTTCTTTACCTCCTAAAACGGCAACAACTTCCCTATCATACCTTTGGGTGCTTGTATCAAGAGAGGGTTTTTGTCATAGTCGAGCCATCGGAGTATCTCTTTCATCTGCTTTTCACTCATGACTGTACAGCCTGCTGTCGGTATACTCTTGATATGGATAAAGATACATGAGCCTGCTCCTCGTTTGGCTCTGGCATTGTGATCTACAACGATACCATATTTATAGAAATTTTTGGGGAACTTCATATGCTCGAAGCTCTTATAATCTCTGCGAATTTTTGTACTATCTACGATCTTGTTGTAGTATTTGGAGTTGACATCATCTACACAGTGATCTGTCTCTTTGTAGACTTCATAAGGGTAAGATATGTTAAAAGGTGCATAGCCAAACCCCTGCTTGAGCCAGAAGATACCAGCAGGTGCTTTACCATCCCCTTCTCTCTTGATGGGATTGCCATCTTTGGGTATCTTGTGCAAGCCTATACCCCAGCCTAGACCGTTGCGTCCTATCTTGACAGAGATGGCTTTGCCTACTCTATACCACTGATCTCTCTTTTTTACATATCGTTGCAAAACTCCTGAGGGAGTACTCCAATTCTTGGTAGTTACAGTGATGATCTGCTTGGCTTTAATAGGTTCTGCTTTGACCCCTGAAGCCTGTGATAGCACTAGAGAGAGACAGAGTGCGAATAATATCTTCATGGCAATACTCCTTATGATATAATAGTGCCATTATAGCTAAATATTTGATTAGGCTAAACCCAAGGATATAGACACCCAAAATAGAAGCCACAGAGATTAGTATTAAAGATTGTAGTTGTTACCAGAATCCAATATTCTAGCTATCTCTTTTTTGAAAGTTTATTTTCTTCACCTCCCTAAAATTTCTAAAATTCATAGAAAAAATACGGCAACTACAACACAACTCTATGCATCACAGCGTCTATTGTATTTTGTTTCTACTGGATGCAAAGAGGTTGCGGAGGGATCATTATGAGGAGAGTTAATATGGTGCTCTATTGCAGACAAATGTTTCTTCATTGAAGTCATATAATAGTATTGCATTTGAAGTAATATGTTCTAGCTTGTAGAGAGACCCTTTTTCACTATAGTAGATGCAACCATGCCAAATTTCACACCACTCCCAATCAGGTTTTTCATTGGTGGTATGGCGATGAATAATGGCATGATCTTCCCAAAATGAACCTTTTCCTTTCAACTCTACCCTATCAGGGTTATAACCGTGAACTCGTTTTTCAAGTAGATAATCTTCATCAATTTTTTTTCTAAAGATATAGGTTTTTTTCTCTTTGCCTATAAAGTCCCACCCACTCTTCATAAATCTAGCACAAAAAGTATGTTCGCCAAAGAGTACTTCATCAATGGCATTAAAAGGTTGATGTTTTTCGGCATACTCCGACCTCGTAACTCCAATGAGACTTTTGTCTATAAACTTGTGATTCCCAACCTTGCCATTATGGAGTAGGTAGTGTCCATTATCAATAAAAAAACCACCACCCCAAAAACCTCTATCCCACCAAAAACAGGTTGCTTTGATCCAAGGAGCCTTGGAAATTGCAGTATAGCTATGCCCTTTGTCATTAGCAGTGTAGATAAAGTGTTCTCCATCAGGTGAGATATCACTCAAAGATTCGTGAATACGGGATTTTAACCACTGTGATACTGTGATTTTATCGGTGAGTAAATCCCAACGAAAAACCCCTGTCTCTTTAGCTCTTCGCCTACATAGCACAAGGGCGGTGTAGCTATCTGTTGGAATCGCTGCATAAACTCTTGCAGGAATTGGGTCACTTGACTTCTGTTTTTTTTCAGTCATACTATTTCTCTCAATATTTTTTTGATAATGATATTACACAAGAGAGTTGTGGTTGTTAATAGACCCCTTTAGCTTTGGCTTTAACAACTATTGAAATATACACATCGTGTGTAGTGTGTTAAACCATTTTAGATATATGAAAGTATTCTCTCTTTTATCAAAATAATAATTAATTTCATCGGACTGAATATCTAACACATCTACTAGCTCTTCCATCTCAATATATTTACGCTTCATCTTCTACCTCCTCAAACCACCAACCAATAACCTCTTTATGTTTTTTGGAAGCTTCACTAAACCACTCTTCTACAGCCATCGCATCTAATCCAAATCCATGACTTCCCATAAACTTTTGCTCATAATGTGCCATTGATTCAAACCCTTCGAGCATAGCGACGATGGCATATCTTGCACCAATATTATCATTGATATTTGATTTTAGCAGTTGCATAAAAACTTCTAAAGCCTCCTCTTTATCTTCAATTTCCCATAAAAACATTCCAAACTGAGATATCATTCTAATGACATGTCGGTTTTCTATATATCCCCACTCAAGCTCATCAGGGAATCTACCATTATTTAAAACCAAATCCATGGCTTTACCATAACCTCTATTTAAAATTTTTGCTGCATCTCCAAAATCTTTATTTGCATAATAATACTCATGAAGCGTAATATATGGGTCAAAAAAGTTTGGGTCTTTTTTTATTATCTTTTTCAAAGTCTTGATACTTTTATCACTCTCTTCTGAGATTTTACTATCTAAAAAATCCCAATACATCTGATTGACTTCATATCTATCAGTATCATAAAAAGCGTAAGACTCATGCGAACGAACACTAATCTTTTGACCATTAAGATAAAACTCAATATCCATCATTTTCCCTGAAATAGCCGTTGCTTTTACATTGAAAAACTCTCCCACCATTTTTGCAGTAATTCCACCTCGTCCATTTAACTTTTGCTGTTTCACATAAATATAAGCAATAGTAGCAGCCAAAAGTTTCATATTTTGAGCATCAGTTACTTTGTGCGAGTTCTCATTTAGAGTATCTAGAAGTTTTAAAACATCTAGCTTATCCTCTAAATATTTATTGGCGAACTCTTCTAGCTCTATTTTTATATCTTTATAATTATTATTTAACATATTCTGTTCCTTTTTTAGGCTATCTGATTTTATCTTCTTTTGCTACAATCCAAGCTATGAATACAATATATTTTTGAATTACCCACACTTTTTTAGAAGGAACCTTTTGTATTATCTACCTTGCAGAGAGCTACTATATCAGCTTCTCTCTTCTCTATTCGTTGCAACTCTTTATCTACGAACTCTATATCTGTTACATCAAGTTCTAAAATGTACTTGGATGGTAGAGGGGTCAGGCGTTGAATATACACTTCTTATGTTGTAATACCAAAAACAGTAGAGGGTAGAGTAGAAAACAGGCAAGCCACCAACAAATACACTGGCACTTCTCCAATTTCCCCTCATCAAACCGTGCACTATATCGTAATATCTGGACAAAATATCCTGCTATTTTTTGAGGAGAATGTTGTGGAGAAAAAGAAAAAATTATTAAATCAGATATGTATAAAGTGACATTCAATACACGGCACTTAGTGTGAGCGGCATTAGTAGGGCAAAATAGCTGCTATCCATGGTTCGTGATGAGTGCCATAGTTCAGTATGACTCTGTATCGTGGATCTTTAGAGATATCCTGTTTTGCTTTGTTCGCTGCAATGATCTCATCAAGCTTCTGGCGATGTTCGAGGGGAACATGTATATTTTCGATACTCAATCTAACAATAGTGCCAATGATTCTCTTTTTTCGGTAACGATATCTTGGCTTAACTAGCCCTTTTGCTATGATAAATCGTGTTTGATCGCTGTATTTTTTGCTCAATATCTCAGGATCGATAGCTGCATCAACAGCAAAGAGTCGAGATTGATTTGTCTGTTCACTCTCAAATATCTTCTCTATCTTTGCAACATCGTTACGCAGCTTTTTGTCGTTGATGCTTAGATCCAGTAGGTCTTGTTCTCTTTTTAGGGCTGCTTGTGTTCGCTCCATAGATCTCCTGTAATCTTCACCGTCATATTCAAGTACTATGAAAACCTCTCTGCTGATAGGTTCTCTCTTCTGATCATCTGCTATATCAAATCCAAGCTCTTCAAGTTTCTCAATATTGAGCCAAGCTGGCTCTTTTGAGTAGTAGCTGTGCCGCTCATCAACATCTTTCAAGACTCTCCATCTCAGCTTGAGAGATAGACCACTATTCTCTTTGTGGGTACGATAGGGCCAGCTCAATTCTCGTTCGGTAAGTGTGATCTCTCTCTTTTGCTCTGATGATCTGTTGAAAAATACTTCTGTCAAAACGATAATGTTGATAACGATAACAGTAAAAAAAGCAGATAAAAAGAGTCTGCGAGAGGTTATATATATCTTCATGCCGATACCTCCGGAGCAGTGTTGATGCCTATATTTCTCAATCGCTTAAAGATAAAGAGCATCAAGATAGCTGTCAATCCAATGAGGAAAAAGAAGAGATACTTAGGCATCCACTCCCACCACCAATCATAAAATTTGGTATATAGAAAAATAGTGAAAAAGAGAGTACCGGTGTTGACAACTTCAAACCATCCCTTTTTGATACCGATATAGATGGCAGCTGCACTAAAAAGAAAACCGATGATTTGGTATAAGTTTTCGATAGATACCTTTGAGAAATCTATGTAGCTGACCAAACCCCAATTTGAGAGGATCAAAACAGGAAGAAAAAATAGCAACATAGAAAAAACACGATAGATACTGCCAAAACCTGAAAATCTATCATGTGGCAGTAGAGAGAGTAGAAACAGTACAGCAGCAGCAGGGAAGAAGTTCTCTGGTCGTTCCCCGAAGTTGATCCAGTAGCAGCCGCTCCAAGTACCTGTTTTTGCTGATAAAAAAGATGCCATAAGGATAATCGCCATACCTAAGAGCAGGCGCGCATCTATAGCATAAGCAAGCAAAAATGCAAAAATAGCCCATATCAAAAAAGCATTTTCAGAGGGAGTTATGTTGAATATCTGCCCAATCATAGTGATATTCAAAATAAATGCAGCCAGAGTAACCAATCCGAAAATTTTTGAGAAGTAACCGGTTTTTTCTCTGCCGGAGAGATACATGGTAGCCCCTAAACCTATCAGAGGCGTAATGATCAAGATAGAGAGCTGGGTAACTGTCGAAAATCTTCCCCAAAATTGGTAAAAGAGAAAAAAGATACTCATAGCCAACCCAAGGGCACCCAAAAATGAGGTGATTTTCATCCCAAGGCTCAATTGTCTCTCATGATTGCTTGCATCTATATCAAATGCGGAAGATAGCTCCCCGATAAGATTATGATGATAATCAGAGATGGCAGAGTGCTGATCTGCGTTGAGGGTTATGACATTTTCCTGCTCCAAAACCTCTAGCTCTGACTGAAAATATTCAATCTGATCAACCCTCTTCTGAGCATCAGCTTTTGATCTTATCGACATATATTTATCCTTGTATGATGGGTCATTTTGCTGTGTGCTTATGCACTATTTTTCTCTTGCACTCTTCTCTTGCAAGCTGCCACATCTATACAGAACATACCTCTACCTTTCTTGGCAGGTTTTAGTTCATCTATATTTTCATTGCCACATTTTTTGCACTTCTGATCATCTGATACGATGATCTCTTCAGCTTGTGGCACTTCTGGCTTCATAGCAGGGAAGAGTAGTACATCACGGATAGAGTGTTTGTTGGTGAGCATCATCACCAATCTATCGATACCTATCCCCTCTCCTGCTGTAGGTGTCATGCCGTAACTGAGTGCTTTGACATAGTCGGTATCCATATGCATCGCTTCATCATCATCTGTGGCATCTTTGGCAGCTACTTGTGACCGAAATCGCTCATATTGGTCGATGGGATCGTTGAGTTCGCTGAATCCATTGGCGATCTCTTTTCCTGCGATGAAGAGTTCAAATCGCTCTGCAATCTCAGGATTGTCATCTGATCTTCTGGCAAGTGGTGAGATATCCACAGGAAAATCTGTGATAAAGGTAGGGTTGGTCAGCTTGCTTTCGACAAACTCATCAAAGAGTTCTGCCTGCAGATAGCCCAATGTCAAGTTCCTGTCTACTTTGATGTGATGCTCCGCTAGATACGCCAATGCTCTCTCTTTATCTATCGCAACATCAGCAGGTATGCCCCCTATCGTTGTCAACGCCTCAATATAAGGAATTTTTGCAAAAGGTGCAGAAAAGTCGATCTCCAGATCACCATAAGGAAGTACCTTGGGTAGCTCAAGCTTCTCAAAGAGTGACTCAAAAAGCTCTTCCGTGATCTCCATCAAATGTATATAGGTGTGGTATGCCCAGTAGAACTCTATCATGGTAAATTCAGGATTGTGGGTATGATCCATCCCCTCATTTCTAAAGTTACGGTTGATCTCAAAGACCGCTTCCATCCCCCCTACAACCAATCGCTTGAGATAGAGCTCAGGTGCTACACGCAGATACCTATCGATACCTAGTGCATTGTGGTGGGTAACAAATGGCTTGGCATTGGCTCCGCCGGGGATAGGGTGCATCATAGGTGTTTCAACTTCTAGGAATGACTTCTCTTCAAAAAATCTCCTGATCAGAGAGACTATACGGCTACGCATGATAAAGGTCTCTTTCACTTCAGGGTTGACGATCATGTCTAGATAGCGTTGACGATAACGAAGTTCATGGTCTTGCAATCCATGGAATTTTTCAGGCAGTGGAGAGATCGCTTTGCTGATGATTTCAAATCGCTTGCAGTGCAGAGTAAGTTCACCTGTTTGCGTCACAAAAGGATACCCCTCTACCAACACAATATCACCCACCTCAATCAACTTTTTGACTCTGTTGTAGTACCCCTCAGGAAGTTCATCTCTATTGTAGTAGATTTGGACTAAACCGTCACTATCTTCGAGTTTAGCAAAAGCCGCTTTACCCATGATACGGATAAACTTGAGTCTTCCGGTAAGGATATAAGATCTACTATCATCCTTTTTTACATCTGCATCTATCTCTTTGATATAACTGCACTCTTCCAAAAATCTCTGTGAAGGGGTGCCTTTGGCGATCTGATTGGGGTATGGATTGATACCCTCCTCTCTCAATATTTCTGTTTTTTTGATTCGTTCTTGAATGTATTGATTATCAAATAACAATGTTTCTCCTGCGTGGTGTGATTAGTTTTTTGGGGTGGTCTTATCTATTTTTTGCTGACAAACTTCACAGATACCTGTGATATTCATAGTGTGATCAGTCATCTTGAAGTTGAACTTTATAGCTATCTCCTCTTGAAGTTTCTCTATCGTCTCATCATGAAACTCTATGAGCATACCGCATTGAGTACAGATCAGGTGGTCATGATGCTCTTTTAGGGCAAGCTCATATTTTTTGCCTTTAGCACCAAAAGATAGAGAGTTTACGATATCTGACTCTTCGAGAAGTCCTAGTGTTCTATAGACTGTAGCGATACCGATAGTAAGATCGGGATACTCTTTTTTGATCAAATTATAGAGATCCTCCGGGGTGAAGTGATCTTCATGATCATATAGTGTTTTGAGTACCAACTCTCTCTGTCTAGTAAACTTGAGACTATTGGCTTTGAGCAGTTGCTTAAACTCTTCGAGAAGCGTAATATAGGGTGTCATTTGACTCTCTAGTCATTTTTATTTAGATTTTTATCTATAGTACTCAGGTTTATATCCATGGATGATGCAGGAGAGGATGTAGAGACTACTGATGAACTGTTTTTGTCTTCAAGCAACAGAGAGTCAGGGTCGATATTGATCAGAAAAGAGCCTGCATCTTTAAGATATGGGTAGAGTAGACTGCTATCGACATATTTCCCTAGGTTGTCTTTAACTAGCGTTACATTGGAGAGTGCAGTAACGATCAATGCAAAAATCAAAAAATATTTCCCTCCTCCAACAACAAAGCCAAAAAGAGCATTGAAAAAACCAAGTCCGCTAGCTTGGGTGAGCCTCGAAAAGATAGATCCTATGGCGACCGCTACTATCCATATGATAGCAAGAATAGCAATAAATCCCAACATATTCAATGCAGCTGTATTTTCAAGATGATAGAGATTTTTATCTATATAATCTCCTGCCTGTTCAGCAGTGCGTGATGCGATATAGACACCGCCAACTAGTCCAATAAGACCAAACAACTCTTTGATGAAGCCATTCATCATGCCTTTGATACCCAATATGACTACGATAGAACCTATCGTAACATCAAAATAGTTAAAGTCGAGTGTACTGATATCCATCTGCTCTTCTGCCTTTTTTTAATTTATTTTTCTCATATTTTCTATATTATATCCAAGTTGCCTTATGAGTCTTAATAATTGAGAGCCTTCATCACCTCATCTGGTTTATTGGAAAATTGAATAGCATGCTCTTTAGAGATAACACCATCTTTTACATATTTGAGCATTACTTGTGTCTGTGTCTGCATGCCAGTTTCACCCTGCCCTAACTGCATCTGTGAATAGAGCTGATGGACTTTGTCCTCTCTGATCAAGTTGGCGATCGCATGATTTGTAGTAAGTATCTCCGGTATTGCAACACGACCACCTCCTATTTTTGGTAGTAGAGCTTGTGCGATAATAGCAACAAGTGATGTAGAGATCATCGCTCTGATCTGCGGCTGCTCATCACCTGTAAATACATCGATGATACGGTTGATTGTTCCTGGTGCAGAAGAGGTATGAAGCGTACCAAAGACTAGGTGACCTGTCTCTGCTGCTGTCAATCCTGCTTCGATAGTCTCTTTATCACGCATCTCCCCGATCAGGATGATATCTGGATCCTGACGCATTGCAAACTTGAGAGCTGCTGAGAAGCTTTGGGTATCTTCACCTACCCCTCTATGAGAGAAGACAGATTTTTTATTGGTATGGATAAATTCCACCGGATCCTCAACTGTGATAATATGCTTATGCTCTTCTTGATTGATCTCATTGATCATCGCTGCAAGTGTTGTCGACTTACCAGATCCTGTAGGTCCGGTAACCAATATAAGACCCTTCTCTCTCTGGATGAGCTTTTTATATATCTCTGGAGCGTTGAGGTCATCAAGTGAAGGGATTTTGATAGGAATAGTTCTAAATGCAGCTGCTGTATCACCGAGCGTACGGTAAAAGTTGGCTCTAAATCGTCCGACACCCGGCAGGAGAATAGCAAAGTCAAGCTCATCATGCTCTTCAAAAGCTTGTTTTTGCTTTTCAGTGATCAAAGAGTAGCACATCTCTTCTATATCATCACCGGTCATTACGGGTAAATTAACTGGCTTAAGTGAACCATCCAAACGAATCTGTGGCTCACTACGACTCACTAGGTGAAGGTCGGAAGCCCCATGACTTACGACACTCTGAAGCAATTTTTTTATATTGAAATCTGACATACTCTTCTCCTTGGTTTAATTTTACTCTATAATCGCAGGGACAACAAAAAAATCATCACTGCTTTGGGGAGCATGCTCCAAGATACTATTTGATACAGTTGGGTTACTCTCTGCTCTATCTTCACGCATAGGTGTACCACCATCTAGTGTTGAGAATGAAGCATCCAGTGAGGAGGTATCTAACTCAGAGAGATTCTCTACATATGAGACGATCTCTGTAAGTTGTCCGATGATCTCCTCTTTCTTTGCTTCATCAATATGAAGATGTGAAAGCTTTTCCAATTTTGTCAAAACAGTGTTATCTATCTGCACAGGCATCCTTTATTTTCTTATAGATATGATCGGTATCATTATATATTAATTCTCTTTAAGATATAACCATAAAGAATAAACAGTTAAATAGGAGTAGATATGATGCAACAAATTGATATGGCTTCGGAAGAGTTTTTGCGAGAGCTTGAAAAGACTAAAAAATTTACAGATAAAGTGTGTAAGCAGTTTGGCTGGGAGTACCACCCAAATCATGATGTCACCGAAGGTGTGACGCTAGGGCTTGCTAGACACAAGATACTATATGGGAGGCGTTTTTGCCCATGTTACATGGTACTAGAGGATCCTGAGAATCTTGACAAACACATCAGTGCAGATAACCGAATCTGTCCCTGTCCTCAAGCGATCAATGATGAGCTGCCCAATGAAGGCAAATGTCACTGCGGTATTTTTTGTACTCCAGAGTATGTTGAAGCCAACAAATAATATTTAAACCAAGGACGAGATAGCAGATGAGTAGATTATTGGAACAGAGTATAGTGAGTTCAGAAGAGCTAGAGGAGCTACTGAGAGAGCGAGCTGAAGGCAAGGTGGATTTTTTACTCATTGATGTCCGTGAAGATATGGAATACAAGATCAGTCATATAGTTGGTGTCGATCTACTGAAACCTACTTCAGCATTTCAAGATTGGGGAGATGGATTTCTCAGAGAGACAAAAGATCAAATTGTTATATTTACCTGTCGTACAGATTTTAGAAGTGGTAGAATCCAAAATAGCTTCAAGCAAAATGGACATACTAATGTTCTAAATCACTCTGGTGGTATTGTCTCTTATCGTGGCGAAATAGAGAGAGGATGATGCAGACAGTAGATCTTTTTATCAAACTATTAAGTTATGAGTCTGTTACTCCTGAAGATGCAGGGTCATTAGCCTTTATCGAAGAGTATCTAGATGGGTACGATGCTATATGGAGAAATGAGGGTGGTGTTAAAAATCTCTTTCTTTATAAACGATTTTCGCAAGGTCCTCACCTCTGTTTTGCAGGACATGTTGATGTCGTTCCGGCAGGTGAAGGGTGGTCAAGCAATCCTTTTGTCCCTCTTATCAGAGATGGAGTGATCACTGCACGAGGTACACAGGATATGAAGAGTGGAGTAGCAGCATTTGTGCAGGCTATGAAAGTGACTGAGGAGTTTTGCGGTACACTCTCTCTACTCTTGACTAGCGATGAGGAGGGAGATGCGAAATACGGCACCAAGATCATGCTCGAACACTTAAAGTCGATAGAGTTTCTGCCTGACTATAGTATCGTTGCTGAACCAACTTGCGACAGAGTATTTGGAGACTCCATCAAAATAGGACGAAGAGGTTCTATCAATGGAGTGATTCAAAAGCATGGCAAGCAGGGACATGCTGCATACCCTGAAAAATCTATCAATCCCATCCACAAAGTAGCACAGATATTGCCTAAACTTGCAGGAATCAATCTCGATGAGGGGGATGAGCATTTTTCTCCTAGTCAATTCGTCATAACAGATATTCGTGCAGGGATGGAGGTGACCAATGTAACCCCAGGAAAACTCAAGATGATGTTCAATGTTCGCAACTCGACCAAGACCAATACAGAAGATGTCAAAGTGTTGATAGATCGATACTTTGATGGTATGAATTATGATCTTGAGATCAACCAATCCTCAAAACCTTTCTTGACCAATCCCAATACAGCTGTAGTCAAAACACTCGATAGTGCAATAGAGTCTATTTGCGGTATCAAGCCTCAGCACTCAACTGCCGGAGGTACTAGTGACGCACGCTTTCTAGCTGAATTTGGTGTAGAGGCTGTAGAGTTTGGTGTGATAAATGACTCTATACACGCACCAAATGAACATACAACTATAGATGAAGTTGAAAAACTTCATCTAATATTTTGTGAAACAATCAAAAACTTCAAGGATGACAAATGAAGCGACTACTATTAGGCTGGATACTATTGACCACTCTATTTTGGAGTACTCAGCTTGGTGCAGGGCAGTTGCATTGGGAAAAAAACCTACAAACAGCTTTTCACAAAGCAAAAACAGAGAGTAGACCATTGATGGTGATGGTAGAGAGTAAAAGCTGCCGATGGTGTGTCAAGATGAAGAAGCGTACACTGGAAGATAGCAGCATAAGCAAGCGTCTAGAGAAGTTTGTATTGGTCAAGATCGATAGAGATGAGGTGTCATCTCCTGATATTCCCTATGCCAAATATGTCCCCACTATATACTTCATGACTCCAAACAAGAAGATATTGGAGCGGGTTACCGGATATTTCAATGTGGGTGATTTCAACAGCTGGATAGATGATGCCCAGTCAAAACTCAAATAGATAGCAGAAAAATTGATCAACTAAATAATATTTTTTTATCGATTAGTAGCATCACTATAACTAAAGTAGAAATTATTTATTTATTTCTTCCTATATCATTATATTTTAATCCAAAAACCAATACACTAAAGCCAAGGCAAATGCCCTTGAGGTCGCACTTAAGAGGCACTTATAAGCATTATAAGCTTATGCTAAAATTCAAGGAGGAAGCATGAAACTAGGTTTCTTGGTTGACCTAAACCTGTGTATGGGGTGTAAAGGTTGTGAAGTCGCATGTAAAGTGGAAAATGAAGTTCCATTGAGCTCTTGGCGTCTGCGTGTCAAATATATCGATATAGGAACATTCCCAGATGCATCGAGAAATTTTACACCACTACGCTGCAATCATTGTGAAAATGCACCGTGTGAACGAATCTGTCCAGTCTCAGCACTGCATTATCTGGAAAACGGTATTGTCAATATAGACAATAAGAGATGTATCGGCTGTGCAGGGTGCATGATGGCTTGCCCTTATGGTGCTATCTATATGGATCCCGAAACAAATACGGCTGACAAATGTACCTACTGTGCACACCGTATAGAGAGTGGAATGATGCCGGCATGTGTGGTAGCTTGTCCCGTTGAAGCCAATATATTTGGTGATGTTGAGGATGATACAAGTCACATCGCACGCTACATTATGGAGCATCAAGGTGCCGTTCAAGTCCGAAAACCTGAAAAGCATACAGATCCCAAACACTACTATGTTGGTGGCGGAAATCAGACACTCAATCCTCTAGCACATGAGAGAATCGAAGGGTATGGGCTATTTAACAAGATTACTCACCTAGAGCATGTTGGAGATCCTCACCATAGTATACTTGATAGATTCCTTGCTCCATTTGCCAGTCATGGTGAAACAGACAACAGAAGTTTTATGGATTTTGACCAGAGTAAAGCAGAAGAGTCGCATGAACATAAAGGAGGTCACTGATGGTAGAGCATGGTATTGATGCAACACACGCTATTGTTACGATGGATGTAGCGATTCCCGGGATTATCTGGGGGTGGATGATTACTTTAAATATGTGGGCAAAAAGTATCGGTACAGGTGTTATCCTGATCGGTGCTTATCTGCTCTATAGGCACAAAAAAGAGGATATGCCAAATCTTAGGTGGATGATGCCGTTGATATCATTTATAGCTTTGAATGTTTTCCTACTATTTACACTGGTAGATCTTCATCAGCCACTAAGGATGGTCAACATATTCTTGCACCCAAACTGGACTTCAGCTATTACAGTGGGAGCTTGGATGGCATCACTCTTTACCCTCTTGATCACTCTCATGATGGTGATCGGCGTATTGGATGCCTTCCCTGATGTTGCCAGACACAACGGCTTGGCAAAAAGTGCTAGAGAACATAGTCCATTTTATGAAAAGATCTTTCCATTTGTTATCTTTTTGGCGATTCCTGTGACACTCTATACGGCTATTATTATGGCAGAGTCAAGTGCTAGGGATCTATGGCAAGCACCGACAGAGATGATGCAGATGCTGCTAGCTGCTTTTATGGCTGGTTCTGCGGCACTGATCTTGATATCAGACTCTTGGAGCAGGGAGGCTAGAAAAGATTTGGCTCTGGTACTATCTATGGCAGTCTTCTTTAGCTTTATGATGTATATGGGCGAGTACTTCTTCTCCTTCAAATCAGCAGAGGCAGAAGCGACACTAGCATATGTCCATGCAGGCGGAGAGTACAGTGTAGAGTTTTGGATGGCTATGGCTCTAGGATTTATTATCCCGTTCTTCCTCGGTACATCCGTGATGAAGAGTGACAACAAGACACTGTTGAGATTTGCTGCTATTTTGACATTGGTTGGGCTATATATGGCAAAAGATGTTTGGCTCAAAATCCCACAAATGTTACCGTTAAGTTAAGAAGGAGATATTAATGACAAAATCTATGAATAGTGACAAACCTTCGTTTATCGAAAGTAGAAGAACTTTCCTCAAAGGTACAGCGTATACTGTAGCTGGTGCTGCATTGGCAAAGGGTGTATTTGAAACGATTGCAGATACACCGGCTGTAGCTGACAGCAAGTTTACTCCGACACCTAAAACACTTGCATTTTATCCACCTCTAGAGGAGTGGGATAGCTTTACAGAGTTAGATGGAAATGACTGGAAGAGAGGAGGCACAGGCAGAAAAGGTGTACAGAGTGAAAGCAATCCTGATGGCATCAAAGCTACAGAGTACATGTTAGTACCAACATCTTGCTCCAACTGTGAAGCCTCATGCGGATTGACTGCTTGGGTTGATATCGGTCTCTATAAAAAATCTCAAGATCCACGAGATCTCAAAGTCCGTAAATACATGGGCAATCCGCTTCACGCAGGTAGCCGTGGACGGAACTGTGCAAAAGGATACGCAAGCCAATCACAGATGTATGATCCTGATCGTATCCCTTTCCCACTCAAAAGAGCTCCCGGCTCCAAGAGAGGAGAGGGCAAATGGGTCAGAACCACTTGGGAGAGTGCTATGTCCGAGATCGGCAAAAAGATGAATGATACACTCAAAGGTGGTGATGAAATTTCTCGAAAGTCTATCATGTATCATGTCGGTCGTCCAAATGAAAATGGCTTTGGTCACCGCGTACCACACTCTATGGGTTGTGATGGATATGATTCACATACCAATATATGCTCTGCAGGTGCTAGACAAGGTACGATCCAGTGGAGCAATGATGACAGAAACAATCCAGACTGGGCAAATGCAAAGTTGATATTTCTTCAATCTTCTCATGCGGCAGATGCAGGACACTACTTCCAGCAGGCAGCAGGGGCGATTGCTGATGCTAGAAGAAAAGGTGCCAAACTTGTTGTCATGGATCCTAGAATGTCAAACTCTGCCGGTATGGCAGACCTCTGGGTACCTGTTTGGCCGGGGACAGAGACAGCACTATATCTCTATCTCGCCAACCGCATCCTGAATGAAAAAGGTTTAGATGGCAAGAGCCAAGTTGATCATGCTTTTGTCAAAAACTGGGTAAACTGGGATCGCCTGATGGCAGACAAAGAGTATCTTGGATACCTCGTCGAAAAGGGTTATATCAAATCTGTACCAGAGGGCAACAGCTATCAGGATTTCATCACTATGATATCTGAAATGTATAGCCCATATACACTAGACTTTGTCACCAAAGAGTGTCGTATCGAAGCTAGAATAGTTGAAAAACTATATGATATGTTTATCGATGCAGGTGATAGGGTTGTTACTTATATCTGGAGGGCAGGACCTATCGCACATAGAGGCGGATGGATGATAGCAAGATCTGCTTTCTTGCCGTTTGTACTTCGTGGTGCTATGTCCGGTGATGAGGGGACTGTCGGTCTCCACCACTGGTCTGTCATCTCTGTCAATGGCAAGGGTGATGCAGCTGCTCAAGCAGGCGTGAGACCTCCGAGAGTAGATGTATGGAATGAGATAGCGTGGCCACCTGAGTATCCGCTCAGCACTTATGAGATGAGCCATATCATGCCACACCTCTTGATGGATGATGCTTGGCAGAAAAAGTGGGCAGACAAAGGGTTGACCTCTATTCCTAAAAAATTAGCTGTCTGGATCCCTAGAATGTACAACCCTGTCTGGATAAATCCTGACGGATTTAGATGGATTGAGGCACTCAAGAGAGAAGATAAGATTGAGATGAGTTTCAATCTCTCTCCTACTTGGTCAGAGACCAACTGGTATTGTGACTATGTACTCCCTGTAGGGTTAGCCGGAGAGAGACATGATCAGCATTCAGAAGCTACAAGACCAGCTAGATGGCTGAGCTTTAGAAATCCTGCCTTGAGAGTCGCTCTCGAAAAGATGGGATGGAAACCTGAAGATCCAACCAGAGCAACACTCGAAGCACATGTGAAAGCCGGTCTTGGTGAAGTGTGGGAAGAGGTAGAGTTCTGGGCAAATATCATGGTTCACCATGTAGATCCTGATGGTTCTCTAGGTGTCAGAAAATACTGGGCATCCAAAGAGGATCCTAGCAGAGCAGTAACTATCCCCGAGTGGTACCAAGCGGCGTTTGATAAACTTCCAAATCTAAAAAAAGCAGCAAAAGCGGCTTATCCTGATTCGAAGTATCCAAACTATGAGATGATGAGAGATCGTGGTACTTGGCTAGAAGAGGACAATATCTATAGACCTCAAGAGAGAGATCTCCACAAAAAAGATGGCAAATACATTTCACACGGTCATGAGTACTCTGAGGGTGATGTAGAAAAAGATGAGTATGGTGCACTTCTTGTAGATGATCATGTATTTGGCGGTAAAAAAGCTATAGGTATAGAGGTTGATGGTGGGTTGAAAAAGGGCTTCCATACACTAAGCCGTAAACTTGAGTTCTACTCAGAGTGGTTCAAAGAGTGGAAGTGGCCTGAATATGCTATACCTATCTACCCGAAGAGCAGAGAAGAGCGTGAAAAGATGGTACATGTAGTCAGCCATGTACACCATGACTTTATGGAGAAGGATAACGAGTTCGCACTCAATACCGTCTATAGATTGTCGTACAATATTCATACCCGTTCAGTCAACTCTAAACATTTGATGGAGATTTCACAAAACCACAACCCAGTCTGGATCAATACCCAAGATGCCAAACGATTGGGGATCAAGCGTGGTGATGCGATAAAATGTACCATTACAGATACTGTCTCGGGTCTTGAGTCTGGCTACTTTGTCGCTATGGCAGTCCCTACAGAGGGTACGATGCCAGGTGTCACAGCCTGTTCTCACCATGCCGGACGATGGAAGCTCAAAAATGCTGTTGAGATCCACGGTTTTGAGCAGAAGCTAGGTGTTATGGGTGTAGGTGCACCTCTATATGACATGACGATGGATGGCAAGATAGGAACACTGAAGCCTACGGAGGGTCTCGACAAAGGCATGATGGCACGCAGGGATAGTTGGCAGTTCAAAGAGTACAACAAAGATCTTGACAACATCTGGTGGGATGGATTGAGCGGTGCTTGGCAAAATGCTGTAGCGCCTTCACATCCAGATCCAATAGCAGGCAACCACGCTTGGCATCAGAAGATTCGTATCGAAAAAGCTGCCAAAGATGATAAGATCGGTGATATCTTTGTGAACTATGAAAATAACTTCAAAGTCTATCAAGAGTGGAGAGACAAACTGACTCGTCCTCTCGATAGTTCAGATATACTTAGAAGACCCGTTCATATGAAGCGACCGGCAGTACCTCTGTCTCTCAAAGCGTACAGTGTCAAACTAACATAATATACTGGGCAGGGTTCTCCTGCCTGACTCACCTACTACAATTTTCCAGATAAAATTTTATGATTTTTTTATCTTTAAAGTGGTATAAGGAACCTCCCAAAAACAACTCTACCCATCTGACTTCTCCTTTTGCTCCTAGTTGGATTCTCTCAATCGTCGCATAGAATCACTATGCTCCTCATGAGACAATCCAACTAGAAACAAAATTCCTGCGTCATCTTGGTAGAGTTGTTCTTGTGAAGTTCCTAAGTCCATAATAATATAACCAAAGGCATAGAAGATGGAGAAGATGAAACAAGAGGTAGAAAATCGTATTGCTCTATATGCATTGATTTCACGATTGATGCTGATAGAGGCAGATGAAGAGTTTCTAAAAAAGATAGAGAGTGATGAAGCACTGCTTGATCTCTTTCCAAACTACAAGATATGGGGCAAGAGATCTCAGATAGATATGACTACTCTTATCGCAGAGTATTACGATGTTGATTTCGCCAATCTATTTTTAATGCATCTGGTTCCTTATGAGAGTTTTTATACTAGAGATGACCAGATGATAGAGAGTGGGGGTGACAATCCTGTGGTAGAGCTATATAATGCTTTGGATTTTCGTGTAGAGTTGACAGCTGCTAGAGTTGTCAGTGCTGACCATATCGGTATAGAGCTTGAGTTTATGTATATGCTCTGCACAGCTCAGCAAAAAGCACTAGATGCCGATGACATAGAGGGTGTTTGTGAACTGCTAAAAGTCCAAAGAGGCTTTTTAAAGGATCATCTCCTAGAGTGGGCTCCACTCTTTCTGATCAATATGAAGCGAGAATCAAGAACAGCACTATATCATGATGGTGCAGAGTTGACACTAGAGTTTCTACTCAGTGATTTTGAACATATCACAGAGCTTCTATCTACTCACTGTAGTCAATAATGAGTCTAAACTTTGATCTAGCCTCCTGTGTGAGAGCGACTAGCAGACTCTCCGAGTGTACAAAATGTATAGAGATCTGTCCTGTCTCTACCTTGGAGATAGTGGAGAATACTCCTACATTTACCCCTTCGGCTTGTATTGACTGCGGAGGGTGTGTAGGTATCTGTCCTACGGAGGCATTTTCTCTCAAGGAGTTCTCTACTGTTGATCTATTTTTCTCTATGTTAGAAGATGGAGAGAAGCTGATCTCTTGCAAAAAGAGTATCCCATGTCTTAGCATGCTCACTGTTGAGCATCTCATCTCGATGGTTTTGACCAATGAAGAGGATATCATACTCGATTTGGGACATTGTCAAAACTGTGAAATCAGAGATCCCCTCTATGGTCAAATCCTGCAAAATATAGAGGAGTGCAATTTTATCCTATCTAGTTTTAGCAAAAAAGAGTTAGTTGTTGACTTCACAGGCTATCATCCGCCGGAGCATACAGAGGAGAGTGATATATCATCTAGGCGATCTTTTCTATCAAACATCTCATTGGGTGGTGCCGTTAGGCAGAAGGAGGCTTTTGATCAAGCTCTTAATGCTGATGAACAAAAGCAGTTTGAGATAGATGATTCGGTTATATCCAAGATAAAAGAGAGAGAGATCCCAAACAAACGAAAGATACTCTTTACTGCACTCAAAAGAGCAGAGAAGCCTGCAGTGTATGAGATCTTGCCGGAGGAGGATGTGAGCTTCACTTCACAAAAGTTTGTTGATGAGAGCTGTACCAATTGTCAAATATGTTACCGCATATGTCCTACGGGAGCTCTCAGCTCTGATGGAAAGTTTTCGCTGATAAACTTCGATGCTATGTTGTGTCTCAAGTGTAGGCTCTGTCATGATGTTTGTGAACCAGATGCTATAGGCTTGCAGAAGGGTTTTGAGATCAAAGAGTTTTTTGAACCAACTCAGAGAACACTTGCATCGTTTGATATCAAGCGATGCGGTGAGTGCGGAGGCTACTTCACCTACCAAGGCGGAGAAGTTATATGTCCTCGCTGCAGTACAGAAGAGGAAGAGGCTATGATACTACATGAAAATGCACGAAAAATCAATTTTTAGAGAGGAGGAGAGATGCAACCTCATGAGATAAAACCCGATACAGGACTCTGTACGATTTTAGGTTATAATGCTCAGACAGGATATGGACGAAAGTATTTCAATGCTATCCTAAAAGAGAATCACTTAAATGCCACAGCCATAGCACTCAATATAACTGATGAGCATTTTGAGTTTACGATGCAGAGTGTTGGTGAGTCAAAAGTAGACAAGATGATAATAGAGAGAGAGTTTCAAGAGAGAGTAGTTGGGTATTGTGACTATCTCAATAGTGATGCGAAGAGATTTGGATATGTTGATTTTATCGAAGTGACAGATGGGAGAGTAGAGGGTTACTCTCTAGATAGTGAAGTAGAGAAGCTATTTGACAATCCGGAGTTCTTAGACGATCAGATCCGTTTTGTCACCAAGATGATGCTGATCGCCAACCGATGGTATGGTGCGACTATAGAGGTAGATACTATACCCCTCTTGATAGAGAAGAAAAAAGATAAAATGGAGAAGATGATATGAGAGATATCGAAGATCTACGCAAAGAGTTTGAAAACTTCAATGCCAATGAAGCACTATGCAGTGATGGTAGTTGCGAATCAGAAGAGGAGGTAGACCTCAAGGATTATCCATCCTACACAGAGGCACTCTATGCCAAGCTGATAGCTCCCAATGTCAGCGGTATATATATATCCAGATGGGATATTAAGGATATAGCCCTAGCCGCAGGTGAATCCATGGCGATCCACCCACGCAAGCGAATGTTTGAACTCATCATGAAGTTTGCTGTAACTAAAGAGAATATGCAACTATTTTTGGATGCTTTGGAGGATCATATGGATGATAAGATTGAGATTTATGAAGATTTGATGAGACAATTTCCAGCTAGCTCAGAGATCTTTGCCCCCAAGATAGAGAAAGCCCGCAAAACGATCAGACTCTTTCCTCAGATAGTTGATGAGTATTTTGAGTAGCAGATATCTATGATAAGATATTTTACGGCACTTATTATCGGTCTATTGTCTCTTCCTCTGCTTGCCAAATCCGAGATAACTATCAATATAGAGAAAATAGACAGAGATGCAGAGATCACAATATGCAATAACAT
This sequence comes from Campylobacterota bacterium, assembly GCA_034722955.1. Taxonomy (GTDB): domain Bacteria; phylum Campylobacterota; class Campylobacteria; order Campylobacterales; family Sulfurovaceae; genus SZUA-451. The sequence goes on from JAYEOM010000139.1 coordinate 23,063, forward strand.
TGAAAATAGAGAGATCACATATAGAGGTGTCAATGTAGAGAAAAAGGAGAAGGAGAGATGGAGATTTGCTAAGGGCAATATCGATTGTCCGTGTGATGCCAAATGCAGAAGAGCAGTAGTCAAACTAGAGTTTGAAGAGTGTGCAACACATAGATGGGATAAAAAGATGACTAGATGTGAAGTTGCTAGAGATGGAACTTATCGTTTTATAGTTATTGGCGATAGAGATACGAAGAGAAATGGGACAAATATAGTAGCCAAATCCTCTGAATTTAAAATTCAATAGTATACTTTAAAGTAATATACTGAAACTAGCACCATCCTTATCATTGGCTACACTCAGTTTAGCACCACAATGCTCATCTACGATAGTTTTGGACATATATAGTCCCAATCCTGTTCCGTTTTTTGATAATTTTGTTGAAAAATATGGGTCAAATATCTTATCTATGATATCCTCCGGTACACCGCCGCCATTGTCACTGATGATCAAACTATTATGGTTTGCTATTATCTTGATAGTAGGGTTTTCTATACTCCTCTCTATCAGTATCTCTTCTGCATTTTTGAGTAGGTTTAGCACTACCTGTTTTAGCTCATTTGGATATGTTTTAAAACGCTCTTTTGAGTTTAACTCTTTAATGATAGATATATTTTTATTAGCTATAGATGTCTCTATTATATTTAAAGAAACACTGACAACATCTTCTAGAGATGTCTCTTTTTTGATCTTATCTGGCTTGAAAAAACTTCTAAAATCATCTATAGTTGAACTTAGATGCTGAGTGTATTGAGATATGCTCTTTGCGTGTTTTATCACTATCTCATTATCTAGTTTATCAAGTGTAGCTTTCAACTCTAAAGATGCATTTGTACTACCGATAGCAGCTAGTGGTTGTCTCCATTGATGAGCTATCATACCAATCATCTCACCCATCTGGGCTAAGCGGGATTGTTGAAATAGTATTTGATCTTTCTTTCTATTTTTTTCAACCTCCTCTTCAATCTTATTGGCCAAATTACTATTTAATCTCTCTATATCAAGTTGATTTTTATCTATTTTATCTATCATCTCATTAAAAGAGTTTGCTAAATTAGATTTATATTTGATTTTTAAAATGAACTTATATATTATATAATAAAGCTCCAGATAAAAAGTTCTCTATATCACCGCCCTACTCCTCAATCTTCCGTATGCCCCACAGAAATCTATCTTTGTAAAACCCTTTGTCCAGTTCTGAGATAGTGACCCCATAGGCTCTGCCAGAGCTTGAGTGGATGAACTTTCCATCTCCTAGATAGATGCCGCTATGGTTGACATGGTGTCGATTGGCAGTATCAAAAAAGAGTATATCACCCTTTTTGATATCTTTACGATTGAGGTGTTTTCCTGCTTTGGACTGCTCTATAGATGATCTAGGTATCGATATATCATTGGTTTTGAAAAGATAGTAGACAAATCCAGAGCAGTCGAAATGGTCTGGTCCTGCCTTGGCAGGAGCGTAACTGTTGCCCAATTTACTCTTGGCAAGGGTGACCAATCCGTCAATCTTACCTGTTGAGGGTATAGAACTATTTTTACTCTCTTGATCACTGCTGCTGTTTGAGTCATCTATATGTTTGGATATAAGTTTGACCTGACTACTGTTTTGATCCATAATAACTTCGCACTTATCATCATGGCTGAGTGTCAGTATGATCTGCGTTGGCTCTCTCTGTGTGAGAGCGATATGAAGTTTGCAGTCAAGTGGCTTCATATCACCCTGTGCCTGAAGCCCTAGACTTAACAATAAAATACTACTTATAACTCTAAACATCCATCATCCCTATATTTATATTTTGATATCATATCCAAATACTTTTTTATTATAGATATCAAAGTATATAAGTTTTATAATTTACAATATTTAGTTGATTTTCACAAGGAGTTAAGTATGCAAAAGAATATGATAGCCATCATTACCCTCATCCTCTTTTTGAGTGGTTGTGTTAGTTTGCCAAAAGAGTACCTTAGAACCTCTTCATCGGCATTCATTGACTATAAATCTACGAAGATTGGTCGTTTGTTTGAAGAAGAGGCTGCAAAGCATCCTGGCAAATCAGGGTTTAAGCTGATCCCATATGGTCAAGATGCCTTTACGGCACGCATAGCTATGGCTAGACTCGCACAGAAGAGTCTCGATCTTCAGTACTATCTCTGGTATTCAGACAAGACAGGTCTAATCCTAGCCCATGAAGCACTCAAAGCTGCAGACCGTGGCGTAAAAGTCCGTATACTTCTCGATGATGTAGAGCAGAGCGGTCGGGATGATATAGTAGCTGCCATGGATGCACATCCCAATATCCAGATCAGACTATTTAACCCTTTTGCACATCGAAACAATCACCTGCTTGATTTTATCAGTGATTTTGATAGAATTAACCACCGCATGCATAACAAAACAATCGTTATCGACAATTCACTCGTTATCATAGGCGGACGCAATATCGGAGATCACTACTTTGCCGTGGGAGACCATATGAACTTTAGAGATTTGGATATCGCGGCAGCCGGTCCTGTGGTACGGCAGATATCATCTGTCTATGATGACTTCTGGAACGGCAAATGGTCCATGCCGATCAGTGCATTGACCAAGCGAACATATACTAAAGGTGATCTCTCAAGAGTTCAGAAAATGATGGATCAGAAGATTAGCAAACTAGACTTTCCATATCCTCTCGATAGAGATATCAAAACACTCAAAAAAGATATGATTCGTATCCGTGACAGCTTTATCTGGGCAAAAGGTCTCTATGTCTGGGATGACCCCAACAGTATGCAGATCCAAGCAGACAAACAGACAAATACAATGATCCAAAAACTAGAACAGCGTGTCCTATCAGTCAAAGAGTCTCTATATATAGAGTCAGCTTATTTTGTTCCTCGTCCGGTGGGGATGGTGGCACTACAACAACTGCATAAGCGAGGAGTAAAGGTTCAGATCATGACCAACTCTCTAGCATCCAATGATGTCGTACCTGCCCATGCAGGCTATGCCGGATATCGCAAGGAACTTCTTCGGGCTGGAGTAGAGCTATATGAGCTGCGTCCCGATGCAGGTGCCAATAAAATTGTCAACAGAGAGTTGATCACCAAAACCATCAAAACAGGGCTTCATACTAAAGCTATGGTATTTGATAGCAGTTCAGTATTTGTAGGGAGTTTCAATCTTGATCCTCGTTCAGCAGCGATCAATACAGAGGGTGGTCTATATATCGAAAGTCCTAAAATAGCCAGAGAGGTCTTGGCATATATGAGAGGAGGAGTTGATCCAAAAAATAGCTACAGAGTTATGATGGACGGCAGAGGCAAACTTTTCTGGACTACCCATATCGATGGAAAAAAAGTGATTTATCATTCGGAACCAGAAGTGAGCAGATGGAAGCGATTCAAATCAGGATTTATTGAAATTCTACCCATTGAGTTGCAACTTTGATGAACTATAGGTCTACTCAGATGAGACGGTGGTTGAGTATTCTCTTTGTGGTATCTCTATGGGCTACTCTTCTGGGTGCAGATAGTGCAAGCAAAAAAAATCTATATAGAAAATCTCAGAAATTTAACAGTGAAGGCTACAGACTATATCATAAAGGCGACTATGCTTCTGCTAAAAAGAAGTTTCAAAAATATATATCTATAGAGGAGAAGCGTCTGGACAAAAATGATCCGGATCTTGGATCTGTATACAATAATATAGCCAATGTTTACAGCAATATGCTTGACTACGGAACTGCTGTAGAGTATTATCAAAAATCTATAGATTTTCATGAAAAATTCTCTGGCAAGATGGCATTGGGAGCTTCAGCAAGCTATAGTGGTTTAGCCGATCTATACAGTAAGCTAAAAGAGCATAAAAAAGCTATATATTATTTGGAAAAATCCATACTATTGACACAAAAAGATAAAAAAAATCAACATGTACTCCCACATAACTATAATCAAATCGCATCACTCTATACAGTCACCAACAACCTGCCAAAAGCATTAGAGTACTCTAAAAAATCATTGGAGTTATTTCAGAAGAGTTATGGGAGATACCACTCACAAACTGCTAAAGCATACAACCAAATAGGCAACCTCTACTACAGGATGGGAGACCATCAAAAAACATCAGAGTATTACGAAAAAGCTTCAGCCATCAATGAAAAACTGCTAAAAGATACGAGTCGCGGAAAAGAGAATTTTCTTATCGCTTTAGAGTATGCGAAGATGGCGAATTTCTACAGTGACATTAACGACCTTAACAGATCACTTATCTATCGAGAAAAAGAGTTGAGTATATATGAAAAGTATGGAGATAAAAAAGGTGTCTTTATCCCAACTACATATAACAATATAGCCTCTCTATATTATAGTATGGGAGAGTACAACAACTCATTGAAATATTTAAAAAAAGCTTTGAAGATAAAGGAGAAGGGATTTGGAAAAAGAAACCCCGAGACAGTTAAACTATACTCAAATATAGCTTATCTCTATCGAACCTTAGGAGATGATCAAAAATCACTATCTTATCACAAAAAAGCACTCAAAGGGTGCGGAGAGGGGTGCGGAAAGGAGCATCCGAACAATGCTAGTATATATAATGATCTAAGTTTACTATATATCAATATGACAAACTATTCCGAAGCATACCACTACGCTCTACTCTCTTTTGACAACTTATTGGCAAACAGGGATCAAATATTTTCTATTTTAGATGTAAAGGGAAAAGAGAAATACCTCAAAGATAATATCATACAAGTTGCTCTGTTGATGTATACAACCACATACTACCTTATTGAGCTAAATCAAAAGCAGAGTACTCAAAAATTCACAGAGACTCTCCAGACGAGTATCAACGCTTGGCTCAACTATAAAGGCTCTATCTTTGATAGTGAAAACTCCATAGCAACGCTCTACGCCTCCACCAAAGATAAAAAACTCAAAACAAAGATAGATGATCTAGTCAGCCACAAAAGAGAGTTAGCCAAACTATATCAATCCCTCCCAAAACCAAAAGAGAGAGAAGAGTGGCAAAAGAGTATCAAGGAGATAGAAGAGAAGATATCAAAGTTAACTCATGATATATCCTCCAAAAATAGCATCTTCAAGGAGCAGCAGGGTTTAGAGAGTATTGACTGTAGAGAGATTGCATCAAGGCTTAAAGAGAATGAACTCTATATAGACTATGCTAAAGTAGGCGATGTCTATTATCTCTTCACGCTTGACCACAAAGAGAGTATAACTTTTACATTCAGTGATGCCAACAGTACCAAAAAGATAAACACCCTAGTCAAATCATTTAGAGAAGATATCACTGCTATTATCAATGATACCAATATAAGTGATAAAGAGTTAAAAACATTAACAGAGAGTTCAAAAGAGAAACTATCACAACTCTATGACCTTGTCATAAAGAGACTATTAGGCGATACTATCAAAGATAAAAGATCTCTCATCATCTCCCCTGATGGAGCACTCAGACTTCTACCATTTGAGACACTCTATAATAAAGAGAATAATCAATACTTTATAGAAGAGAAGGAGATACGATATATACCTAGTGGCAAAGAGTTAGTAAGGCTCTATAGATACTCTAAGGAGAAAAAGTCTAAAAGAGAGAAGAGTAC
>JAYEOM010000140.1:0-5422 GCA_034722955.1 Campylobacterota bacterium
AGATAGTCTATGTCGATCTAGACGGAGACAATATCTATAATGTTGTTTCTGACAGTACTATTCAGTTCGAAGATGTGGGATCTTTCACTCAGGGCGTAGATGATATCATAGTATAGTAGTACCTCTGATTTACCTGTTTTCATCGCTCTTGGTGGGAACAGATCAGAGAAGTATTAGGGGTCTGGTGATTTGTGATGCGTGAAGCGTAGCGAATGCATCATGAATCACCTGACCTCGCGTATTTTGGCACTTATTTAATTTGCATTCCTAAACACTCACTCTTAAAGGAGATCATAATGGTAACTAAAGAACAGGTAGCAGAGATATATGTAGCTACATTTGACAGAGCACCCGATACGGCAGGTTTGGACTATTGGGTAGATACAGGAATGGCTATCGAACATATAGCAGAGAGCTTTTTTGACCAGGATGAAACCAGAGAGAAGTATCCTGATACTCTGAGTGATTCAGAGTTTGTTAATACGATTTATGAAAATGTATATAATAGAGGTGCGGATCCTGATGGATTGACCTACTGGGTCAATGCACTAGAGTCAGGTAGTACCAGCAGAGCAAACATGATCATCGCCATGGTCAATGGTGCCCAAGGGACAGATCAGGATATACTAGACAACAAAACAGAGGTAGGTCTATACTTTGCAGATAAAGGAGCGTTACTTAGCTACAATCAATCAGTAGAGATCATGGAGGATGTCACAAGTAATGAGAACACGGTAGACGATGCAAAGGCTCAGGTCGATATCTGGAGTACTAATGCACAGACTATTCCTCTGACTACAGGGGTAGACAATATAGAGGGTACAGACCTTGACAATATGATCACAGCTCTAGTCGCTTCGAATGCTAGCAACAATACACTCAATCCTGAAGATACCATCGATGGTGGCGGAGGTGACAATACTCTGCTCTTTACCAATGAGGCATCTACAGCAACTACAACTGCAATCTCACATATGTCAAGCGTAGGTACATTGGCTTATATCAACTCTACTACAGCTGATCAAACTGTAGATTTGGCAGGAACGACAGGTGTAGTCTCTATCACCATGGATGGAAGTGGCACCGCAAGAAGCAGTTTCAAAAATGTACTAGATATAGTAGATCTTGAGCTAAATGGCAGCTCTAGTACCAGAACTAGTGTAAGCTACACAGCTGCTACTATCGTAGGTGACAATGATACGATGAATATCTCTAACAATACAGAGTCAAGACAGACGGTAAATATACAGGGTGTTGAGACTATCAATCTGACTTCAGGTACGCAAGCCGGTGTATCAAATGAGATCACTATTTCAGATGCTGATCTCTACAAGATTGTTGTTGATGGTGCGGGAGCTATGACTATCAGTGCCAATGGTGCAGTAGCAGAGGTTATCAATCTATCTGCAGCTACAGGCAATATAACAATAGATCAAAATATTGTCAGTGTTGAAGGTGCGAGGATCATCTCAGGAGGAGGTGCAGATAGCATACATCTCAGCGGAGGCAATGATATCGTTGTCTATACACAAGCAGATCAATCTCAAGCAGCCAACAGGGATATGATCATAGGATTTTCCACAGGCTTGGATAGTATCAAGCTAACGAGAGCTATCGAGGATGCAGGCGGTGATGCTTTGGATAGAGATGCGAGTGGGAAATTTGACAACAATCTAGCCGGTCCCATGGCTATAGGTCAGGATTTTGACGGAAATGTTGTGATGGTTGATAGAGACTCTGATATAGCCTATATCGATGTCAACACAGATGGTAAATTTGATGCCAATGATATGTTGATCGATCTAGGTGCAGCAGCAAGCACTATAGAAGCTACAGACTTTATCATCTAAATTTTATGGAGGGGGTCTATTCCCCTGCAAACTAATAAATCTATCTTTTACCAAAACTCTGCTATATTATTTTTCATCACTCTACTCTATCAAAGGTTCATAATGTCTATACCTAAGTTCACCCACCTCCATCTACATACTGAATACTCCCTACTCGATGGAGCCAACAAGATAAAAGCTCTAGCCGAGAAGATCAAAGAGATGGGGATGGACTCTGTAGCTATGACTGATCATGGCAATATGTTTGGTACAATTGACTTCTACAATACTATGAAAAAAGAGGGTATCAAACCCATAATTGGGATGGAGTGTTATCTGCATAACCAGGAGAATTTGGGTGACAAGAGTGTGCGTCAGCGGTTTCACCTCTGTCTCTATGCCAAGAATGAAATAGGTTATAAAAACTTGATGTATTTAAGTTCACGGGCTTATATAGATGGCTTCTACTACTACCCGCGAATCAACAAAGAGCTACTGCGTGAGAACTCTGAGGGGCTTATCTGTTCGTCTGCTTGTCTGCAAGGAGAGGTCAACTGGCAGCTCAATCTCTCGGAACGCAATCTCAAATTTGGTGCCAAAGGTTACGATGAAGCCCTCAAAGTGGCTAGGGAGTACCAAGAGATATTTGGTGAGGATTTTTACCTAGAGATGATGCGTCATGGTATCGGCGATCAACACCGTATAGACAAACAGATCATCCAGTTATCACAAGAGACAGGTATCAAGATCATCGCAACCAATGACACCCACTACACGGTTCAAAAAGATGCCGATGCCCATGAAGCCTTTATGTGCATCGCGATGAACAAACTCTATGATGACCCAAATCGTCTGCGTCACTCTGTCCATGAGTTCTATGTCAAGTCGCCTGAAGATATGGCAAAGCTCTTTGCTGATATCCCCGAAGCGTTGGAGAATACCCAAGAGATAGCTGACAAATGCAACTTGGAGATAAAGCTAGGCAACCCAACTCCACCCAACTTCAAATTTACCCGACAAAAAGCCGCAGAGGCAGGACTCACCCTCGCCAGTGATGAGGAGTATAGCTTAGAAAACGACATCATACTCTTCATACACGAGTGCAAAAAGGGGCTAGAGAAGAGACTAGAGATAGTACCCAAAGAGCAGCACGAAGAGTACAGAGAGCGACTCCAAGTCGAGATGGATATCATCAACAATATGAAATTCCCCGGCTATATGCTCATCGTTTGGGAGTTTGTGGATGCAGCCAAGAGGATGGATATCCCCGTAGGTCCTGGGCGTGGATCGGCGGCGGGGTCGCTAGTGGCGTATTCTCTGGAGATTACCGATATAGACCCTATCCCTTATGGATTGCTCTTTGAGAGGTTCCTCAACCCTGAGAGGATATCAATGCCGGATATAGATATGGATTTTTGTCAAGCTAGACGGCAGGAGATACTTGATTATGTTGTGGAGAAGTATGGACGGCACAATGTCGCTCAGATCATCACTTTTGGTAAGCTGCTGGCTAAAGGGGTCATCCGTGATGTAGCACGCGTACTGGATATGCCATACTCCAGAGCTGATGCAATGGCGAAGCTCATCCCTGATGAGCTGGGTATAGACCTCAAAAAATCTTATGATAAAGAGCCAAAAATAGCAGAGTTGCTAGAGAAGGATCCACAAGCCAAGCGGACTTGGGAGTATGCCCTAGCCCTAGAGGGGCTCAACCGCAATGCAGGCACACATGCAGCAGGGGTCGTTATCTCCAATGAACCCCTATGGCAAAAAACCCCACTCTTCAAACCCACAGGACTCGACACCCTGGCGACACAGTATAGTGGTAAGTATGTAGAGGATGTTGACCTTATAAAATTTGACTTTTTGGGACTCAAAACCCTTACAGTTATAGAGGAGGCGAACAAGCTAGTAGAGAAACGACACGGTAGACGCATCGACTTTATCCAAGAGGATATCAATGATAGAGGTGTCTATGAGTATATCTCTACAGGTGAGACACTAGGGCTATTTCAAATAGAGTCTACCGGTATGCAAGATCTTGCCCGCAAGCTCAAGCCTGATGGCTTTGAAGATATTATCGCGATGTTGGCACTCTATCGCCCCGGACCTATGGAGTCAGGGATGCTTGATGATTTTGTAGAGAGAAAACATGGGAGAGCGGAGATAACCTATGCCTTTCCTGAGCTAGAACCCATCCTCAAGCCAACTTATGGGGTTATCGTCTATCAAGAGCAGGTTATGCAGATAGTTCAAACCATCGGGGGATTTAGTCTCGGTGGTGCCGACCTCGTGCGACGGGCGATGGGCAAGAAGATCAAAGAGGAGATGGACAAGCTCCAAGGAGAGTTCTCCGATGGGGCAGCAGCGAGAGGGTTTGATAGACAAAAAGCCTTTGAGCTTTTTGATTTGATTGTTAAGTTTGCCGGGTATGGGTTCAACAAATCACACTCTGCTGCCTATGCGATGGTGACTTTCTATACCTCATTTCTCAAGCACTATCACCCCCAAGAGTTTATGGCGGCTATCCTCACACTAGAGAAGAATAACACCGATAAGGTAGTCAAATATGTCGATGAACTAAAGCGAATGGGCATCAAACTACTCCCACCTGATGTCAATCGCTCCGACCTCGTCTTCTCTGCTGATGGCAATGACGAAGCAGAGGTGATAATGTTTGGGATGGGAGCTATCAAAGGGGCTGGAGATATCGCTATCAACTCCATCCTCAAAGCTCGCCAAGAGGGGGAGTTCAAAGATATTAGTGACTTCGTTTCACGCATAGACTCCTCCAAAGTCAACAAACGAGTCATCGAATCCCTCATCAAATCAGGAGGCTTAGACTGCTTCTCCTATAGTCGTAATGCGATGCTCTCCCAGCTAGAGGAGATCATGGATGCATCACAAAAAGCTGACCTTGCCAAGAAGATGGCGGTTGGTTCACTATTTGGCGATGAGGAGGAGATGACCTCTGTCACAATAGAGCTAAATGATATGGATGAGTTTGAGCCGATGCAGATACTTGACTTCGAGAAGGATTCACTAGGCTTCTATGTATCAGGACACCCCCTAGATAAGTATCGTGAGACGCTTGATGAGATCAACTATACACTTAGCTCAGAGATAGAAGATCTAGCTGATGGTTCACAAGCTCTCTTTATAGGACGCATAGAGGAGATAACAGAGAAGATCTCCAAAAAAGGAAATAAGTTTGGTGTAGCCAATATCATGGATCTACATGGCAATATAGAGTTGATGCTCTTTGAGAAGCGTCTCAAAGAGCTAGAGGAGGATTTTGATATGACTAAACCGATAGCCTTCAAAGTCAAGATCACCAAAGATGGTGACTTCACCCGTATGAACATCCTCAAGATAGAGTCCCTCAAAGATGCCAAAAAAGAGAGAGTCAAAGTCAAAAAAGAGGAGAAACATACCCCCGAACCTATACAACCTCCACTTGTGCTAGCACTAAATCTGATGCCCGATGCCAAAATCGCAGAGGAGCTCTTTTGTCTCGTAGAAAAATACCCAGGCAAAAGACCACTAGAGCTACGCATCAAGAGTAAACTAGCTGATGTGATAGTGGAGTCCAA
>JAYEOM010000140.1:5522-7495 GCA_034722955.1 Campylobacterota bacterium
TAATGTCAAATATAAATAATGATGAAAAAGCTCTACTGCTATTGGAAAAAGCAGTAGAGAGAGCAAAAGTATCACTAGAAGTAACACAAAAGTTTAGACCATTTATGATGATACTAAATAAAGATGGTGCAGCTAGCACAATAGAGAATCAAGTTGAAGATATGCAGGATAGTTATGATAGGCTGGGTGATAGCCTCAAAGATCGTGTCAAAAGTGACGATATAGATGTATTGGTTTTGGCGGTAGATGCTATGATGCCTAGTCGGTTCGGAAAAGGGTCACTGCATAGTATTCGCTTACATATAGAAGAGCAGAGCCAACTTCAAAAAGATATATCAGCACGCTTTATATACCTACCCTATAGATTGTACAGTATAGAGGGGAAGATTGTAGTTGAACTTGACACACCTGTCCCAGTTGGTTTTCCGGCAGAATATTTACTCAAAAACTCGCAATAGATGTGTAATAAAGAAACATATAAATAAGATAACATTTTGGCAACAGTTATTTAATCAAATCAAAACAGCTTAAGCGATAAAATCATGTTACCCTATTCAAATATTTAAGGATTTTAAACATGTCACAATTACCAAAGATTATCTGGTCAAAAATCGATGAGGCACCAGCACTTGCTACATACTCATTGCTCCCAATCGTTAATGCGTTTACTCAAGCTGCAGGAGTTTCAGTTGTAACTTCTGATATCTCATTAGCAGGTAGAGTTCTTGCTACTATGGGTCTGGCTGATGATGAGCTTTCTAAGCTTGGAGAAGTTGTTTTAGAAGAGGATGGAAACATCATTAAGCTTCCAAACATCTCTGCATCTGTTGGTCAACTTAAAGATTGTATCGCAGAGCTTCAAGCTCAAGGTTACGATGTTCCTAACTACCCTGAAAATCCAGCAAATGCTGATGAGGAAGCTATTCAAGCTAAGTATGGTACTTGTCTTGGTTCAGCTGTTAACCCAGTACTTAGAGAGGGTAACTCAGACAGAAGAGCAGCAAAAGCTGTTAAGAAGTTTGCACAAAACAACCCTCATAAACTAAGAGCATTCCCTGAGAATCCTAAGTCTTATGTTGCACATATGGAAGGTAATGGAGATTTCTTCTCAAACGAAAAGTCTGTAACTTTAGATAAAGATCAAAAAATCACCATCGCACTTAATGGTAAAGAGTTAACTTCTGTTGATGCGATTGCTGGTGAGATTCTTGATGGTACATTTATGTCTATCTCTGCTCTTAACGCTTTCTATGCAAAAACAATTGAAGATGCAAAAGCTAACGGCGTTTTATGGTCACTACACCTTAAAGCAACAATGATGAAAATCTCTGACCCTATTATGTTTGGTCACGCTTTCCAAATCTTCTTCAAAGATGTATTTGCTAAACATGCAGATACATTTGCAGAAGTTGGCGTAAAACCAAACCAAGGTATGTCTGACTTAGAGAAGAAAATCGCAGGTCATGCAAAAGAGGCTGAAATTTTAGCTGACTTTAAAGCTGCTCTTGATTCTGATGCTCCTGCTCTTGCAATGGTTGATTCTGACAAAGGTACAACAAACTTCAACGCATCAAACGATGTAATCATCGATGCTTCTATGCCTGTAGTGGTAAGAGAAGGTGGTAAACAGTGGGATAGAAATGGTGATGCAGTTGAGTGTGTAGCTGTTATCCCTGACTCTACTTACGCTATGTTCCACGCTGAGATGGTAGCTGACTGTGTGAAAAACGGTCAATATGATGTATCTACAATGGGTACAATGCAAAATATTGGTCTTATGGCTCAAAAAGCAGAAGAGTATGGTTCTCACCCAACTACATTTGAGCTAGCTGAAGCTGGTACAGTTACTGTAACTGGTGCTGATGGTTGCCTTATGAGTTTTGAGTGTGAAGCTGGCGATATCTGGAGAATGAGTAGAACAAAAGATATCCCTATTAGAGACTGGGTAAGACTTACAGTTGAGAGAACTAGAC